>NZ_JBIWFI010000021.1:0-137905 GCF_044762985.1 Streptomyces sp. NPDC096339 | reverse complement strand
GCGTATTTGTCCTCCGGGTTGTACTTGGGCGGGGGTGCACAACCCCCCGGGGGGGGGGGCGCCCGCGGGGGGGCGCCGCGCCCGGCGCGGGGTGCTCAGACGATGCCTTCGGCGATCTCGGCCTGCTCACGGGCGTTGCCGTACGCGGCCGGGGTCCCGTACGAGCGCCGGGCGACGTACCACCACGCGCTGGCAAGGAGCAGGACCACTGCCAGGGCGATCACCGCGTAGTTCATGGTGTCGATGGTGACCGGCGACTTCTGCGGCAGGCAGAACAGGACGGTGACGACGGCGACCCAGACGACGGCGATCCAGCCGATCGGCTTGCTCCAGCGGCCCAGGCTCCACGGGCCGGGCCGGAAGCGGTCGCCGGCGCGCAGGCGCAGGTAGATCGGGATGGCGTAGGCCGGGGTGATGCCGATGACGTTGATCGCGGTCACGGCCCCGTAGGCGGTGGCGGAGTAGAGCGAGGGCAGCGCCAGGACGCCCGCGACGGCGACCGCGAGCCACACGGCCGGGACCGGCGTCTGGGTGCGGCCGCTGACCTTGCGCCACAGGGCGGAGCCGGGCAGCGCGTTGTCACGGCTGAACGCGAAGACCATCCGGCTGGCGGCGGCGACCTCGGCGTTGCCGCAGAAGAGCTGCGCGACGATCACGACGAGCAGCAGGGCCTTGGCGCCCCCGGCACCCAGGGCGTCGAGGAAGATCTGCGCCGGCGGGACACCGGTGGCGGTGCCCGCGACGGCCGCGTAGTCCTGGATGGCGAAGGTGAGGCCCGCCAGCAGCGCGAACCCGGCCAGCCACGAGGCCCAGATGGAGCGGACGATGCCCTTGGCGGCGGCCACCGAGGCGTTCGAGGTTTCCTCCGACAGGTGCGCGGAGGCGTCGTAGCCGGAGAAGGTGTACTGGGCGAGCAGCAGGCCGACCGCGGCCACGTAGAACGGGTTCGCCCAGCCGGTGTCGTTGACGAACTCGGTGAAGACGAACGAGGCCGACTGGTGGTGGTCGGGGACGAAGGCCAGGGCGCCGACGATGAGCGCGACGCCGCCGAGGTGCCACCAGACGCTGACGGAGTTCAGGACGCTGACGAGGCGGACGCCGAAGAGGTTGAGCACGGCGTGCAGCAGCAGGATGGCCAGGAAGATCAGGAAGGTCGTTCCCGGGGTGGGCACGAAGCCGAACTGGAGGTTGAGGAAGGCGCCGGTGAACAGGGCGGCGCCGTAGTCGATGCCGGCGATGGCGCCGAGCAGGCCGAGCAGGTTGAGCCAGCCCGTGTACCAGCCCCAGCGGCGTCCGCCGAGCCGGTCGGCCATGTAGTAGAGCGCCCCGGAGGTGGGGTAGGCGCTGGTCACCTCGGCGAGGGCGAGACCCACGCAGAGCACGAAGAGACCGACGCCGGCCCAGCCCCACAGCATCACGGCCGGACCGCCGGTGCCCAGGCCGAAGCCGTAGAGGGTCATGCAGCCGGACAGGACGGATATGACGGAGAAGCTGATGGCGAAGTTGCCGAAGCCGCCCATCCGGCGGGCGAGGACGGGCTGGTAGCCGAGCTCCCTGAGCCGTTCCTCCTCGTCGTGCCGGGGTGGGGCCACGCTGTCCTGGCGGACGGTCGGCGCGGTTCTGGACATGGCGGGGTACCTCCGGGGGGTTCGTGGAACGCGGGGACGATGAGCGGGGGGTGGGGGTGTCGGGGCCGCGGCGAGCGGGCCGCGGGAGGGAGGATCAGCCGCGGTCGGCCAGGCTGCGGGACCTGGCCCGCAGGAAGACCTCCGCGGCCAGTTCCTGGTCGGCCGGGTCGCGGGTCCGGTAGGCCCACGGCAGGGTGGTCCAGTACCGGCCGACCGCGTCGAAGACCTGGGTCGCCTCGCCGAACCGGTTGGCTCCCCACAGGGCGTGGGCGAGATGGTTCAGGTCGAGCGGCGAGGCACGGCGCAGATCGGCGTGGCGGAACCAGGTGTCCAGTGCGTGCCCGGCGTCACGGAGCGCGCCGTCGCTCACCCAGTGGAGGTCGAGTGCCTTCTCCTGGCCGCGTTCACGGCGGTAGCGCTCGACGTTCAGATAGAGCGGCAGGGCGTGGACGGCGGACCCGGTCGGCGCGGAATCGGCCGCCCATTGCACGAAGTTGGCGGCTTCCGTGAGCGGTCCGGGGGTGCCCGTGCACACGAACTGGAGCATCCGGTGGTACGCCTCGCGGTTGTGCGGGTCGCGCTTGTCGGCCTGCGCGAGGATGCCCCAGGGGCCGGGGGGCAGCATCAGGACGGGCGGCGCGAGCCGGTGCTCGTCCATCGACCGCTGGTCGTCGAGGAGGGCGAGGGCGAGCAGGCAGACCCAGGGCACGGGGTCGTCGGGGCTGATCTCGGCGGCGTCCCGGCAGGCCAGCCACGCCTCCTGCCACAGTTGGTGGGTGCGGGGGTGCCGTGCGCGGTGGGCCCGGACGGCGCGTTCGACGGCGACACGGGTGTGCATGACGGAGGCGGCGACGCTGCGGGGTTCCTCGGCGCGCCACGCCTGGACCACGTCCGAACCGGCGGCGACGGCGGCGAGCACCTGGGTGCGCTGGGTCCACAGACCCCAGCCGTCCGTCCGGTCCAGTAACTGGGCCATCGACACCCAGCGGCCGGTGCGCAGGTCCTGCACGGCGACACGGAGCTCGTTGTCGTGGCCCGCGGGATGGTAGACGGGCCGGAAGTCGCTGCCCGCCATCACCTCGTCCCGGTCGACGGGTGGCGGGGGCGGGCGCGTCTTGCGTCGGTGGTGGTCATGGGTCCTCGCATCGCAAAGTGCCGTCGCGCCGGGTAATCGGCGATCACTATAGAGCGACATTGCGCGTTCGCATCACGGTTCTTTTCGGAATGCAACTATCAAGCCACATCCAGCATGTGAGATCTCGTCAGTCGTTCCGTGGACGGTCCGTGCCGATCTTGACGGCCGGCGTCCCCCTGGTGAAGTCTTCCGACCGACGGACAGCCGACGGGCAGCCGACGGACAGGCCGACGGACGAGCCGGTGGACATGAGGGACGGAGTCGAGATGACGGGCCCTGTGCTCGCTGTGGACCAGGGAACGTCGGGAACGAAGGCCCTCGTCATCTGTCCCGACCGAGGAGTCATCGGCTCCGCCTCCGCTCCCGTGCGGCCCGCCTACCTGCCGGGCGGCCGGGTCGAGGTCGACCCCCGTGAGCTGCTGGACTCGGTCGTCGACGCGGGCCGCGCCGCCCTGGCGGCGGCCGGCGAGCCGGTGGTGGCGGTCGGCCTGGCCAACCAGGGCGAGACCGTACTCGCCTGGGACCCGGCGAGCGGTGAGCCGCTGACCGACGCGATCGTCTGGCAGGACCGCCGCGCCGAGGGGCTGTGCACGGAACTCGCCCCGCACGCCGCACTCTTGCGGGAGCGGACGGGCCTGCCGCTCGACCCGTACTTCGCCGCGCCGAAGATGGCCTGGATACGCCGTGGCCTGACCCGGCAGGGCGTGGTGACGACCAGCGACGCATGGCTGGTGCACCGGCTCACCGGCGCCTTCGTCACCGACGCGGCCACCGCGGGCCGCACCCAGCTCCTCGACCTCGACACCGTCGACTGGTCGCCCGCCGCGCTCGACGTCTTCGGCCTCACCGGCGAGCGGCTGCCCGAAGTCGTCGACGCCGACGCGCACATCGGCACCACGACCGCGTTCGGCCCCCCGCTCCCGCTGACCGGCCTGCTCGTCGACCAGCAGGCCGCCCTGCTCGCCCAGCGCGTCACCGAGCCCGGCACCGCCAAGTGCACTTACGGCACCGGGGCGTTCCTCCTCGCGCAGACCGGCCCGCGCCCCCGCCGCAGCACCACCGGACTGGTCGGCTGCGTCGCCTGGCGGCTCGGCGGGGAGACCAGCTACTGCCTGGACGGGCAGGTCTACACGGCCGCGTCCGCCGTCCGCTGGCTCACCGACCTCGGCGTGATCTCCGGCGCCCACGAACTCGACACCGTGGGAGCGACCGCCCCGGACGCCGGCGGCGTCACCTTCGTCCCCGCGCTCGCCGGGCTCGCCGCCCCCTGGTGGCGGGGCGACCTGCGGGGTTCCGTCACCGGCCTCGGCCTCGACACGACCGCCGGGCACCTCGTGCGCGCCTTGTGCGACGGCATCGCCGCGCAGGTCGCCGAGCTCGCGGACGCGGCCGCCGCCGACCTGGGCGCGCCCCTGGCCGCCCTGCGCGTCGACGGCGGACTGACCCGCTCCGCCCTGCTCATGCAGGCACAGGCCGACCTGTTGCAGATACCCGTCGAGGTGTCGGCGCTGCCGGACGCCACCGCCCTCGGCGTCGGCGCGGTCGCCCGGCTCGGGCTCGACCCCTCGCTCACCGTCGCCGAGGCCGTCCCCGAGTGGAAGCCCTCCGCCGTGTACGAGCCGAACGCCGGCTCCGCACAGGCCGCGGAGCGCCGAGCCCGCTTCCGGACGGCCGTGTCCGCCCTGCTCGACGGCCCGGCATGACCGTCACCACCCGGGGACCGCTGCCCGGCACATCCCCGTACGACGTGACGGTCGTCGGCGCCGGCGTGGTCGGCTCGGCCATCGCCCGCGAACTGGCCCGGCTCCCCCTGCGGATCGCCCTGGTCGACGCGTCCGACGACGTCGGCAACGGCACTTCCAAGGCCAACACCGCCATCCTGCACACCGGCTTCGACGCGGTGCCCGGATCCCTGGAGTCCCGGCTCGTCCGGGAGGGACAGCGGCTGCTCGCCTCGTACGCGGCCGACAGCGGTATCCCGGTGGAACCGCTCGGTGCCCTGCTCGTCGCCTGGAACGAGCGGCAGCTCGCCGCCCTCCCGGGGCTGGCCGACAAGGCCGTGGCCAACGGCTACCGGTCGGCCCGGATCCTCGCGGCCGACGAGGTACGGGCCCGCGAACCGGAGCTCGGGCCCGGCGTACTGGGGGCCCTCCACGTGCCGGACGAAGCCGTCATCTGCCCCTGGACGACCACCCTCGCCTACGCGACGCAGGCCGTGCGGGCCGGTGTCGACCTGCACCTGAACTGCCCGGTGCGGTCGGTCGCGCCCGGTGAACCGCACGTGCTGGCCACCGGCCGGGGCCCCCTGCGCACCCGGTACCTGGTCAACGCGGCGGGCCTGTACGCCGACGAGATCGACCGGCTCCTGGGCCACGAGGACTTCACCGTGACGCCCCGGCGCGGCCAGCTGATCGTCTTCGACGAGCTCGCCCGCGGCCTCGTACGCCACATCCTGCTGCCCGTGCCGGACGAGCGGGGCAAGGGAGTGCTGGTCGCACCGACCGTGTACGGGAACGTGATGCTCGGGCCGACCGCCGAGGACCTGGAGGACAAGACGGCCACCGGGTCGACGGCCGACGGCCTCGCGCTGCTGCGGGAGAAGGGCCGGCGGA
This sequence comes from Streptomyces sp. NPDC096339, assembly GCF_044762985.1. Lineage (NCBI taxonomy): Bacteria > Bacillati > Actinomycetota > Actinomycetes > Kitasatosporales > Streptomycetaceae > Streptomyces > Streptomyces sp. NPDC096339. Next base: position 132,530 of record NZ_JBIWFI010000021.1, on the reverse strand, counting down.
TCCTGCCGGCGCTCCTGGACGAGGAGGTCACCGCCGTGTACGCGGGGCTGCGCGCGGCCACCGGGCAGGAGGACTACGCCATCCGGGCCCACCCCGGGCAGCGGTACGTGACCGTGGGCGGGATCCGCTCCACCGGGCTGACCGCCTCGATGGCGATCGCCGCCCACGTGGTGGAGCTGCTCGCCGAAGGCGGCCTGCCGGTTGCAGGCGCACGGGAGTTGGAGCCGGTGCGGATGCCGAACCTCGGCGAAGCCTTCCCCCGGCCCTACCAGGACGCCGCGATGATCGCGGCGGACCCGGAGTACGGCCGCATCGTCTGCCACTGCGAGCGCGTGACCCGCGGGGAGATCCGCGACGCGCTCGCCGCGACCGTCCCGCCCGGGTCACCGGACGGCCTGCGCCGGCGCACGCGCGCCAGGGGCGGCCGCTGCCAGGGCTTCCACTGCGGGGCCGCCGTCCGCGCGCTGTTCGAGGAGGGACGCGCGTGAACCGTACGGACCGAACCGTCGACGTACTGGTCGTCGGCGCCGGCCCCGCCGGGCTCGCCCTGGCCACCCGGCTGGCGGGTGCCGGCGCCGGACGCGTCGAGGTCCTGGAACGCGAGCCGGAGGCGGGTGGCATGCCGCGCCACCTCCACCACGGCGGCTTCGGCCGGCCCCCGCGCCCCTGGCTGCGGGGTCCCGAGTACGCGCGCGGGTCCGCGCGGACCGCGCTCGCCGCCGGGGCCGCGCTCCGCACCGGGGTCACCGCCACCGGCTGGGCCGGCCCGCTCACCCTGGAGACCACCAGCCCGGCGGGCCTGGAGCGGATCACGGCCCGGGCCGTCGTCCTGGCCACGGGCGCCCGGGAACGCCCCCGCAGCGCCCGGCTGGTGCCGGGCTCCCGCCCGCAGGGGGTGCTGACCACCGGCGAGCTCCTGCAGTCGGTCCACCACTACGGCCTGCCCGTCGGGCGGCGGGCCGTGGTGGTCGGCGCCGAGCCGGTCGCCCGCCACGCCGTGGGCACGCTGCGCCGGGCCGGCACGGACGTGGTGGCCATGGTCACCGAGCACCCGCGCGCCACCGCCGTGCCGGGCGTCCCGCTGCTCACCGAGACCACGGTCGGCGAACTGCGCGGCCGGGGCCGGCTGACCGGGGTCGCCGTCCGCCACCGGGACGGCCGGTCCGGGGTCCTCGCCTGCGACACCGTGGTCTTCACCGGCGACTGGATCCCCGACCACGAGCTGGCCCGCCGCGGCGGCGTCCCGCTCGACCCCGGCACCAGGGGCCCCGGCGTGGACGCCTCCTTCCGCACGGCGCGGCCGGGCGTCTTCGCCGTGGGCAACGCCCTCCACGGCATCGAGAGCGCGGCCACCGCGGCGGCGGAGGGCGCCGCCGCGGCCGACCCGGTCCTGGCCCACCTGGCCGGCGCCCCCTGGCCGCAGCCCGGCCCGCGGCTGGAGGTCCGGGCCCCGCTCTTGTGGGTGATGCCGAACCGGGTCACCGCCGCCACGCGGCCGCTGCTGCTGCGTAGCGGGGAGCCGCTGACCGCCCCCGTGGTGACGGTGAGCCAGGATGGCCGACAGCTGTGGCGGCGACGGGTGATGGACCGGGTCTCCGCGTCCCACTCCCTGCGCCTGCCGCCGGCGTGGACGACCGCGGTCGACCCGCGGGGCGGCCCGGTCGTGCTGACCATCGGCTGAGCGCCGTTGCCGGGGCTCCGCCCCGGACCCCGCGCCTCAAACGCCGGCGGGGCCGGACTTTCCAGCCCGTCCGGCGTTTGAGGACCGGGGTCCGGGGCGGAGCCCAGGGGAACGGAGGAAGGGCGGGTAGGGGAACAGCCCCGCAGGGTGCCGCCCCGCCGGTCGGCCGGCGCTCCGGGCCGGACGGCGGGCGTCAGCAGATCCGCGGCAGCTGTTCCCCGATCGGCAGGTCGACCACGCGCGTCCCGCCGAGCCCCGTCCGCGCCACGACCATGCCGGGGTGGGCCTCGACCGCCTCGCCGATCACGGCCGCGTGCCGGCCCAGCGGGTGGGCGCGCATCGCGTCGAGGACGGCGTCCGCGTGCTCGCGGGGTACGAAGGCGACCAGCTTGCCCTCGTTGGCCACGTAGAACGGGTCCAGGCCGAGGATCGCGCAGGCGTTGCGGACGGGTTCCGGGACCGGGACCCGGCCCTCCTGGACGACGACCCCGGTCCCCGAGGCGGCCGCGATCTCGCAGAGGGAGGCGGCGAGCCCCCCGCGGGTGGGGTCGCGCAGCACGTGGAGGTCGGGCGTGACCGCGAGCATCGCCTGGACGAGGCCGCCCAGCGCCGCGCAGTCGCTCTCGATCTCCACGCCGAAGCCGAGCCCCTCGCGGACGCTCATGATCGCCACGCCGTGCAGGCCGATCTCACCGCTGACGATGACGACATCGCCCGGCACGACCCGCTGCGGGCGCAGGTCCACCCCGTCCGGGATCAGGCCGATGCCCGCGGTGTTGACGTAGATCCCGTCGCCGTGGCCCGCCTCCACGACCTTGGTGTCGCCGGTCGCCACCTCGACGCCGGCGGCGCGGGCGGCGGCGCCCAACGCCCCGGCCACGCGCGCCACCGTGGCCATCTCGACGCCCTCCTCCAGGATGAACCCGCAGGACAGGTACGCGGCCCGGGCCCCGCTCATCGCCAGGTCGTTGACCGTGCCGTTGACCGCGAGGTCGCCGATGCTGCCGCCGGGGAAGAACAGCGGGCGCACCACGTACGAATCGGTCGAGAAGGCCAGCCGGGCCCCGCCGAGGGTCAGCGCGGCCGCGTCCCCGAGCCGGCCGAGCACCTCCCCTCCGTAGGCGGGCGCGAAGACGTGCTCGACCAGCTCGGCGGAGAGCGCGCCGCCGCCCCCGTGGCCCATCACCACGCGGGGCCGGTCGCGCAGGGGGGCCGGACAGGTCCAGCCGGTGACGTCGAGTGCGGTCTCAGACAACGGGGTTCGCCTCCAGCGGGGCCTTCGCGGCGTTCGGGATGTCCAGGCGCCGGTAGAGGTAGTACGCGGCGCACGCGCCCTCGCTGGAGACCATCGTGGCGCCGAGCGGGGTGCGCGGGGTGCAGGTGGTGCCGAAGGCCTCGCACTCGTGCGGCTTGAGCAGGCCCTGGAGCACCTCGCCGGCGCGGCACTCGGCGGGCTCCCGCGTGGCGATGTCGGTCACCGAGAAGCGGTGTTCGGCGTCGAGGTCCCGGTAGCGGGACGACAGTCGCCAGCCGCTGGCGGGGATGACGCCGATGCCGCGCCAGGCCCGGTCGGTGACCTCGAAGACGTCCTCCAGCATCGCGAGCGCGGCCGGGTTGCCCTCGGGGCGGACGGCGCGGGCGTACGCGTTGTCGACGGTGTGCTCGCCGCGTTCGAGCTGGAGCACGGCCCGCCGTACGCCCTCCAGGATGTCCAGCGGCTCGAAACCGGTCACCACGATCGGGACCTTGTACCGCGCGGCCAGATCGGGGTACTCGCCCGTGCCCATCACGCTGCACACGTGCCCCGCGGCGAGGAAGCCCTGGACCCGGCAGCTCGGCGAGGTCATGATCGCCTCGATCGCCGGGGGCACCCGGACGTGGGACACCAGCAGGCTGAAGTTGCGGATGCCGAGCTTCTTCGCCTGGTACACGGTCATCGCGTTGGGCGGCGCCGTGGTCTCGAAGCCGATGCCGAAGAACACCACTTCGCGGTCCGGGTTCTGCCGGGCGATCCGCAGGGCGTCGAGCGGGGAGTACACGACCCGTACGTCGCCGCCCTCGCTGCGCACCTGGAAGAGGTCGCGTCCGGTCCCCGGCACGCGGAGCATGTCCCCGAAGGAGCAGAAGATCACCTCGGGCCGGGAGGCGATCTCCAGGGCCTTGTCGATGACCTCCAGCGGCGTCACGCACACCGGGCAGCCCGGCCCGTGGATCAATTCGACCTGCTCGGGCAGGAGTTGGTCGATACCGTGCCGGATGATGGTGTGCGTCTGGCCGCCGCAGACCTCCATCAGCGCCCAGGGGCGGGTCACGGTGGCGTGGATCTCGTCGAGCAGCCGCTTGGCGAGGGCGGGGTCCTGGAACTCGTCGATGTACTTCACTGCTGCGCCGCCTCCTGCGGGACGTCGTCCGGGTCGTCGGTGAAGGGCCAGGGGGTACCACCGGCCTCCGCGGCGGCCCGTTCCCACGGGTCGCCGAACTCCTCCTGGAGCATGCCGAGCTGGGCGAACAGGTCGAGGGTCTGCTTGGCCGACTCCTCGTCCAGGCGCTGGAGGGCGAAGCCGACGTGGACGATGGCGTACTCGCCGACCCGGAGGTCCGGCAGGTATTCCAGGCACACCTCCTTGACCACGCCCCCGAAGTCCACGGTGGCCATCCGGGTGCCGTCCTGCTCCCCGATGTCAATCACTCTGCCGGGCACCGCCAGGCACATGGGTTCCTCCTCGCTGTGGGTGTCCGTCGGCGCAGCCGGCGGTCGCGGTCGCGCCCGCCACCATGAGCTGGCCGAGCGCCAGCCCCCCGTCGTTCGGGGGGACCCGGTGGTGGCGCAGTACGGTGAAGCCGTGCTCCCGCAACAGCCGGGAACAGGCGGACGAGAGAGCGGAGTTCGCGAAGACCCCGCCGGTCAGGGTGACGGTGTCCAGGCCGTGTCGCCCGCGCGCCGCGAGGCACAGCTCGCCGACGAGGGCGGCGACCGCGGCGTGGAACCGGGCCGAGATCACCGGCGGCGGGGTGCCCGCGCGCAGATCGGCCACGACCGCGGCCAGCACGGGCCCCGGGTCGGCGGTCAGCGGGGGAGCGTCGGCCGAGTCGGCCGTGCCCGCCTCGGGGGCGCCGAGCGCGAACCGGTAGGCGGGCCCGCCGCCGTCCGCCGCCGCCATCGCGGCCGCCTCCAGCTCGATCGCGGCCTGGGCCTCGTACCCCGCGTGGTGGCAGACCCCCGCCAGTGAGGACACGGCGTCGAAGAGGCGGCCCATGCCGGAGGTGGGCACGCAGTTCAGGTTCCGCTCCAACTGGCGGCGCAGCACCAGCAGTTCATCGGTCGGGCAGGCGTGCACGGGCGGCAGGTCCGGGGACCAGTCGATGCCGGCGGCCCACAGGTGCGCCAGCGCCATCCGGTACGGGCGCCGCACGGTGGCGTCGCCGCCCGGCAGGGGGACGTAGGCGAGGTGCGCGAAACGCGTGTACCCGGTGTAGTCGGCGAGCAGGGTCTCGCCGCCCCACACCGCGCCGTCGTCCCCGTAGCCCGTGCCGTCGAAGGCGATGCCGATCACGCGCCGGTCGCCGCCGAGGCCGTGCTCGGCCATCGCCGAGGCGACGTGCGCGTGGTGGTGCTGTACGCGGACCAGGGGCCGGGCGCCCGCGTTGCGCACGGCCCACCGCGCGGAGCGGTAGCCGGGGTGCCGGTCGGCGGCGAGCAGCCCGGGCGTCACCCCGGTGATCGACTCCAACTGCCGCTCGGCACCTTCGAAGGCCTGCTGGGTGGCCAGGTCGTCCATGTCGCCGATGTGCGCGGACAGCCATGCCTTGCGGCCCTTGCCGAGGCAGAAGACGTTCTTGAGGTCCCCTCCCGTGGCGAGCGCCGCGGGTACGGAGGCCGGCAGCGCGAGGGGCAGCGGGGCGTGGCCGCGCGAGCGGCGCACGGTCAGCGGCTCGCCGTCGCAGACCCGCACCACGGAGTCGTCGCACGGCACGTGGATCGGGCGGTCGTGGGTGAGCCAGGCGTCGGCGAGGTGCCCGAGGCGCTCCAGGGCCTCGGCGTCGTCCGTGACGATGGGCTCGCCCGACAGGTTGCCGCTGGTCATCACCAGCAGGCGGGGGCCGGGCGGGTCGCCCGGCAGCCCGAGCAGCAGGTGGTGCACGGGGGTGTACGGGAGCATCACCCCGAGGTCGGGGGAGCGGGGGGCCACGGCGTCGGCGATCGGCGGGGCCGCCGGGCCGTCCGCCGCCGGGCGGCGGCGCAGCAGGACGATGGGCCGGACGGGACCGGTGAGCAGTTCCCGCTCGGCCGGGCCGAGTTCCACGAGGGACTCGATGTCGGCGAGGGCGCGGACCATCAGGGCGAACGGTTTGTCCCCGCGGGCCTTGCGGCGCCGCAGCTCGGCCACCGCGCCGGGCAGGGTGGCGTCGCAGGCGAGGTGGTAGCCGCCGAGCCCCTTGACCGCGACGATCGCCCCCTCGGCCAGCAGCCGCCGGGCCCCGGACACCGGGTCGGCCGCCTCCACCTCGCGCGGCGGCGCCCCGGCGAGCAGGCGCAGCCGGGGCCCGCAGGCGGGGCAGGCCACGGGCTGGGCGTGGAACCGCCGGTCGGCGGGATCGGCGTACTCCCGTGCGCAGTCGGGGCACATCGGGAACCGGGCCATGGTGGTGTGCGCCCGGTCGTACGGAAGCCCGGTGACGATGGTGAAGCGGGGGCCGCAGTGGGTGCAGGTGATGAAGGGGTGCCGGTGGCGCCGGTCGGCGGGATCCGCCAGCTCGGCCAGGCAGTCGGCGCAGGTGGCCACGTCGGGGGAGACCAGCGTGCGCGCCGGTCCGCCGGAGCGGGAGGCGACGATGGTGAAGCCGGAGCCGCCCGCGACGGGGAGTTCGCAGTGGTCGACGGCGTCGACGACGGCCAGCGGCGGGGCGTCCGCGGCGAGCCGGTCGCAGAACGCGGACACGGCGGCGGGAGCGCCCTCGACCTCCGCGACGACGCCTTCGGGGGTGTTGGTGACGTGCCCGGCGAGGCCGAGTCCGGTCGCGCGGGTGTACACGTACGGCCGGAAGCCGACGCCCTGCACCACCCCGCGCACCAGGACCCGACGGCGCTGCACGGCCTCCATCAGCGGGTCGGCGCCGCGGCCGGACGGGGGTGGAGGTGCCCGGGACCGGCCCCGTGGCCGTGGTGGTGGTCAGGGCCGCCATGGCCGTCATCGCCGTCGTGCTCGTGGTCGTGCCCGTGGTCGTGGTCTTCGTGGTCGTGATGGTGGTGCGGGAGGGGCTGCTGTGCCATGACCGGTGCGTGCACCGGGTGGCCGTCGGCGACCGCGAGCGCCCGGTCCAGGAGCGCGCCCGCGCCCTCGCCCGCCTTGGCGGAGGTCAACACCACCTCCACACCGGGATTGACCTGCTGCACGTTGGCTCGGAAGGCCGCCTCGTCGAACTCCACGGCCCCGGCGATGTCCGTCTTCGTCACGACCACCAGGTGGGCCGTCCCGAACGCCGTGGGGTACTTGAGCGGCTTGTCCTCGCCCTCGGTCACCGAGGCCAGTACGACGCGCAGGGATTCCCCCAGGTCGTACGAGGCCGGGCAGACGAGGTTGCCGACGTTCTCCACGAACAGCAGCCGGGTGTCGGCCGGGAGCCATCCGTCCAGGTGCCGCCCGAGCATCCGGGCCTCCAGGTGGCACAGCCCGTCGGTGAGCACCTGCTTGACGGGTACGCCCGAACGCCCCAGCCGTACCGCGTCGTTCTCCGTGGCCAGGTCGGCCGTCAGCGCGGCCACCGGGACCCCCCGCTCCCTGGCGAAGCCCAGTTCGGCCTCCAGGAGCGCCGTCTTCCCGCTGCCCGGGCTGGACAGCAGGTTGACCACCGTCGTTCCTCGGGCGCCGAGTTCACCGCGCAGGAGCTGCGCGGCGGAGTCGTTCTTGGCGAGGACCGCCGCCTTCAGGTCGACCACACGGCACATGGTTCAGCGCTCCTCGGAGATCGGTTCGCGGACGGGCGGAACGGGCGGAACGGGCGGAACGGGCCCGGCCGGGGGGCCGGCGGGGCCGTCCTCCCAGTGGACGCCGGTGATCTGCAGCTCGCGCCCGGAGCGGAGCTCGACCTCCGTGGCCAGGCCGCAGCCGGGGCACAGCAGCCGCGGAGGCATGCCGACGGCCCAGTCGCCCGAGCAGGATCCGCAGTGCGCGCGGGCCGCCACGGGCTCCGTCACCAGCTCGGCGCCCTCCAGGAGCGTTCCGGCGCAGGCCAGTTCGAAACAGAAGGCGAGCGCGTCCGGCACCACTCCGGCCAGCTCGCCGACCTGGAGCCGGACCGACGTGACCGCGCTCGCGCCGCCCGCCCGCGCGGCTTCCTCGACCTGGCCGACCACGGCCATGGCGATCGACATCTCGTGCATGGGACTCCGTCCTGCCGGGCCTCATTAGACCGGCAGACGGCGTAGGGACCGCACGGGCACGCCGACGCGCCGTGCGGCCCGTAAGCCGTTCGGGTGCCCGGCCGGTGCCGGGCGGGGCGGGGTCACTTCCGACTGATGTCGATGTACCGCTTGAGGTCGGGCAGGACAGAGACGAGCGCCGCGGCAAGGGCCGCGGCCACGCCGAAGACGATGACCTTCTTCATGGGGTTCCTCCTCAGTTGGCGACGGCATCGGTTGGCGCCGCAGTGCGGTCGTCCTCCAGCAGGTCCAGCACCATCCGCACGGCCTCCGGCACCGCGGCGGCCACCGGGTCGCTCAGGCCCATCCCCTCCTCCAGGCAGGAGGGTTCGCAGCCGACGACGAGGATCCGCCGCGGCCGGGTGCCGCCCGTGCCCGCGCACAGGGTGTCGAGCAGGGCCAGCACCGCGTCGGGCGACATCTGGTGCCCGTCGAGCGCCGGGGCCTGCGGGGCGATCGATCCGGTTTCGGCGGCCTCGATCAGGTACAGCGTCCCGGGGGCGCCGCCGCGGGCGGTGGCGTCCACCAGCACCAGCGTGTCGTAGCCGTCCAGGAGCTGGTAGGCCAGGTGCACACCGCGCACGCCGATGTCCACCACCTCCACGTGCTCCGGCAGCCGGCTCCCGGGCACCGACAGCCGCCGTACGGTCTCGACGCCGAAGCCGTCGTCGCCGAGGAAGACGTTGCCGATGCCCGCCACCAGGATCCGGGCGCTCACACGTCCTCCAGGGGGGTGACCTCGTCGGGCTGGAAGTACAGGAACCGGCCCTGCTCCCGGCGGATGTCGGCGCCCGGGTCGCCCTCGACGGTGACCGCGAGGTGCACGCCCCCGTCGACGTCGTGCAGGACGGTCTCCACCCGGGCGGTGCGGCCCTGGAGGAACAGGTCCTGCGCGTCGGTGCGCCGCAGGCCGGGACGCAGGATCACGCGGCTGCCCGGGCCCACGGACGTCCCGTCCACCAGGACCCGGTCGGGGGCCGGGCCGGCGGCGTCGGCGTGCTCCGGGTCCCACCAGGGGGTGTCCGGCCTGAACACGGCGTCGTCCTCGAAGGATTCGGGTACGACGGCGGGCACGGGATGCCGGGGGTCGGTGATCTCCCGCAGCGCGCGGACCGCTCCGTGCAGGCGCTCCAGCACCTCGGCGGGCATGTTGTCGGCCAGGTCGATCACGGCGGCGGCCCGCGCGTCCGTGCCGCGCGCCTCGCGCTTCTCCTGCTCGGTCAGAGCGGCGGTCCGCAGGGCGAGGATCTCGTCGATCTCGGTGGCGTCGTACATGGCCCCGGCGCTCTCGGGCGCGATCGCGGGATGGTCCTCCAGGATGATCGGAGAGGAGAGGACCACGTCGGCCCGGCCGGATTCCCCGGCGAGCACCGGCCAGGTGTGCCGGTTCCCGCAGGCCGCGACGGCCGCCTTGGCCCATTCGGGCGGGTCGGTCATCGACAGGAAGGAACCGGCGCTCAGGCCCAGCAGCAGGTGGGAGGCGACGAGCGAGCGGGGCAGGGCGGAGTCGCGGTCGGCGCAGGCCGCCTCCCCGGGAGTCCAGGAGCTGGTGTTCTCCACCACGACGGTGAGCTTCAACGCCCGGTAGGGCCCGTCGAGTTCCGTGGCGTGCAGCCGCACCACCCCGTCGACCGGTTCGGTCCGCCGGACCAGCCGGCCGCGTTCGCGGCCGTCGGCGTCCCGGACCGGCTCGGTCTGCGTACGGGCGGGCCTGGCGAAGGCGAGGGTGATCTCCCCGGCAGTCAACTCGGCTACGGACACGCGCATTTCGACGCGCTCCTCGGTGCCCTCGTCCCAGGGGACCAGTACCCGGTCGGGCAGGTGCAGCTCGGGCACGGCCGCGAACGAACCGTCCCCGAGGGCCTCTTCGACCGTGCGCCGCTGCGCGTGCAGGAAGCGCAGCTCGACGGCGAGGGTCGCCGCCCCGCGGGGCTCCATGATCAGCTCGGTGCGCTGGAACGAGTGCTCGTCGTGCGCCGGGCCCCACGCGGGCGGGACCAGCACGCCGAACTGCCAGCGCAGCCGGTTCTTGGCCGCCGAGGCCCGGTACGGGTACAGCACGTACCCCTCGAACAGGACCGCGTCGGCGACCTGCCGGGCGACGGCGAAGCGGGACTCGGGCAGGGACGTGGTGGTCATGGCGTGGGCCTCCCGATCACGCGCTGCAGTACGCCGCCGCCCCGGACCGGGTCCGGCACGGCGGCAGCGGGATCCGGGGCCGCCCCGGTGGGTGGCCGCGCGTCCACGGCGGAGTCCAGCAGCGCCCGTACGGTCGCCTCCCAGGAGGACAGCGCGTGGCGAGAGCGGAAGGCGAGCAGGTCCGCCATGGTGTCGCGGGGCAGCCGCAGCCAGCCGCAGCCGGGGAAGTGCTGCTCGATCATCTCCCGCCACACGGCCACGGGCATCCGGATCGGGGCCTCGCGGTCCCAGGGCACCGGCTCTACGCGGAAGCCGCCGGAGCCGGTGAACGCCGTACCGGAGAAGAGCATCAGCAGGGGCGCCTCACCGTCCTCCAGGGCGTCGAAATAGCGGGTCGCCGCGATGTCCATGTCGTACGTGCAGGGCACGGCCACCTCGGTCTCGGTCTCCCCGGTGAAGCTCGGGACCATGACCGGAACGTGCGCGAACTGGACGGGCTGGAGCGAACTGCCCCAGCGGGAGCGCTCCCCGAACAGGTCGTGGAGTGCGGCGGCCTCGCCCGGTCCGTAGCCGCGCCGCGCCGGTTCGATGCGCAACTGGCAGCGCAGCGCCAGGGCGTGGACGCGGACGGCTTCGCCGGGATCGGCCCCGGTGGCGGTGACGCGGAGCCGGAACACGAGGGTGGGGCCGGCGGCATAGGGGTCGGAGCGGACCCCGGTGCAGGTGAAGGCGAAGTCGGTCACGGCCGTCCCTCCGCCGCCGGGGACACGGCGGCGGAGGTGACACCGGCCCGGCGCCGCACCTCCTCGAAGAAGGCCTGCAACGCGGCGCGGGCCTCCGCGCCGCCGTCGAAGCCCTGCCACAGCAGCCTCATCCGCCCCACCAGCTCGTAGCACATGTCGATCGGTACGAGGTAGCACTCGGTCCGACCCTCCGAGCGGCGCAACAGCAGGGCCTCCACGTCGGGTTCGAGGAGTCCGGCCAGCCGGCCGGCTCCCAGGACGCGCTGCCAGGTCTCCGCGTCGAGTTCGCTCTCCGTGGCCCCGGCCGGGCTCGGGTAGAGGGCGACGAGCCGGTCCAGCGCGGCGTTGCGGAAGAAGAACGCGACGCCGACCGGGATCTGCAACGCCTCCCACGCGCCCTCGTCCAACGGGTGCTCGGGATCCGCCAGACAGCGGTTCGGGACGGCCCGGTACCGCCCGGTGGCGGTACCCGGCCGGTCGAACAGCAGGGCGCAGGCCGTGCAGGCGCAGAGCAGGGACCGCTGCTCGGTCTGCACCAGGTGGCGGTGGGCGTCCTCGGCCACCGCCACCCCGCACAGTTCGCAGGTCTCCGGACGCGGCGCCCGGGGGCCGGTGAAGCGCCGCAGGCCGCGCGCGGGTGCGGCCTGCGGGTGGAGCGGGGTCACGGAACGCGCGCCGGGGTCTGCGGGCGGGTGCCGATCTGCAGCAGCGCGGGCTGCGGGGCGGCGGGCGCCAGCTCCACCGAGGTCACCTCGGGGGCGAAGGCGGCCAGGGCGTCCTCGACCCGCTGCCGTACCGCGTCGGCGGTGCTGCCGCAACCGCAGCCCCCGGCCGAGGCCGTGGAGCGCAGCCGCAGGACGCCCGTGGCCTCCTCGAAACCGGCCTGCTCCACCGGTTCCCGTACGGCGTCCAGCGCGCGGGCGATCCGGGTGCGCACGTCCTCGGGGTGCAGGTCGTGCAGGGTGAGCAGACCGGAGACGAGCTCGTCGTCCAGCAGCCCGGCGAGGGCGGCGGAACCGGCCGGGTCCTCGCCGAGGCGCTCCACGATCCGGGCCAGCCCGGACCCGTAGAACTCCATGAGCACGCGCACCAGTTCCTCGGCCGCCGCGGCGGCCTCCCGGTCCCCGGAGCCGGCCAGCCGGTCGAGGACCTCCTCGACCCGCAGACCCGTCTCCCGGGTCCCTGCCGTCGCCGCGCTCATCCGCCCAGTCCGCTCAGGCCGGTGGGCACGTGCATCGACTTCACCGTCTTGCCGCCGCCGACGTACATGTGGACGCCGCAGGGCAGACAGGGGTCGAAGCTGCGCACGGCGCGCATGATGTCGATGCCCTTGAAGTTCTCCGGGGAGTTCTCCTCGAAGATCGGGGTGTTCTGGACGGCGTCCTCGTACGGTCCCGGAGTGCCGAAGGTGTCGCGGGTGCTCGCGTTCCACGGGGTCGGCGGGTACGGGTGGTAGTTGGCGATCTTGCCGTCCCGGATCACCATGTGGTGCGACAGGACGCCCCGTACGGCCTCGGTGAAGCCGACGCCGATGGACTCGCTCGGCACCTCGAACTTCTCCCAGGTCTGGGTGCGCCCGGCGCGGACCTCGGCCAGCCCCTTCTCGGCGCAGTGCAGGGCGACGGCGGCCGCGTACGCCTGGAAGTACGTGCGGGCGCGGTTGCGCTCCAGCGCGTTGCTCCACCGCGGGATCTTCCACTCGAAGGTGGTCTCCGGCTTGGTCATCGTGCGCGGCAGGTTGATGACCACGCTGTGCCCGGTGGCCTTGACGTAGCCGATGTCCACGAGCCCGGACAGGGCGGTGGACCACAGGCGGGCGATGGGGCCGCCGCCGGTGTCGAGCGCGAGGTGGTCCTTGCCGTCGAACCAGCGCGGCGACATCACCCAGCTGTACTTGTCGTCGAAGTTCCGCTTCTGCGGGGCGGGAATGGTGTGCTGGTTCCACGGGTGGCGGGCGTCGACCGGGTTGCCGAGCGGGTCGTGGGTGACGAACTTCTCCTGGCCCGCCCAGTCGTCGTAGTACGAACTGCCCAGCAGGATGCGGATGCCGAGGTTGATGTCGGTGAGGTCGTTGGTCACCAACTTGCCGTCCACGACGACACCCGGGGTGACGAACATCTTCCGTCCCCAGTTGCTCATGTTGGCGTACGTGAAGTCGCAGTACTCGGGGTCGTTGAGCGCGCCCCAGCAGCCGAGCAGCACGCGCCGCCGGCCGACCTCCTCGTAGCCGGGCAGCGCCTCGTAGAAGAAGTCGAAGAGGTCGTCGTGCAGCGGGACGACGCGCTTCATGAACTCCACGTACCGCATGAGGCGGCTCGTGTAGTCCGTGAAGAGCTGGACGGAGGCGATGGTGCCGACGCCGCCCGCGTAGAGGGTGGAGGGGTGCACGTGGCGGCCCTCCATCAGGCAGAACATCTCCCGCGTGTAGCGGCTGACCTGGAGGGCCTCGCGGTAGAACTCGCCCTCGATGGGGTTGAGGGAGCGCATGATGTCGGCGATGGTGCGGTAGCCGTGGTCGCCGGCGTGCGGGGCCTCGGTGCGTTCGGCCAGTTCGAGGACGCCCGGGTTGGTCTCGCGGACCATCTTCTCGCAGTAGTCGACCCCGACCAGGTTCTCCTGGAAGATGTTGTGGTCGAACATGTACTCCGCCGCCTCGCCGAGGTTGATGATCCACTCGGCGAGGTGGGGAGGCTTCACCCCGTAGGCCATGTTCTGCGCGTAGACGGAGCACGTGGCGTGGTTGTCCCCGCAGATGCCGCAGATGCGGCTGGTGATGAAGTGCGCGTCACGGGGGTCCTTGCCGCGCATGAAGACGCTGTAGCCGCGGAAGACGGAGGAAGTGCTGTAGCACTCCGCGACCCGCTTCTGCTTGAAGTCGATCTTCGTGTGAATGCCGAGACTGCCCACGATCCGGGTGATCGGATCCCAGGCCATCTCCACCAGGCCGCTGCCGTCGCCGCCGGCGTTCGTCTTCGGTGCCATCTTGTCTGCCGTGACCCTTCTTGCTGCTGTGCTGCGCGGAGTTCATGAGCGGGGTGGTGAGGCGTCCGGGCCGGTCACCAGGGCGGGCGGTAGCCCGTCGTCAGCTTCCGGCCGGTGCGGCGCCACTTCGGCTCCTGGTCCACGGTGTGCGCCGTGATCGAGCGGAGCTTGCGGATTACCGCCCCGTACGTGCCGCTGGCCGCGACGGACACCTTGGCGCCGGGGGGCTCGTCCATGAACGGCATGAACTTGTCGGGGAAGCCGGGCATGGTGCAGGCGATGCAGATGCCACCCACGTTGGGGCAGCCGCCGATGCCGTTCATCCAGCCGCGCTTGGGGACGTTGCACTTGACGACGGGACCCCAGCAGCCCAGCTTGACCAGGCACTTGGGGGAGTCGTAGGTGTGCGCGAACTGGCCCTGCTCGTAGTAGCCGGCGCGGTCGCAGCCCTCGTGCACGGTGTTGCCGAACAGCCAGGTCGGGCGCAGCTTGTCGTCGAGCGGGATCATCGGCGCGGAGCCCGCCGCCTGGTAGAGCAGGTAGGTGAGGGTCTCCGAGAAGTTGTCCGGCTGGATCGGGCAGCCCGGCACGCACACGATCGGGATGCCGGCCTTCGACTTCCAGTTCCAGCCGAGGTAGTCGGGCACGCCCATGGCGCCGGTGGGGTTGCCCTCCATCGCGTGGATGCCGCCGTACGTGGCGCACGTACCGATCGCCACCACGGCGAGGGCCTTGGGCGCCAGCCGGTCGATCCACTCGCTGGTGGTGATGGGCTGGCCGGTGTCCGGGTCGTCGCCGAATCCGCACCAGTAGCCCTCGGGCTTGATCTTCTCGTTGGGGATGGACCCCTCCACGACGAGCACGAAGGGGTCGATCTCCCCCCGCTCGCCCTTGAAGAACCACTCGATGAAGGTGTCCGCGCCGCCCACCGGGCCGCATTCGAAGTCGATCAGCGGCCAGTGCACCTGGATCTTGGGCAGGCCCGGGAGCGTGCCGGTGACGATCTCCTCGATGCTGGGCTGCATCGCCGCCGTCAGGGAGACCGAGTCGCCGTCGCAGCTCAGTCCGGCGTTGATCCAGAGGATGTGGATCGGCGGGTCCTCTACCGTGCTCGGGGTTGTTGCATCCATGAGGAGCGCTCCTTGGGGACGGATGCGGGGATGGTCGGGGCCCGGGCCGGGCGGCCGGGGGAGCTCGCGCGGGTGGGCCCACCCTTCTTGCTAACAGTCCGCGGGGCCCGGTGCCCTGTCTTGCAGGGCCGGTCCAGTGACGGGCCCGCCCCGCGCGGCCCGCGGGGCCGTGTGCCGTCCGGGCACGGGCCGGGCCAGGTGCGCAGGAGTGCCGTCCGGGGCCTCCTTGCGGGCGAAGGCGCGGCGCAGCGCGTGGTACGGCGCCCGCGGGTCGAAGAACGTCTCCCGCATCCGGGCCAGCTCCGCCTCCCGGTAGGCGGCGAGCGGCCGGACGGCCTCGTCCCGGTCGCGCCGCGCCTTCTTCCCGGCGATGGCGGACTGCGTGGCCGGCGAGGCCGCCAGGCGGACCGCGAGCCGGACCGTCTGCGCCGTGAACTCCTGCGGGCCGCAGGGGACCGTACGGTCGATCAGCCCCATCCGCAGGGCGGCGTCGGCGCTCACCGGCAGGGCCTCGGCCGTCAGACGCTCCGCGGCGGCGTCGCCGACCCGGCGGGGCAGGGTGTAGGTCCAGTACTCCGAGCCGTACAGCCCCATCAGCCGGTAGTGCGGGTTGAGCACCACCCCCGCCCGGCACCAGACCTCGTCGGCGGCCAGGGCGAGCATCGCCCCGCCGGCGGCGGCGTTGCCGCCGAGGGCGGCCACCACGAGCCGGTCGGTGGTGGTCAGCACGGCCTCCACCAGGTCGTCCATGGCGTTGATGTTGGCCCAGGACTCCGCGGCCGGGTCGTCGGCCGCCTCGATGACGCCGAGGTGGATGCCGTTGGAGAAGAAGCCCCGGCCGCCCCCGAGGACGAGTACCGAGGTCGGGCGGGAACAGGCCGCCCGGTAGGCGGCCAGCAGCCGGTGGCAGTGCGCGGTGCTCATCGCGCCGCCCGGGAAGGAGAACGACAGGAACCCGGCCCCGCCCTCCTCGCGGTAGCCGATGTCCGACCACGCGCGCTCCTCCGGGCCGGCTTCCGCGGGCGCGGGGACCTCGGGCAGCGGGGGCAGGGCGTCGCCGAGGGCGAGGACGGCCGGCAGCTTGACGGGGGCCGGCCCCGAGGGCGTGCGCCGGGCCCGCAGTTCGGGGATCCAGACGGCGCCGTCGGCCGTCGCCCGGCAGACGGCCCCCGCCCTCGTCGCCAGCAACTCCCCGGGACGGCCGCGGAGCCCGTCCTCCCGCCGGCCGCCGTGCAGGAACCAGCGGCCGCCCGGCAGGTCGTCCAGGACGCCCGGCTGCGAGTCGGCGGCGCGCAGGGCGCGGAGCACCTGCTCCGTGGTGTCGTGGGCCCAGTCGATCCGGCGCTGCTCCTGGCGCAGGTAGGGCCGCGCCCGGCCCGTCTCCTGACGCCGCGGGACGTGGGTGCCGGAGGCGAAGCGGTCGACGGCCAGCAGGACGGCGGCCAGCGCGGCGTCGGCGACCTCACCGCGGTAGACGTCGCTCTTGCCGACGGGCGGGAGCGCGCATTCGACGGACGCCCAGACGTCGCCGGCGTCCATCTCCTCGACGGCCTGGAGGACGGTCACGCCCCACCGCTCCGCGTCCTCGGTGACGGCCCAGTCGAGCGAGGAGGGCCCCCGATCGCCCACGGGACCCGGATGGACGATCAGGCAGGTGTGCGCCGACCAGACCTCACGGGGGACGGCCGTCTTCAGCATCGGCGCCACGACGAGGTCCGGCCGGTGGCGGCTGACGGCCTCGGACAGGGAGGAACCGGGGAGGACGAGCTCGACCGTGACGCTGTGGCCGTGATCCCTCAGCTCGGCGTGGACACGCTGGGTGAGGCTGTTGAAGGCACTGGCGGCGAGCAGGATGTGCACGTGATCTCCCAAGCGTCCGGACCCCGGCGACCGGCAGCCGAAGTACGGCCGCCGGCCATCGTCGACCCCGGGTGCCCGCCGGCCCGCGAGACCTACAGGGCGTGTCCCTCGGACGGGGGCGCATCCGCCGCCACATGGTGGATGCGCGGCGCGCATTCCCTCGCCGAAACCGGGCAGGAGCGGTGGGCGAGACGGGAGAACAACATGATCATCCTCGGAATCATTCTGTTGATCGTCGGCTGGCTCCTCGGCATCTCGATCCTGTGGACCATCGGGCTCATCCTCGTCGTGATCGGGCTCATCCTCTGGGTCCTCGGTGCCGTCGGACACACGGTGGGCGGCCGGCGCCACTACTACTAGTCGCTCCACGATGCCCGGAGCCGAGCCGGCGGTTCACCGCCGGCTCGTCCGATTGCGGGCGGGGGTCAGGCGCGCGGGCGGTAGACGGTCAGCGCGTCCGGGAGGGAGTCGAGAACGAGCTCGCTCGGGGCCAGGGCGTACTCGCCGTCGTAGGCGAGCGCGGTGCCCTTCGGGATGTCCGCGATCCGCAGGGTGCGCAGCCTGGTGGCCGTGTGGACGGGCGACCGGGTCAGCGGGCCCGCCATGGCGGTCGCGAGGAGCCGGGGGCCGGGACGGCCGCCGCCGTAGGCGAGCCGCACGTCGAGCAGCCCCTCGCCCAGGCCGTCGCGCCGGCGGGGGGCCGGGCCCGTGCCGTGGTACGTGCCGTTGCCCGCGAACAGCAGCCAGACGCTCCGGGTCCGGCCGGCCAGCCGGAGCCGTACGGGGTGTTCCGCGCGCAGCACCCGCCAGGCCGCCAGCAGCCCGGCGGCCGCGCTCCCGATGCGCGGCGCCCACGTCAGACGGTGCTTCAGCAGCAGCGGGTAGGCGCCGATGCTGAAGGTGTTGACGAAGTACCCCGGTGTGCCCCCGGACGAGGCCGGGCCCGGGGTGAAACGGCCCAGGCTCACCCGGACCGCGTGGCCCGCGGCGAGGGCGCGGCAGGTGTCCTCGGCGCCGGTGAGGCCGAAGTCCTGGGCGAAGTGGTTGAGCGTCCCACCGGGGAACACCGCCAGCGGCACCCCCGCCCGCAGTGCGGCCGCGGCGGCCGCACCGATGGTTCCGTCACCGCCGCACACCCCGAGCACAGTGGCCCGGGAGGCCGCCTCCGCCAGTGCCGCGGGCAGCTCGGAGCCCTCGCACTCGACCAGTTCGGCCTTGGGAAGCCGGGCGCGCACCACGTCGAGCCCCGCCTCCGCGGCGGTTCCGGACCCGGCGTTGACCACCACCGTGAGCCCGGCTCCGTCCGGCAGCGCGGGTGCCTCCGCGGCGGTCCGCTCGTTGCCCGGAACGATGCGGGCCCCCTCCGCGTCGCGCGCGAGTCGTCGTACGAGGAACCCCGAAGCGACCCCCAGGGCCGCCCCGGCGACCACGTCCGAGGGGTAGTGCACCCCGGTGTACACGCGGGAGAACGCCACGGACACCGCGACGGGGACGAGCACCGCTCCCCAGCCGGGGGATTCCAGCGCCAGCCCGGCCGTGAACGCGAACGCGGACGCGGAGTGCCCGGACGGGAACGACGTGGTCCGGGGCTGGGTCGCCAACTGCCGTGCGGCGGGCACCCCCTCCAGCAGCGGCCGGGGCCGGCGCACGGTCCACTTGCCGACGGTGTTGATGGCCGCCGACGCCAGCGCCAGCGAGGCGGCTCCGCGCAGTGCGGCCCTGCGGGCCCGGGCCGAGCCGGCCACGGTGATCACCGCGGCGGACGCGCCCCACAGCACTCCGTGGTTCGCGGCCCGCCCGAGCCTCGGCAGCACCCGGTCGGCCCCCGGCCAGTGCCGCCGGGCCACCAGGTCGAACAGCTGCCGGTCCCACCGCGCCGCCACGCCCCGCCAGGTCAGCTCCTGATCAGTCATCTCTCGACCCTACTCCCGGACGGGAGTGACGCCAGGTGCGCTCCGGGCGGCGGTGCCGTCCCGTCGGGGCGCGGACGCGGGGGCCGCACGGGTGATGCGGAGCGGCGGGCCACCCGGCCGGCGCTCGACACTCGGCGCTCCGCACTCGGGGGTCGGTGCTCCATGCTCCGCACTCGGGGGTCGGCGCTCCATGCTCCGCACTCCGGGGTCGGCGCTCCGCGCTCAGTACTCCGCGGTGAGGGCGAGCTGGCGTTCGCGGTCCTGCTTCAGCAACTGCGGGATCGCGCCGCTCGGGGCCACGCCCAGTTCGGAGAAGAGGAGCTCGCGGTAGTGGCGGTAGCGCCGGTGTGCGTCGGCGACTTCGCCGACGTGCAGGCACGACTGGACGGCGATGCGCCGGGGTCCCTCCCGCAGCGGGTCGGCCTGGGCCGCGGCGTCGGCCAGTTCGAGCACGGCGTCGTGCTGCCGGCGTTGCAGGAACGTCTCCGCGAGCCGCTCGAGCGTCTGGACGCGCTGGAGCTTCCACTTCTCCTGGAACGGCACGAGCCAGTCGTGGTCCCATCCGTACAGCAGCGGGTGCCGCAACATGCTCCACAGCTGCGGCTGCCAGTCCTCGTCGACCGCGGCGCCGGCGGTTCCCGACACCGCCGAGACCAGTCGTGCGGCCGTCCTGTAGTCCACCTCGACGTGGTCGGCCAGGGAGATGGTGGTGTGCGTGGTCCGCAAGAGCGCCCCGGACGTGGCTTGATTCAGCCGCCACACGGTCTGCCGTAATCGGGCCGCGGCCCGGGCCGGCGGGGCGTCGGGCCACAGCCGTGCGGCCAGGTCGCCGCGCCGTACCGGACGGTCGCCGAGCACGAGGCCCGCGACGAGCCGCTGCTGGATGTCGCTGAGATCGGCGACCCCCTGATCCGTGCGGCAGACGAAGCCTGGCAGCAGCGATACGTGCACGATGCCGAAGCCTGTGGGGTTCATCGCACCTCTCGGGTCGTCCGACGGACCGTTGGCCCGCCGACTGGGCGTGTCAGTGATCTCCGGTGCCGACATCCACGTTCGCTTCACATGAGCTTCACAACAGCTGTGGTATGAGCGTGAGGCACGGCATGGAGATCGTCAACACCCTCGCGTGGCCGGTTCCCGAGGCTCGTATACGGCCACCGGATCCGCTGCCGGGAGCGGCGCCGTCCTCGCGCGTATGTCCCCGTTCATGCCTCTGACACAACCCACATTCGTGGGGTTGTTTCACCGAACCGCCACGCGCAGTCTCGGTGGCGTCCCCGTACCGAACGTCACAGCGAAGGGTGGGAAACATGAGCTTCAACTCCCTGGAGGCGCTCCGTTCCGCCGGTGTCATCGGCGGCACGATGGCCCCCGCACTCGAGGAGTTCTACGGCAGCCTGACCGAGGAGGAGACCACCGTCCTCATCTCGACCAAGAACCGCCTCGCGGCGATCCTGCCCGACGTGGTGGCCCACTCCCAGGAGTGGTCCTCGCCCGAGTCCTCGAAGGAGGGCTGGGACGCCGCGATGCTGTGTGCCTGCGGCGTCTGGTCCGGCTCCGGTCACGCGCAGAACTAGTCCGACAGTTCACAGGCGCGGCCCGACGGCCGCTCGCGTCGGGCCGCGCCTGTGCCGGCTCAGAGAGGAGGCGGGATGCGAGGGAACCTGGTCCGGAACCTGGCGCGGTTCGACGTGCCGCAGGACCTGACCTACTTCGTGAACGGCGAGGACCACCTCGTGGTCAACCCGGAGGTGGCCGCCCGGTGCGTCCTCGACGGGCGTGAATTCCGGGTGCTCCAGGCCCTGTCCGTCGCGCGGGCCCGCGGGGAGCAGGCGGTGCTGGAGCCGGACGATGAGACGGAGCGCGCCCTCGCCAAACTCATCCTGAACTGGCTCGTCTACTTCAACGGCAACAAGCCGAAGATCAAGCTCGGTGAACCGCCCCTGAGCTTCGCGTACTACGCCATCACCGACGGCTGCAACCTGCGCTGCCCGTACTGCTACGCGTCCTCCGAGAAGTGCCTTCCCGGTGAGCTCGACACCGCCGAATCGATGGACCTGGTCACTCAGATCGCCGAACTCGGCACCAAGGTCCTCGTCTTCACCGGCGGCGAACCGATGCTCCGCAAGGACCTCTTCCGGATCGTCGAGCACGCCAACGACAGCGGCCTGAAGTCCAACATCATCACCAACGCGACGATGATCCGGAACGAGGCCACGGCGAAACGCTTCGCCGAGCTGTTCAACGTCGTCACCATCAGCCTCGACGGAGGCACGGCCGAGACGCACGACCGCACCCGCGGCAAGGGCTCGTTCGCCAGGACCCGCCGGGCGATCGAACTGCTCAACGCCGAGGGCGTGACCCCGGCCATCAACCACATCGTCACCTCGGACAACATCGACGAGCTGGAGGACTTCGCGTCCTTCCTCGACGGGATCGAGATCCACAGCGTCCGCCTGATGAACCACAACGACCTGGGCCGCGGCGCCGGTGACGACGACGGCTTCGGCTGGGCCGACCACCTGAGGGTGCAGCAGCTCGTCTGGACCTCGCCGGTCGCCGGCAAGTTCAGGCCGGACGGGCCGAGGCCCGTCACCCCGTGCTCGGTCAAGGGCAACTGCGGGATGGGCGGCAACGAGATCTACGTCAACTCCCTCGGCGACGTCTACCCGTGCAAGCTCACCACCGGCAAGGGCGAGTACGCCGGCAACATCCGCAAGCAGCGGCTCTCGGAGATCTTCGCGAGCCCGGTCCTCTTCGCGATGCGCCGGAGCACGGTCTTCGGCGGCGAGTTCCACGCCGACTGCGAGAAGTGCTACATCAAGGCCAACTGCGGCGGCGGCTGCCGGGCCGCGCACATGTCGGAATCCGGTGACCTGCGCCGCAACAGCCGGCACCTGTGCCGGATCCTGCGGCACGGCGTCACCACGCAGCTGTGGCAGGAAACCGGAGTGAGCCGCGAGGAACTCGCCCGCAACGACCTGGAGATGACGGTCCCCCGCCTGGTCTCCACCGGCGAGGTGCACGCGGTCCACGAACAGTGGAAGACCTACGTCCCCACCCCGAGGCCCGCGATCAAGGTCGGCGAACTCATTCCCATCATGCCGGTGAACAGGAGGCTGGGCGATGTCCCTGCACATCAGTGACGCGGTCATCTGGCAGGAGACCGCGGACGGCATCTCGCTCTACCACACGGAGTCCGGCGAGTTCCGCACGCTGAACGCGACCGCCGCCCAGATCTGGGTGCTCGTGGAGGACGACTGCGACCGGGCGGCGGTCGGCGAGAAGCTGTCCCTCGTCTTCGCGGGGAACAACGCGGTCATGACGGCCCGGATCCGTGCGGAGGTCGACGCCTTCATCACCTCCATGGTCGAGGCCGAACTTCTCCTGGAGACGGACCAGCCGGTCGCGCGGCCATGACCAAGGCGGTCGTCCTCGGCGGAGGCTTCGCGGGTGTGCTCATGGCCAAGGTGCTCTCCGGTCACGTCGACGAGGTCACCGTGATCGAGGCCGGCCGGTACCCGCGGGGCCCGGGGGCACGGACGGGGGTGCCGCAGGCGCACCACAGCCACGTGCTCGTCACGGCCGGCGCCGAGGCCCTGGAGACCCTGCTGCCGGGGACCTTGGAAGAGCTCCGGGGCCGGGGCGCGCACCGGCGCGGGCTGCCGGACGGCGCGCTGATCCTGAGCGCGGACGGCTGGTTCCGGCGGCACGAGACCGGCGCCCACCTGGTCTCGTGCAGCCGGTGGCTCATGGACCACGTCATCCGGCGACGGGCGCTGGCCGGCGGCGCGGTGCGGGTCCGGGAGGGCACCCGGGTCCTCGGACTCGCCGGAGACGCCTCACGCGTGACGGGCGTCGTGGTCGCGGGCGAGGACGGCGCCGGCGAGCGCATCGACGCCGACATCGTCGTGGACGCCACGGGCCGGCGCTCGCGGGCGGGCCGGTGGCTGGCCGCGATCGGCGGACCCGGCGTCGAGGAAGAGGTGGTCGACCCGGGACTCGCCTACTCCACCCGGATCTACCGGGCGCCGGCCGATCTGGCCTCCGGGATCCCGGCGGTCATGCTGCACCCGAGCGCGGAGGGCGGCGGGCCGGCCCACGGCGCGACGCTGTTCCCCATCGAGGACGGCCGCTGGATCGTCACGCTGACCGGCACCCGCGAGTCGACACCGCCGACCGACGAGCGGGGGTTCACCGACTGCGCCCGCGCACTGCGCTCACCGGTCGTGGCGGAACTCCTGGCCTCGGCCGAACCCCTGGGCGGGGTGCGGCCGTTCCGTGCGACCGCGAACCGCAGACGCTTCTACGAACGGCGGCCGCGGACCGAGGGCTTCCTCGTCGTCGGCGACGCGCTGACCGCCGTGAACCCCGTCCACTCGCACGGGATGTCCATCGCACTGCTCAGCGCCCTGCGGCTGGACCGGGCATGGGCGGAGCACGGCGCGAAGCCCTCCGGACTGCCCGCGCTCCAGGCCGCCGTGGCGGAAGTGGCCGACGTGTCCTGGCGGATGGCGACCGAGCAGGACCGATCACGGGCCGCCGCGGTGCCCGCCGGCTCCGCCCCCGCGTCGGCCGCGGGGCAGCGGATGCGGGCCACGATGGCCCGGGCCCTGCTGACCAGCCCGGTGCTGATGAGCCGGCTCTTCCGCACCCAGACGCTGGTCCCCGCACAGGGCGCCGAGGACACGCCCTCCCCCCGGGGGCGGACCGCCCACCCGAACCCCCCGCTCGACACCGACGAGGCGGTCGCGCAGTTCCCCGCGCTCTCCGAGTGGTGGTTCTCGGGGCGTCGAAACCGGCAAGCCACCTGGGAAGAGACCCGTGACGACTGAAGCCGTACCGCTGATCCCGCACTCCGTCCTGTTCGGCAACCCGTCCCGTCTCGTGCCCGAGATCTCCCCGGACGGGACCCGCCTGCTCTACCTGGCGCCGGAGGACGGCGTGTTGAACGTCTGGGTGGCGCCGGTGGACCGGCCGGAAGAGGCCGTGGCCGTCACGCACGACCGGGGCCGCGGCATCCGCACGTACGGCCTCTGCCACGACGACCGCACGCTGTTCTACCTGCGCGACGAGAACGGCGACGAGAGCTGGCGGGTGCACCTCGTCGACCTCGTGACCGGCGAGGAGCGCTGCGCCACCCCCTTCGACGGGGTGCAGGCGCGCGTGCTCGCGCACAACCGGTGGCACCCCACCACCATGCTGATCGGGCTGAACAAGGACCGGCCGGGCCTGCACGACGTGTACGGCCTGGACCTGGTGACGGGCGACCTCACCAAGATCGCGGAGAACCCCGGCTACCTGAGCTGGCTCATCGACACCGACCTCAGGGTCCGCGGCGGCACGAGGATGAAGCCCGACGGCGGCACGGCCGTCTTCCTGGACCCGACGGACGGTCCGGAAGGACCGGACGGCGCGGCACCGCCCTGGCTCGACGTGCCCTACGAGGACGCCATGGGCACCCGCGTCACCGGCTTCGCACGCGACGGGGCGACCTGCTACCTCCTGTCCTCCATCGGGGCCAACGCCTGCCGCCTGTTCGAGGTCGACATCACGACAGGCGAGCGGACCCTGCTCGCCGAGGATCCGGTGTACGACGTCAAACAGGTCGAGACGGACCCGCTGACCGGCAGGCCGCAGGCGGTGCTGTTCGCCAAGGACCGCGACGAACGGGTCTTCCTCGACGAGGAGTTCGGCAAGGACCTCGGCCGGATCCGCGGCGAACTCGCCCTGCGGGGGATCGACGGCGAGATCTACGTCGACCGCACCGACCGCTCCGGACGGCTGTGGACCGTCTCGGTGGTCACCGGCGCCGGCCCCGTCCTCTACCACGTGTACGACCGGGTGGCCGGAGACCTGCGCCGGCTCTTCAGCCACCAGCCGGAACTGGAGCGGTACCGGCTCTCCAGGATGGAGCCCTTCGAGTTCACCGCGCGCGACGGGGTCACGGTGCACGGCTACGTGACCTGGCCGCCCGGCGCCGAGCGCCGCGGCCTGCCCGCGGTGGTCAACGTGCACGGCGGCCCCTGGGCCCGCCACACCTTCGCCTTCGACGAGGAGGCCCAGCTGCTGGCCAACCGCGGATACGCCTGCGTCCAGGTCAACTTCCGCGGCTCGACGGGCTACGGCAAGCACTTCCGCAACCTGGGCGCCAAGCAGTGGGGCGCCGCGATGCAGACCGACCTGCTCGACGCCCTCGGCCACCTCGTGGCGGAGGGCGGGATCGACCCCGACCGGGTCGCGATCATGGGCTGCTCGTACGGAGGGTACGCCGCGCTCGCCGGAGCGGCGTTCACACCGGACGTGTTCACCTGCGCCATAGCCCTCTGCGGTCCGTCGAACCTGCTGACCATGCTGGCGGGCGGCGCGCCCACGCGCACTCCGCTGCAGGCCTTCATGTACGCCCACGTCGGTGATCCGGAGACCGAGCGCGACATGCTGTGGGAACGCTCGCCCCTGTCCCGGGTCGACGACATCCGCATCCCCGTCCTGGTGGTCCAGGGCGCGAACGACGTACGGGTGCCGCGGGCGGAGGCCGAGCAGATCGTCGAGGCGCTCGCCGCGAAGGGGCTCGCGCACGAGTACCTGCTGTTCCCCGACGAAGGACACGGTCTGGCCAGGCCCGGCAACCGCCAGGCCTACTACACCGCGGTCGAACGGTTCCTCGCCGCCCACCTGGCATGACGCGTCCGCGTCCGCGCCGCCGTCACTGCCGGGTCAGGGCCGCCCGCAGCAGGTTCGGCAGGTGCAGGCGCGCCTCCGCCTCCTCGTGGGAGGCTCGGACGAACCCGCAGCCCATCAGCGTGCTCAGATGGTCCACCACCCGGTTGAGCGGCCGGCGCAGGGCCTCGGCGACCTCGGAGACCGTGGGCGCCCCGTCGCGGGCCACGAGCTCGCGCAGGACCGAGCGGTGCGAGGGTTCCAGCCGGTCGAAGCCGGCCAGGACCAGGCCCCCGATCGTCTCGGGGCCGGTCGTCTTCGGAGAGCCGCCGGACCGTGTCGCCGCCGGCAGGTCGAGCAGGTGGGCGTCGGGCAGGTCCGCGAGCTGCCGCAGGCTCAGCACCCGGGACCCGGCGGCCGCCGCCTCCAGTGCGACCGGCAGTCCGTCGAGCCTCCGGCACAGCCGTACCACCGCCTCGGCCTCGGCACGGCCGAGCGCGAACCCGGGCCGGACCTCCGAGAGCCGGTCCACGAGCAGCCGCACCGAGGGCACCTGGGCGAGGACGTCCAGCGACCGCGACGCCTCCCAGTCCGGCCCCGGCACGGCCAGTGGCGGGACCACCGTCCCCTGGACGCCCGCCACGTGCCACGGCGTACGGGACGTACTGACCACGCGCAGACCCGGACAGTAGGCCAGCAGGTCCTGCACGCCGACGACCGGACCGCCCGCGTCGGCGACCCCGTCGAGCACGAGCAGGACTTCGCTGCGACCGATGAGCCGGCACACCGCGGCAACGTCCTGCTCACGCGATTCGACCAGCAGGCGCAGCGACTTCATCAGGGAACCGAGCGCCGCACCCTGAGCGTCGACGTCCACCGGGCCGGAACCCATCCACAGCACCGGCCATCCGCGGCGCGCGCTCAGCCGGACCGCGACCTCCGTCGCCACCCTCGACTTGCCCACCCCCGGAAGCCCGGACAGGGAGATCATGCGGCGGTGGTCCGACGCCAACGCGCCCACCATCGCCCGTACCTCGACGTCCCGCCCGAGCAGGGCGTTGACCGACCGGGGCACCGCGAGCCAGGGATCCGTCCCGGCCGGAACCTGCCGCCCGCTGCCCAGGCCCGCGTTGACGAACAGCTCCCGGGACAGCCCCTCCAGCCGCAGGGCGTCCGCGAGCAGGCGGACGGTCTGCATCCGCGCGTTCACCCTCCCCGACTCCAGGGCGCGGATCGTACGCGGACTGATCGTCGACAGGTCGGCGAGCGTCCGCTGGGTCAGCCCGGCCTGGACGCGCTTGTGGCGCAGCAGTTCGGGAAACGACGGCGCTTCGACCTCGGCTGTGGGGACCATGCGCGGGAGCGTAGGCGGGCCCCGTTCCGCAAGCGTCTCCGGCGCGTCGCCGGGACGTCTGCGATCCGTCTCCGGCGGCCGTCAGACCGGCTTCGGGGCGGGGTCGGCCCGCCGGTCCAGCAGGTCCAGCGAGATGCCCAGCAGCGACAGGGCCAGCGGGTCGGAGGAGTCCAGCACCGCGTGCCGCGACAGCCGGGCCACCAGATCGCCCATGCGCGGCACCGCGCTCGCCGCCTGCTCGCTGCGCCGCAGCAGGGCGAGACTGAGCGCGGCCTGCGTCGCGAGCAGACCCAGCAGTTCGATGTCGTCGAGTTCCCGGCCGGGGGAGCCCGTGTCGTGGACGTGCCGGTCCAGCACCTCGATCACGCCGATGCACTCCCCGTCCGCGATCAGCGGTGCGGCCATGATGCTCGCGGGCACGTACCCGGTGGAGGCCGCCGCGTCGCCGGCGAACTGCTCGGTCCCGGCCACGTCGTCGGTGATCAGCGGCTGACCGCTGGCCGCGACCCAGCCGGCGATGCCGGTGCCGGGCTCGAAGCGCTTGCCGACCAGGCCCTCCTCGCCCTCGCCGGCGACCGCGGCGA
This sequence comes from Streptomyces sp. NPDC096339, assembly GCF_044762985.1. NCBI lineage: Bacteria > Bacillati > Actinomycetota > Actinomycetes > Kitasatosporales > Streptomycetaceae > Streptomyces > Streptomyces sp. NPDC096339. The sequence goes on along the minus strand of NZ_JBIWFI010000021.1, from coordinate 105,063 downwards.
AGATCAGCTCGCCGGTGTCGGGACTCACCATGAAGACCGAGGACGCGGCGGCCCCGTAGATGTAGCGGGCCACCGCCACCACGGACTGGAGCAGTTGGCGCTCGGTGGCCATGACCTCGTGCGACCAGGGTTTCATTCCCCGCCTCCTTGGACCGATACGTTCGCCGCGCAGTGATAGAGGACGCTCTTGAGCTGGAACGGCGTGAGCCACGGGTGCTTGCCCAGTACCAGCGCGGCGATCCCGGCCATGTGCGGTGCCGCGAAGCTGTTTCCGGTGCCCCGCACGGTGCCGCCGCCGCGGGTCGCCACCGGCACGCGCACGCCCCGGGCCCGGAACTCGACCGGCGGCGCGGGGTTGTAGTAGAAGCGCATGCCGTCCGACTCGGCATGGCTGGCGACCGAGATCACCGACGAGAAGTTCCACGGAAAGCTCTCGATGGGCAGGTTGTGCGCCGCCGCCACCACGGTCGTACGGCGGAAGTAGGCGCGGTCGCACAGTTCGGTCAGCCGGTCGCGGAACTCGACCCGGGTCGTCGACAGGCTCATGCTGACCACGTCGAACCCCTCCTCGATCGCGAAGGCGAGCCCGGAGATCAGCGCGGCGGCGCTGCCGGACCTCCCGTCGCCGAGGACCTTCAGCGAGCTGAGCGAGACCCGGGGGGCGATGCCGCGGATGATCCCCGCGCACGCCGTCCCGTGGCCGGCGCCGTCGACGGGCTCGCACTCCTCCACGCGCGGCGCCCGGCCCTCGGCCGTCACCACCTGCCACGCCCGGTCCACGGACCCGACCAGCGGGTGCGTCGGGTCGACACCGCTGTCGAGCACACAGACCCGTACGCCCTCGCCGTCCGCGCCCTCCCAGGCCCAGCGCGGGTCGATCCCCTCGAACAGGGCCGTCGGCACGGGTTCGCCGGGATCACCGTCGGGCGACATGCTCCACGCGGGCATCCCCAGCAGGTGCGGCATCCGTTCGCGCCGCCAGGGGACGTCGTTCAAATCCATTCGCGCACCGCCTCCAGAGGGCTCGTGGCGCCGACAGCCAGGTAGCTGTCGGCGGCCAGCCCGGCCAGGACCCCGGCCTCGGACGTCTCGCCCAGACACCGGTGGGCCCGGGCCAGGTCGAAGCAGACCTCGCCGCGCAGACAGGGGTCGTCGATGTCCTTCAGCAAGGTCAGCACCTCGCCCCGCGCCGGGTCGACGCGGCCTTCCCCGGCGGCGGCCAGCACGGCGGCGGACAGGCACAGGATCCGCCCCCGCACGTCCATCTCCTCGCGACGCTCCAGGAGCCGGGCGATCCGCTCCGCGGACTCCTCGGAGCGGCCGCACCGGGCGAGCTCACGGGCCGCCTGCACCCGCATGGTCAGCGCCACCGGTACGTAGCCGGCCTGTTCGAGGGCGTTCGCCGCGCGGCGGAACCGCCCCTCGGCCTCCTCGTGCCCGCCCTCCAGCGAAGCGGCCAGCCCGGCCACCTGGTCGACCAGGACCCGACCCATCGTCAACCGGAGCTGCTCCACGACGGACTCGGCGTCGGCCAGTGCCGAGCGCGCGCCCGGGCGGTCCCCGGTCAGGGCCAGGCAGCGGGCGCGGGCGGCCAGCGCGGGCAGCGCCAGGAACCGGTCGGCGGCGAACCGTTCGAGGAGCTCGGCACAGCCCGAGAGCTTCTCCGCCATCGGCGTCGGGGACCACTGCCGGATCTCGCACAGCGCGACGAGCAGGCGGTCCTCCTCGTACGCGTCACCGATCAGCCGGGAGTGCCCGAGCGCGGCGCACGCCGCTTCCTCGGCCGCGCCGAACCGGCCCTGGTCCAGGTGGAGCAGCATCCGCACCTGCTCGAACCGGCACCAGGCGAACCGGTCGGGCTCACCGCCCGCCAGCGCGGCCCGCAGTTTGCCGACGTCTTGCGCGGTGACCCGGCCCAGCCGCGCCGCCAGCAGGTACCGCTGGACCAGGCAGGGCAGTTGGCCGTCGCCGTCGGGGCCCTGCCGCGCGCCGTCCGCGGCCACGTCCAGCGCGCGCCGGGTGTCCCCGGAGAGCATCAGGGCGTCGCTGAGCCGGATCGCCGCGACCGACCGGCATCCGTCCGGCCCGTTCGGTGCCAGCATCAGCGCCCGTTCGAGCAGCCCGATCGCGGTCGGTACGTCACGCTGCCGGAGCGCCACCGTGCCCTCGCCCAGCAGCGCCTCGGCCGCCTGACGGGCCAGCTCCGGAAGCTCCGTGTCGTCCGGACGCAGCCCCCCGAGCAGTCGGGTGGCGGCCTCCAGGTGGAAGCCGGGGTTGAAACCGCGCTCGGCCAGGCGCCGGTGCCAGGTGATGCGCTGCTCCTTCTCCAGCCTGCCGTAGGCGACCTCGTGCACGGGCTGCTGCACGAAGCGGTACCCGCCCTCCTCGGCCGTCGCGTGGAACAACCGGTGCCCCGCCAGGGCGTTGACGTTCGCCGCCGGCACCTCCTCGCCCAGCAGCGCGAGCTGCTCCAGCGTGAACGCCGGGCCGATCACGGAAGCCGCGCCCAGCAGCCGCCGGGCGGGCGCGGGCAGCCGGTCGATCATCGCGCCGACCATGGCCGTGATCGTCGGCGGCACCTCGTCGAGGGTCCTGCCGTCCCGCAGCCAGTCCATCATCAGGCGGATGTAGAGCGGGTTGCCCGCGCTGTAGAGCGCGACCCGGTCGACCAGGTCCAGGTCGTGGAGTTCCACCTCGTCGCCGTGGCTCCGTCCGGCCAGCGACATCGCGAGGCGCGCGCTGTCGATCGGGACCAGCGCGCCGACGTCGATGACCCCGTCGTCCGGGAACCAGGGGCCGTCGGGCCCGGTGAGCTCCGGCCTGGACACGCAGACCATCAGCAGCGGGACGTCCCGGAGGTCCTCCATCAGCTCACCGATGAGCCGGAGCAGCGACTGCCCCGCCCACGCGAGGTTGTCCCACACCACGACCAGCGGGCGGGAGGCCGCGGCGGTGAGCAGCTCGCGCGCGGCCCAGGACACCTCCTCCACACCCGGGCCCGGGACGGACTCGTCCAGGCGGGAGAGCGAGGCGTCGCGCAGGCCGGCCAGCACCCCCGCGACGCGTTCGTCGGCCCGCAGCAGCTCCGCGCCGGCCGGCGACTGCCGGGTCAGCGCGTCCAGCACCTCGAGGAGCGCCGCGTAGCTCCCGTTCGTCCCGTACGAGGGGCAGCTGCCGAAGACGGCGATGGGCCCGGCCCCGGCCGCGACGAGGTCGTCCACGGCCTCCTTGACCAGACGGGTCTTGCCGATGCCGGGCGGCCCGAGCACGGTGACCAGCTCCGGCCGCCGCTCCAGCGCCACCCGGTGGTAGGCCTGGCGCAGCCGGTGCCGTTCGGCCCTGCGGTCCACCATGGGCGAGCCGTCACCGGCCGGGTCGTCGTCGGCCTCACCCGTCACCACCAGCACGGGCACCGGCTCGGCCTTGCCCTTCAGCATCACCGGCAGGACCGGGGCCATGGTGAAGTGCGGGCGGGCCAGGTGTGCCACGGTCTCGTTGACGACGATCTCCCCGGCGACCGCCACCGATTGCAGGCGCGCGGCGAGGTTGACCACGTCGCCTACGACCCGGATCCCGGCCCGTGCCGAACGCGTCACCAGGGCCTCGCCGGCCGCGATCCCGCAGTGGATCTCGACCGGCGCCGCGTCGGCCGCCGGGGTGCGCAGTTCGCGGACGGCGGTGCGGATGTGGGTGGCGGCCCGCAGCGCGCGCAGGGCGTCGTCCTCCTGGGAGGTGTCCGCGCCGAACACCGCCATCACGGCGTCGCCGATGAACTTCTCGACCACCCCGCCGTGTTCCTCCACCGAGGCCGAGCAGATCTCGTAGTACTCCTCCAGGAGCTGTTGCAGGGGCTCCGGGTCGACCCGCTCGGCGAGCCGGGTCCAGCCGACAAGATCGAGGAAGAGGACGACCACCAGTCTGCGGCTCACGCGAGGTCCTCCTCCAGGGGTTTCGGTCGTGGTACGGGCAAGTGCCGCGGGGTCAGAGCAGCTTGAGGTTGTGGGCCCACACCTCGGCGTCCGGGCCGGCATCCGCCTCGTTCAGCCTGTGCTGGACGGATACGACGACGGCGGTCTCCTCCTCGGTCAGGTGTGCCAGCACATCGCGCTGCGCGGTGCTCAGCTGGTCGACGGGAAGTCCCGCTTCGCGCAGGGCGGTCAGGGGGTCGAACACGTCACTCACCTCTTTCACGGGACCGCACGGCGGCGGCCAGATACCGACCGGCAGGATCCGGTGGACGTAGCAGTAGGCCACCAGCTCCGCCCTGTTCCTGCAGTTGAACCGGTCGAGGAGAACGCTGATCTCCTCGCCCACCGTGTGTCTGCTCAGGCCCAGCGCACGGGCCACGCGGTCGGTCGTATGACCCTGAGCGACCATGGCCACGAGCACCAGGCCCCGAGTGGAGATCTCGGGGCCCCGTAACGACGTCATCAACGCGAGCTCCTCACGACGTACTCCGTACGAACAACTCACGGACCATGACGGCGGCCATGAACGAGACGCCGTGCCAGCGCGCCTTGCGTTCGAACCAGAGCCAGTCGCCGTCCGGGTTTGCCTCCAGGAACACCGGTTCCCCGGTGTCCGGCACGAGCAGGTCGAACGCCCCGTAGCGCAGGTCCCACGCGGCGCAGAGGGTGCGTACCGCGTCGGCCGCGCGCGGCGGGCAATCGACCCGCGTCACCGTCACACTGTCGGGATCCGTCACCGGGCTCGACGGATCGGGCTTGCGGACCTCGAAGGCGCAGATCCCGCCGTCGAGGTGGTAGACGCGCAGCTCACGGGCGTGAGCCACGTACTCCTGGACGACGACGGGACGTCCATCGCCGGTCGGGACCAGGCCGGCCGCGCCCCAGTTCCCGTCGGCCGCGACCCCGCCCCCGTCGGTCGCGGTGTCCGCCGGGAGGCCCCGCGCCACCGCCTCGCGGCCGACCACCGCGGGCTGGCACGGCGGCCAGTTGGCCCGGTCCGGCTCGAACAGCCGGAAGTCCGGCGTCTTGACCAGCAGGGTCGCCGACGCCACCGTGCGCGCCGCCGCCGCGACGTCGTTGGTGATCACCGTCCGGGGCGTGCGCACGCCCAGGCGGCGGGCCTGCGCCAGTTGGCCCGGACCGACGACCGTGCCGCCGGGCAGGGCGGCGGACGCCGCCTGCCCCACCTGACGGAGGAACCCGGACCACGACTCCGCCTGCAACGGGGTCACCGAGCCCGCCGGCCGCGCCTGGGCCAGCAGAGCGCAGGCCGAGGCGTGACGCACCCACACCACCGCCGGTCTGACCCGGCGCCCCGCGATGTCCAGCAGACCGGTGTCCACGTCCAGCGCCATGGACGTCGAGGAGAGTTCGCCCGGCCGGATCAGCACCGTCGGAGTTCCGAGCGGTCCCGTCAAGGCGCGGTGAACGACCTCCAATTCGGGGCCGCCCGCGCAATTCACGAGAACCACGACGGGTTTTCCGTCGTGGTCTTCGGTATTTCCCGAACGGCTCATGCTGCGAATGCTAGCAACGGGACCGCGGGCGGGGCGGAAGAACAGAGGCAGTTCGAAGGCAGCTTGGGCAGCTGCCGCTTCCCCAGTGGCCAACAGGCGTAACGTCCACCCGCAGCGACTCGATCGGCATTCCTGATTCCTGATGAATCATCAAGCGCATTGTGGAAGGAGGGATCGTGGCGAATCACGTGGTGAACGCCGAAGAACTGACAAAGCGCTACCGCGGAAAAGAGACGCCGGCGGTCGACGGTATTTCATTCGACATCGCCAGAGGCGAGACCATCGGGCTGCTGGGACCCAATGGTGCCGGAAAGACGACCCTGATGAAGATGATCTGCGGCGTCACCCCTCCCACCACCGGGAAGATCCGGGTGTTCGGCGCGGACCCGGCCCGCGACCCGGTCACCGCCAAGACCGGCATCGGCGCCATGCACCAGTCCGCCCCGTACGACGAGATGCTGTCGGCCCTCGACAACCTGCTGATCGCCACCCGCTTCAAGGGCCTGTCCTGGCGGACCACCCGGCCCTGGGCGCTGGAGGTGGCCGAGTACCTCGGTCTGAAGGACGCCCTGTCGCAGCTCGTCTTCCAGCTGTCGGGCGGACAGCGTCAGCGCCTGCAACTCGTCCGGGCGCTCCTGACCATCCCCGAACTCCTGATCCTCGACGAGCCCTCGGCCGGACTCGACGTCGCCGGCCGCCACCAGATCGAGCGGTTCGTGCGGTGGCTCCGCGAGGAGAACGGCATGACCGTGATCTGGACCAGCCACATCATCGAGGAACTGGAGCGCAACGCCCAGCGCGTCCTCGTCATCAACAAGGGCAAGGTGGTCCGCTTCGCCCAGCCGAGCGAGCTGCTGCGGGAGTTCGGCGGAGCCCACCTGCTGGTGAAGGTGGACGACGCGGTCGCGGCCAAGGTCGTCAAGGAGTGGGCGGGCGCCGCCGGACTCGCCGCGAGCGCCCAGGACACCGAGGTGCGCATCGAGAACGCGCAGGTCCGCGACGTACTGCCGCAGCTGTCACGGCACTGCCACGACGCCGGAGTCGCGATCTCGGACATCTCCACCGTCACCGACTCGTTGGAGCAGGTCTTCCTGCGCATGACCGGGAACGAGGGCTGACACCGTGGCCGAGCTGGACTTCAAGACCAAGGCGCCGGTCGGCACGGGCAAACCGGCCGACTTCACCGCCGTGTTCTACCGCGAGTACGCACTCCTCGCCCGCAACCGGGTCAACCTCATCCTCGGCCTGACCCCCATGCTCGTGTACCTGCTGCTGGTCAACACCTCCCTCGGCAACGTCGTCGGGAACATCGTCTACCGGGGCGAGACCCTGCCGTTCTCGGTCTTCCTCCTCCCCATGGTGCTGGCGATGTCCGTGGTCAGCGCCTCGGGCACCACCGGCATGGCGATGTTCCAGGAGGAGATGAGCGGGGTGTCGACCCAGCTGTGGAGCTGGCCGCTGCGCAGATCCCGCTTCCTGGCCGGCAAACTCCTCGCCGGGGTCACGCTCGTCCTGGCCCAGAGCCTGCTGGCCATGGCCGTCGCCGCGATCATCTTCGACTACCCGTTCGAGGCGTCCCACTGGATCTGGCTGCTGCTCGCGCTGGTCCTGTCGTCGGTGGCCTTCAACGGGCTCTACCTGGCCGCGGCCGTCCTGATCAAGGACTACCGCACCTTCATGGTGCTCACCAGCATCTCGGTGCCCGTCCTCGTCTTCGCCGCGCCGTCGCTGTCCACTTCGCAGCAGCTCCCCACCGTGCTGCAGTGGATCTCGACGGTGAACCCGGTGTCCTACGCGGTCACCGGCATGCGCGACGCCGCGATCTTCGGCCTGGAGAAGGCGTGGCCCTCCCTGCTGGTCCTGGCCGCCGTCGCGCTCGTCGCCAACTTCGTCGCCGGCCGCGCGCTGCTGCGGCGCACCCGGAACCTCTGACCCCAGGGAGTCCCTCACCGTGCAGACCGAAGACCAGACCCTGTCCTGGCTCGCCTCGCCCCAGGACTGCTCCGTGCTCCGCCTGCCCGGGACGAACAGAGCCCGGCCCCCGGAGGCCACCTGGGAGATGGTGAGCCGCGCGGCGGCGAAGGTGGGTGTCACCCGGGTCGCCGACATCACCCGGCTCGACACCATCGGCATCCCGACCTTCCAGGCCGTCCGGCCCCTGTCGCGAACCCTCGCCGTCTCCCAGGGCAAGGGGATGACCCCCGAGCTGGCGAAACTCTCGGCGGTCATGGAGTCCGTCGAGACCTGGCACGTGGAACAGCCCGTCACCCCCGTCATGACGGCCGCCCCCCGCGACCTCGGCCCGGAACTGGGCTACGACGTGGCCGCCCTGGCGCCCTGCGCACCGAGCCTCCTGCACGACGGGCTCCCGCTGGACTGGGTGGAGGCCAGATCGCTGGTCGACGGTGCGCGGACGTTCGTCCCCGCGGGCCTGGCCCGGCTGTCGCTGGAGGAGAAGACCGACTGGAACCCGCCGGTGTTCTTCGAGTCGACGAACGGGCTGGCCGGCGGGAACACCCTGGTGGAAGCCACCCTCCACGCCCTCTGCGAGATCATCGAGCGGGACGCGATGACCGCGGCCGTCAAGCGGGGCGGCGAGATGGGGGTGCGCGTCGACCCGCGGACCGCCGGGTCGGCGGTGGCCGACGAGATGTGCACGCTGATCGAGAAGGCCGACGTCACCCTCGAAGTGCGGTTCGTACCCTCGCCCACCGGCCTGCCGTGCTTCCTGGCCTGGGTCGCCTGCCACGACTATCCGGCTCCGATGTTCGGGTTCGGATGCCACCTGAGTACGGAGATCGCGCTCACCCGAGCCGTCTCCGAAGCGGCGCAGGCCAGACTCGCGTACATAGCGGGCGCGCGGGACGACCTCCGCGACGACTTCGGCCGGGCGGACGTCGGCCGGCTGAAGGACGCCCGGTCCGCCCCGGCGGCCGACATCGCAGGCCTGGTGTCGCCGCCCGCCCGCCACGAGAGCCTGGTGGGAGACCTCGCGCACGTGGTCCGGCAGGCGGCAAGCGCCTTTTCCCACCCGCCCGTCGTGGTCGATCTGACGCGGGACGAGATCGGAGTCCCCGTCGTCAAGGTCATCGCACCGGGGAGCCGCGTATGTCCGGAGGTGTTGTAGTGAGCACGCCCAAGGTGGTCGTCTACGCAGGGCCGACGCTTTCCGCGGCCGACGTCCGGGCGGTGCTCCCGGACGCCGAGGTCCGGCCCCCCGCCGGTCGAGGTGATCTCCTGGCGGAGCAGTGGCACCCGGGGGACGTCGCCGTCGTCATCGACGGCTACTTCCGGGAGCGGCGGTCCGTCGGCCACAAGGAGATCCTCCAGGTGCTCACCGAAGGCGTGGACGTCGTCGGCGCCGCGAGCATGGGGGCACTGCGCGCCGCGGAACTGGCCCCGTGCGGCATGCGGGGCCTCGGAACCGTCTACGGAATGTACGCCTCGGGCGAGATCGACGGCGACGACGAGGTCGGCGTCCTGCACGGCCCCGCCGAAATGGGGTACCCCGCGCTGACCGTGGCACTGGTGAACCTGCGCTACGGCTGCCGGGAGGGGGCCGAGCAGGACCTGGTCCCGGCACGGGCCGGGCGGCGGATCGTGGCGGCGGCAGCGGCCGTGCCCTTCACCCACCGGGGCTGGAAGGACATCGAGCGGGCCCTGGACGAGCCCGACCACGAGGCCCTGCGGACGCTGGAGGAGATGATCGACTCCGGCGTCTGGGACCTCAAGCGGCTCGACGCGATGGCGGCCCTCCGCGCCGTCGCGGACCGCCCCGCCGCGGCCCCCGCCCCCACCACCCCCGAGGTCCCCTTCACGGGGATCGGCCGCACCCAATCCCTGGTCCGCGGGACCCGCCGGGAGCACGCCCCCGGCCGCTGGATGTCCGACCTCGACGTCCTGGACGCGGCCAGGCTGTTCGACGCCGACTACCCCGCGCTGCACGAGGACGTCCTCACCGGGCTCCTGCGGGACCTCGCGGCAGACCGTGGCATGACCCTGGAGCAGTACGGGACGACCAAACTCGGCCTCGAAGACCGGTCACCCCTGCCGCCGTCCCTCGCCCACTGGTTCACCGAGGCCGAGGCTGCCGACGGGCTCACCGCCGCCGACCGGAACCGGCTCCTCATGGTGCGGGTGTGGCCGGTGTGGCAGTCGGTGGACTGGAGGCCGGCGGTCCTGGACCGGCTGCGCGCATCGGAACGCTGGGACGAGTGGTGCGCCCTCGTCGCCCGCGCGGACGAGGCCGCGGAGGAGGCCGGCCCCCGCCTCGCCGTCCCGCCGCCCGCGATGTGCGCGACCCTCTTCCTGCGCCACTGGCACGGCAGCGGCACCTCACCGGTGGTCGAAATGGCCCGACGGGGCTTCACCGGCCCCGACGAACTCGGCGGCGCGGTGAGGAGGTTCTTCGCCTACGACATCCGCCGCGCCCGCGAACGCCGGAACGCCCCGGCGGGGTGAGGCCGGGGCCCGGGGCGGGGTGTCGCACACGGACGCGGCTCGCCTACAGTGCGTGATGACCGCACCCCGTCGGCGACGACGTACAGGAGCACACCCGTGGCCACCCACGCCCGCCCCGGCCCCCTCCCGCGCCCTGCCCCGGCAGGCCGCCGGGTCCCCGAGCTGGACCCCGCCCTCGTCGAACAGTGGCGGGGCGGGGGAGGGGAGCTCGTCGACCTCTTCACCCTGGCGCGTGAACGGCTCGGCGGGATCGCCGCGTTCAGGCTCGGTCCCCGCCCCACCGTGCTGGTCACCGACCCCCCGGCCGTGCAGCACGTGCTCGCGCACCACCCCGACCGGTACGTGAAACGCTCGCACCGCGCCCGGCTGCTCATCGGCGACGGGGTGCTGGCCGCCACGGGCGAGGCGTGGCAGCGCCAACGGCGGCTGCTCCAGTCCCAGTTCACCGGACCGGGCATGCGCCGCTACGAGCAGCGGATCACCGGGGCCGCGCGGACCACGGCCGCGCGCTGGGCCGCGTACGCCCGGACCGGGGAGGTCTTCGACGTCGGCGAGGAGATGCGCCGCTTCGCCCTGGACACCATCTGGCGCTCCCTGACCGGCCACCCCCTGGACCCGGGCACGGAACGCGAACTGGCCGCGGTCCCCGCCGTGGTGGCCGCCATGCCGAGCCTGCCCGCCGACGTGACCGCCGCCCAGGGGGCCGTCGCCGCCGAGCTGGCCCGGATCGACGCCGTGGCGGCCCGCGCCATCGCCGCCGCACGCGACGGCGCGGCCGGACCCGACGGGCCCGGGCTGCTGCACGTCCTCACCGAGGCGGCCGGCACCCGCCCCGAGTACACCGACCGCCTGATCCGCGACGAGCTGGTGACACTGCTCGTCGCCGGCCACGAGACCACCGCCTCCACCCTGACCTGGCTGTACCTGCTGCTGGACCGCAACCCCGACGCGCGGGAACAGGCCCTCGCCCCGGGGCCCGAAGGCTCCGCGGAGCGCCGGCAGGCCGTGCAGGCGCTCGTCCAGGAGGCGCTGCGCTTCTACCCGTCCGCCTGGATACTGCCCCGCTGCGCGGCGCAGGACGACGAGCTCGCCGGATACCGGATCGAGGCCGGCACCGACGTGCTGGTCTGCCCCTACCTCACCCACCGGGACGCCGGACTCTGGGCGGATCCCGAGCTCTTCGACCCCGGCCGGTTCACCACCCCCGGCCGCCGCCCCGCCCACCCGGGGAGCTACTACCCGTTCGGCCTCGGGCCCCGGGCCTGCCTGGGCCTGCAGTTCGCCCTGAGGGAGTCGACCGTCCTCCTCGAACACCTGCTGCCCGCGCACCTGCCGCGCTTCCGCTCCCGCCCGGACGGGGCCGCGTACAGCATCACCGTCCGCCCCGACGGCCCGACGCCCGCCGTGCTCGGCGGGTAGCGGCGGGCACCGTTGGACTGCGCGGGCGCCCTTGCGGGACACTCCGACTCCTGTCCTGTTGGTACCTCAACACAGGGTTTGGGATGGGATCAGTCGAATCTCACGGAACATCACCGCGCAGGGGCCCCGTGCTCCTCGCGCTCCGCTACTACGGACGGGAGCTGGCGCGGCTGCGCCGGCTGACGGTCCCCGCCATGCTGCTGCCCGCCCTGGGCAACATCGGAATCTTCTACGTCGCGCCGCTGATCGTCGCGAAGCTCGTCGGCCGGATCGTCGGGGACGGCGGGGAAGGCGGCGCGGGCATCGGGGCGGCGCTGCCCTACGTGCTCGTCTTCGCCGGAGTGCTGCTGCTCGCCGAGACGCTGTGGCGCATCGGACTCCACTGCCTGAACCGCCTCGACGCCCGCGGCATCGAGCAGCTGTACGTGATCGGGATGGACGAACTCTTCGCGAAGGACGCGGCGTTCTTCCACGACAACTTCGCCGGATCGCTGACCAAGCGGGTCCTCAGCTTCGCCTCCCGCTTCGAGGAGTTCGTCGACACGTTGACCTTCAACGTCATGGGCAGCTTCGTGCCGCTGGTCTTCGCGTCGGTGGTGCTGTGGCAGTACGAACCGCTGCTCGTGGCCGGGCTCCTGGTGATGATCGTGCTGGCGGCGGTGTGCGTCAGACCCCTCATCCGGCGCCGCCAGGCCCTCGTCGCCCAGCGCGAGGAGGCGATCGCCCAGGTGTCGGGCCACGTCGCGGACAGCCTGATGAACATGGACACCGTACGGGCGTTCGCCGCCGAGGACCGCGAGGCGGCCGAACACCGCACCCGGGTGGCCGAGTCGAGGCGGCTCACCCTGCGTTCATGGGACTACGGCAACCTGCGCATCGACACCGTGGTCGCACCGATGTCCGTGCTCACCAACGCGCTCGGCCTGCTGCTCGCCGTGTCCCTCGGCGCGGGGGAGCACGGAGTGGAGGCGATCATCGTCGCCTTCACCTACTACGCCAACGCCACGAGGATCATGTTCGAGTTCAACCAGATCTACCGCCGTCTGGAGAGCTCGATGACGGAGGCCGCGCAGTTCACCGAACTGCTGCTGACGCCGTCGACCGTACGGGACCCGGTCTCGCCGGAACCGCTGCGCTCCCAGGCCGCCGACGTACGCTTCGAAGGGGTGACCTTCACCCACGCGGGCGCCGGCAAGGAGCCGCTCTTCGAGGGCCTCGACCTGGCCGTTCCCAGCGGGACGAAGATCGGCCTCGTCGGCCGGTCCGGCGGCGGCAAGACCACCCTCACCCGGCTGCTGCTGCGCATGACCGACATCGACGACGGCCGGATCCTCATCGGCGGACAGGACATCACCCGGCTGTCCCAGGCCGACCTGCGCAGCTTGATCGCCTATGTGCCGCAGGACCCGGCCATGTTCCACCGCACGCTGCGCGAGAACATCGCCTTCGCCCGGCCGGACGCCACCGAGGCCGAGATCCGCCGTGCCGCCGAGGCGGCGCACGTCACGGAGTTCGCCGACGGGCTCCCGGAAGGCTTCGACACCATGGTCGGCGAGCGAGGGGTCAAGCTGTCCGGCGGGCAGCGCCAGCGCGTTGCCCTCGCCAGGGCGATCCTGCGCGACGCGCCGATCCTGCTGCTCGACGAGGCCACCAGCGCCCTGGACTCGGAGAGCGAGATCCTCGTCCAGGGCGCCCTGTGGCGCCTCATGGAGGGCCGGACCGCGCTGGTGGTGGCGCACCGGCTGAGCACGGTCGCGGGCATGGACCGGCTCGTCGTCCTCGACCGCGGCCGGATCGTCGAACAGGGCACCCACCAGCAGCTCCTCGCCTCCGAGGGCGCCTACGCGAAGCTCTGGCAGCACCAGTCCGGCGGCTTCCTCGACGAGACCCCCGCCGGAGCCGATGTGCACTGAACCCCGGTCGTCAGCTCCGCTCCCCGAAGCGGTCCGGTGAGAACGCCCCGACCGGCAGCTCGGTGGCGGCCTCCAGCGCCAGTTGGGCCGCCGCCAGGCCGACGGCCGGGGCGTGCTTGAAGCCGTGCCCGGCGAACCCGCCGCAGACCACCGTGCCGGGGCGGCCGGCGGGGATCCCGAGGACGAAGTGGCCGTCGGGCGTGCGGCCGTCCATACAGGCCCGGGAGGAGGCCACGGCCGGCCGCAGCCCCGGCAGGGCGGAGCGGACGAACGCCGCCACCGGGTCGGTCTCCGCCCCGCTGGGAGGGGTGGCCCAGTTCTCCTCGGGCCGGGTCAGCCAGCGCTTCGGGGAGGCCGGCCCGCTGACACCGACCTTCACCCCGCTGCCGTCGACGTCCGGGATGCCCCAGCCCTGCCACTGCCCGCTGCGCCGGACGAACACCGGGAACCGGCCGGGCCCGTGGTCCGCGGCGGCCCCCTCGGCCGGGCGGAACCAGGAGAGGACCGAGCGCTGCGGCCGGATCGGCAGAGCGAGCTCAGGGAGCAGCCCGGCGGTCCAGCAGCCCGCGGCCAGGATCACCGTCCGGGCCAGGTGCACCCCGCTGTCGCTGGTGATCGTGGTGCCGCGGTCGTCCTGGGCGAGCGAGAGGCAGCGGGTGCCCGTCTCGATCCGGGCCCCCAGGGCCGCCGCCTCGGCGACCGCCGCCCGCACCGCCGCCTCGGGCCGGATCACCCCGGCCGTCGGCTCGTACAGGCCCACGTCGTCCCCGGCCGGAGCGTGCTGCGGGAACCGGGCCCGCAGGGCGTCGCCGTCCAACTCCTCGTACGGGACCCCGGTGCGCCGCGCGGCGGCGACGGCAGGCCCGTCGCGCGAGCCGATCAGCAATCCGCCGCACCGGTCCAGGAGCCCGGTCCCCGACCGGGCCTCCAACTCCCGGTACAGACCCAGCGAGGCGCGGGCGAACGAGACGTACGGGGCATCCTCGAAGAGCAGCATCCGGAAGATCCGGGAGCCTCCGTGCGAGGAGCCGCGTTTATGACCGGGGGTGAAGCGGTCCAGGCCGATCACGGTGGCGCCCGACCGGGCCGCCTGCCAGGCCGCCATCGCCCCCATCGCGCCGAGCCCGACCACCGCCACGTCGTAGCGGCGCACCATCAGGACTGCGCCCCGCGCGCCGTCAGCACCATCCACACGAGCTCGCCGCGCGCACAGAACCCGATCTTCCGGTCCCACCGGTCGAGCAGCCCGTCGTACTCCTCGACGGTCATCTCCCGCAGGAACGACTCCCGTTCGTCCAGCAGCAGCCGCCGGCCCTCCAGCATGCTCTCCATGAGGTGGACGCTGCGGTCCTCCACCACCACCTCGGCGAAGCCGGCCGCGTCCAGCATCTCGCCGTAGGCGTCGGGGGTGAGCATGTACTGGCCCCACGCGGCCATCTTCGCGGCGAACTCGGCCGACGCGCCCTGCGGGCCGAGGCAGTAGTCCGTCACCAGCACCTGGCCGCCCGGGCGCAGCGCGCCGTACAGCCGCCGCCAGGCCGGCAGTTTGTCGGAGGGCGGGACGAACGCCCCGCAGTCGCGGGTCCAGAGCACGTCGAAGGAGTCCGGGGTCAGCAGCTCCGTGGTGCGCACGTCGCCCGAGACGAACGACACGCCGGACAGCCGCTGTTCGGCGGCACGCTCGACGCAGACCGCCGTCATGTCCGGCGCCGCGTCGAGGCCGACCACGGTCAGCCCGTGCCGCTCGGCCAGGCGGAAGCTGTCGCCGCCGAGGCCGCTGCCTATGTCCAGCAGCCGCAGCCCCGGCCGCAGGTCGAGACGGTCCGTCAGCTCGGCGAATACCGCCTCCTGCCCGGGTCCCTGGTAGCCGTGCCCGTACAGCCGCTCGTGGCGCAGGGCGACGCGCCGGGAGTAGCGCACGGCGAGGTCGGTGGTGGTCACTCTTGCTCCTTGGACGGGGAGGGGTTGGGGTACCGGCGGGCGGGTCCGTGCCCGCCCGCCGGTGGGTCAGCCGCCCAGCACGTCCTGGAGGGCGTGGCGGAACGCGGCCATGTCGTCCGGGGTGCCGATCGACACGCGCAGCCAGCCGTCGGGGCCGGCCTCGCGGATCAGGACACCCCGCTCCAGCAGTCCGCGCCACACCGCGTGCCGGTCGTCGAAGGTGCCGAACAGCACGAAGTTCGCGTCGGAGTCGGCGGCGCGCAGGCCGATGCCGCGCAGCCAGTCCACGGTGGCGTCCCGCTCGGCACGCAACTCGGCCACCCGGCCCAGGAGTTCCTTGCGGTTGGCGAGCGCGGCGCGCGCCGTCGCCTGGGCCACGGCGGACAGGTGGTACGGCAGTCGTACGATGCGCAGCGCGTCCACCACGGCCCGGTGCGCGGCGAGGTAGCCCAGCCGGCCGCCGGCCAGCGCGAACGCCTTGCTCATCGTGCGGCTCACGATCAGCTTCGGCCGGTGCGGCAGCAGCGTCACCGCGCTCGGCACGCCGTCGCGGCGGAACTCGGCGTACGCCTCGTCGACCACCACCATGCCGGGGGCCGCGTCCAGCACGGCTTCGATGTCGCCCAGCGGCAGTGCGGTGCCCGTCGGGTTGTTCGGCGAGGTCAGGAAGACCACGGAGGGCCGGTGTTCGGCGATCGCGTCCAGGACGTGGCCGAGGTCCAGACCGAAGTCATCGGTACGCCGCCCGGCCGCCCACGTGGTGAGCGTGTTGCGCGAGTACTCCGGGTACATCGGGTAGTGCGGCGCGAAGCCCAGGGCCGTGCGGCCCGGGCCGCCGAAGGCCTGGAGGACCTGCTGGAGCACCTCGTTGGAGCCGTTGCCCGCCCACACCTGCTCGGCGGCCAGATCCACCCCGGTGTCCTCGGCCAGATAGCCGGCCAGATCGCCGCGCAGGCCCGGGAACTCGCGGTCCGGGTAGCGGTGCAGCTGCCGGGCCGCCCCGGCGACGGCGGCCGCGATGTCGGCCACCACCCGCTCCGACGGCGCGTACGGGTTCTCGTTGACGTTCAGCAGTACGGGCACGTCCAACTGCGGTGCGCCGTACGGCTCCTCGCCGCGCAGGGCGTCGCGCAGCGGCAGCTCGGCCAGGGTGATCTCCGCCCAGGGCGCGGGGGTCGCGCCCGGGGTGTTCCGGGTGTGCTGGGTGCTCATCGGGGGTCTTCGTTCCTTACGCGGTGGTCCGGTGGTCGGCCGGGGGGCGGCGCGCCGGCCGGGCGGCCGTACGGCTCGTCCAGAAGCGGCGCTGCCACTCGGCCAGCTCTCGCATCACATAGTGGTCGCAGGCCGGCCGCAGTGCGGACAGCAGGAAGGACCTGGCGCCCTCGGCGGGCGGCCCGAGCAGGGTGATCCGCCGCTCGACCGTGCCGTCGGCGCGTACCGGGTGGGACTCGGGCGTCAGATCGATCCCGCCCGGCTCGAAGGCCCCGCCGTCGGCGGACTCGTTGCGCCAGAGCCGCAGCGTCCCGGCGGCCGCGAGGTTGCGGTAGAGCGGGGCGGCGTCCCGGGCCGGGTCGAAGGCGTGCAACCGGGCGTCGGCCAACGTGTCCAGCAGGAAGGACGCCCCGGTGACCGGGCCGTCCACCCGGAACCGCCCGCTGCCCGGATCGGGGGAGACCCGGGCGCCCGGTCCGCAGGACAGGTCGAGCAGGCCGTGCCGGGCCAGGGCCTGCATCCGGGCCATCACCTCCGGCGCCGCGCCGTTGGCGAGCCGGTTGTGGTGGCGAAGGTAGCGCTCGGTGAAGGTGCGCTGGGAGGCCGCGGTCAGGCCCGCGTCGTCCACCGCGTACGAGATCACCCCGCGCAGGTCGCGCCAGACACCGTCGGCCGCGGCCTTGTGCGGGTTGTCGAGGTTGCCCTGGTCCGCCCAGTGCTGGTCGCGGTCCATGAAGTCGAGCACAGCGACCCGGTAGCGGTCCGGGTCGGTCAGGTCCTCGGGGCCGATCGGGTCGAGGGCCGCGGACCAGCCGAACCGGTTCCCGGCCGGGCCGTGGTCCAGCAGCCAGGGCGAGGTCCAGCCCGCGAAGGCCCGGTGCAGGGCCGCGGGGTCCGCGCGCAGGGCGAGGGTCTGGGCCTGGGCGTCGGGCCCGAAGACCACGCCGACCCAGCGGGCCAGCAGTTCCTCGGTGTCGAGCCCGGGCACGGCCACGGGATCCGCCCCCGGACGGCCGCAGAGCGCCGCCTCCAGTACCGCGACGATCTCGTCCACGGCGGCTTCCAGCGGGGCCTGCAGCGACTCCGGCCCGGCCGCGCCCGAGCGCCGCCCGGCCAGGAACTCCCGGTACCCGGGCTCCGCCCGCTCGGCGAGCAGCCGGCCCGCCGCGGGCCCGAAGAGCGTGGTGTAGTGCAGGTGGGCCATCTCCAGCACGATGACGGGCAGCACGTCCCGCTCGAAGTCGAGCTGACGCCGGACCGTACCGCCCGCCGGGCCGCCCGGCACCCCGGCCGATTCCCGCAGCCGGTCCACCGCGCCCTCGGTGAGGAAGACCCCCCGGTGCTCCAGCAACTCCGGGTTGATCTCCTTGTAGTTGACCGGACGGGTGAAGGTGAACAGCCCCGAGCCGCTGAACGCCACGATCGAGGCGGGCTCCTCGCCGCTCGGCACGTACCGCAGCCCGAACCGGGCATCGTGCTCGAACCGGCCGCCCCGCCCCTCCGTGAGGTGCAGGATCTCGTCGATCGCGGTCAGCCCCGTCCCGGCGCAGCCGACGACCGCGCCGAGGCCGGTGATCTCCTGCGGCAGCGCCCGGTCCAGGGGGTAGGCGTACGGGACGTACGCCGCGCCCGACGTGCGCGCGAACTCCGTGAACCGGCGTGCCCTGGGCGACAGTTCGGGATCGTGGTGGGTGTGGCCGGTGAGCAGCAGCACCTGGTCCGCCGGGTACGCGCCGCTGTCCGCCGTCACGACGCGCAGCCGCCCGCCGGGGGGTGCGGCGTCCTCCACGAGGTCCACCACCTCGACCGCGTGCAGCCGCACCGTCACCCCCGGGTGGGCGCGCAGGTCCCGTACGAAGGCGCCGAACATGTCCTGGAGGGCCAGCCCGTGGACGTACCGCTTGGGCCAGTCCTCCGGGCCGAGGTCGAAATCGGGCTCGCCGGTGGACTCGTACCGGCGCCGGCACCACTCGTACAGCGTGGGGCGCTCCCCGGCCGGTCGCAGCGGGCCCGCGCCGCGCACCGTCTCGTCGGCGGCGAAACCGACCTGGCTGCTGATCCGGTTGAGGTAGCTGGTCCTCGGCTGCGAGGGGCTGTGCGCAAGCCCCGAGCCGAACTCACCGCTGCGCTCGAAGACCCGTACCTCCAGACGGCCTTCGGGGCCGAGCCGGTCGAGGGTCGCGGAGAGCCGCTCCAGGGCGTACGTGGCCCGGGGGCCGCCGCCGATCACGGCCAGGCGGAACGGCTCTTCGACCGGGGGGACCGGGGTGCTCACGAGGCCCGCCCCGGGAGGGCGGCGGCCGCTCCCGCGAGGACGGGTGCGAGGACGGCCAGGAAGCGGTCGATGTCCTGCTCCGTCATGTCGCCCATGGTGGAGAGCCGGAAGTGGTCGGAGGCCAGTTGCTCCTGAGCCGTGTAGATCACGAACCCCTCGGCCTTGAGGGCGGCGTGCAGCGCACGGTAGGTCAGGCCCTCGGGGAGCCGGATCGCGGTGAGGCCGGCCGCCCGGTGCTCCGGGGCGAGCAGGATGTCCAGGCCCAGGGCGTCCAGCCCGGACCGCAGCCGCTCGGCCAGGCCCCGGTAGCGTTCGCCCCGGGCCCGGACCCCTTCGGCGAGGGCCAGGTCCAGCGCCCGGTCGAAGGCGTAGAAGGCCGGGATGCCCGGGGTGAAGGCGGGGGCGACGGCCAGCTCCTGCGCCTTGAAGTGCCGGTACAGGTCGAGGTAGTAGGTCCGCCGGGGCAGCTCGGCGAGGGCCGCGAACGCGTCCCGCCGGGCGACGACGAATCCGAGCCCCGGCATGCCCTCCAGGCACTTGTTGGCGGAGCCGACCAGCCAGTCGATGCCGTCCCCGGCCAGGTCGACGTGCTCGGCGCCGACACTGCTGACGGCGTCGACGATCACCTGGCGGCCGTGCCGGTGCGCGGCCCCCGCGATCGCGGAGAGGTCGTTGAGCATGCCGGTGCTGGTCTCGTGGTGCACCACGCCGACGTGGGTCAGGGCCGGATCGGCGGCGAGCGCCTCCTCCACGGCGGCCGGGTCGACGGGGACGCCCCAGCCGAACTCCAGCCGCCGGACGCGGATGCCGTGGACCACGGCGATGTCGTGCAGGCGCTCGCCGTAGTGGCCGTTGTCGAGTACGAGGATCCCGCCGTCGGCGGGGACGACGGAGGCGATCGCCGCCTCCACCGCGCCCGTCCCCGAACCGGTCAGCACCACCGAGGCGTGCTCGGCCCCGCCGCCGCTGACCTCGGTGGCCTTGCGGCGGACCCGGGTCATCAGCTCGGCGAACTCGGGCTCCCGGTGACACAGGTCGGGACCGGCCAGCGCCGCCCGCACCCGGTCGTCCGTGACCACGGGGCCGGGGTTCATGAGCACCTGGCGGCGGGGCGGTGCGGTCCGCTCGGCCGCGCCGAGGCGTACGGGTTCTTCGGTGATCGCGGTCATGCGGTGATCGCCTCCTGGAAGCGGGCGGCCGAAAGCGGCGGGGTCAGGGCGGGGCGGCCGAGGTTCGGGTCGGAGCCCGCGGCGATCCGGACCCGGACGAGGGCCGGGCCGGCGGCGCCGGCCGCGGTGCGCAGGGCGGCGCGCAGCGAGGCGGCGTCGTCCACGTCGGCGGTGGCCCGGTAGCCGCAGGCCGCCGCCACTCCGGCGAAGTCGAGCCGCCCGGAACCGGTGGGCTGGCCGCCCGTGGACTCGTACGCCTCGTTGTCGAGCAGTACGTGCAGCAGGTTCCCCGGAGCCAGGCGGCCGATGGTGGCCAGCGCCTCCAGCCGCATCAGGGCCGCGCCGTCGCCGTCCAGCACCACCACCCGGCGGTCGGGTGCGTGCAGCGCGACCCCGAGCGCCACGCTCGACGCACAGCCCATCGAGCCGACCACGTACAGGTTCTCCGGCCGGTCCCAGTCGCGTTCGAGCTCGCGCGCCGTCTTGCCGGTGGTGGCCACCAGCAGGCTCCGCTCGCCCACGGCCCGGACCACCTCGCCGATCGCCTCGGCGCGCAGCATCAGCCCCCCGGCCGGGGCGGGAGCGGCCTTCGCGCCGCGGTAGGGGGCGACCGCGCCCTTGGGCACCACGAACGCGAACGGCAGGCCGGTGTCCGCCATGTGCTCGGCGGCCACGCGCAGCCGCTGCGCCAGCAGTTCCTCGTCGGTCGGCAGCGGCTCGTGGCGGATCTCCATCGAGGTGAGCAGCTCGGGGGTGATCCGGCCCATCAGCTCGTGCTGCGGCTCGTCCGGGCGCCCGGGCTCCCCGCGCCAGGTCACCAGCAGCAGCACGGGCAGCCGCAGGGTGTGGCAGAGCGAGGTGAGCGGGTTGACGGTGTTGCCGAGGCCCGAGTTCTGCAGGATCACCACCGGCCGGCGGCCGGCCAGGCGGGCACCGGCGGCGATGGCCACGGCCTCGCCCTCGTTGGCGGCGATCGTGTACAGCTCGGGGTGGTGGTCCTCCAGGTGGCTGATCACGGGCCCGAGGAAGGAGCAGGGCACTCCGGTGAAGGGGCCGAAACCGGCGGCGATCAGGCCGTCCACCAGCCGGCCCGGATCGACGGCCGCGGCGGCGGTGACCACGGCGGCGGTGACCGCGGCGGGGGTCACCGGCCGGGCGGGGGCCAGGGTCCCCGCGCTCATGCGCTCTGCTTCATGAAGCGGGCCTCGTCCGCCAGCAGCTGGGTCATGCCCTGAAGGTCGAAGACGGTCGACAGCGGGGCGATACGGTCCTCGACACCGGTGCTGCGCCCGTCGCGCAGGATGGTCTCGAAGGTCTCGGTGACGGCGTTGATCCCGGCGCGCAGACCCTGGTTGGCGTAGATGACCATCTTCGCGCCCGCCTCGGCCAGCTCGTC
This sequence comes from Streptomyces sp. NPDC096339, assembly GCF_044762985.1. Lineage (NCBI taxonomy): Bacteria > Bacillati > Actinomycetota > Actinomycetes > Kitasatosporales > Streptomycetaceae > Streptomyces > Streptomyces sp. NPDC096339. The sequence continues at coordinate 83,792 of NZ_JBIWFI010000021.1, read as the reverse complement.
GGCGGTGACGGTGTGGTAGGTGGTCGGCACCACGACCACGGGGGTCGGCAGCCGCCAGGCGTGGAGGAACTCCAGGATCGGCTCCGGGGAGCTGCCCTTGGCGTGGATCAGCACCGCGTCCGCGCCCGCCTCCACGTACGCCTCACCGCGGCGCAGCGCCTCGTCCATGCCCCAGCCCGCGATGAGCGCCTCGATCCGGGCGATCACCATCAGGTCGGGGTCGCGCTGCACGCTCTTGGCGGCCGCCAGCTTCCCGCAGAACTCGGCCACGGAGGCCAGCTCCTGACGGGCCGACATGAAGCTGTTCACCTTGGGGAAGCGCTTGTCCTCGATCGAGACGGCGGCGATCCCGGCCGCCTCGTACCGGCGGATCATGTGCATCACGTTGTTGGCGTTGCCGTAGCCCGCGTCGCAGTCGGCCACCACCGGGATGCCCACCGCCGAGGCCAGGGACTCGGCCACCGCGTGCAGTTCCGTCATGGTCAGGATGTCGGTGTCCGGGAGCCCCTGGGACGCGGAGATCTCCAGTCCGCTCGACCAGACGCCGTCGAAGCCCGCCCGCTCGGCGAGGCGCGCGCCCAGCGGATTGTGGGCGCCGACGATCCGGACGGCGCCGGGGCGGGCGAAGAGCTCGCGGAGCGCGGCGGGGCCGGTCTGGAGGGTGGTCTGTGCAGTGTTCACGGGTGTGTTCCTTGGAGAGAGCGGGGGGTGGGACGGGTGGGTCAGCCCAGCAGCAGGCGGTCGGCGAGCGAGGTGAGGAAGCCGTCGATCGCGTCGGCCTCGGCCTCGGCTTCGGCCACGGCCACGGCCGCGGCTTCGGGGCGGCTCGCGGCGGACTCCCGCAGGTGTGCGGAGTACAGCCGGCCCTTGTCGAAGACGTTCAGCAGTTCGTCGACGCCGAACCGCGCCGGCGCGGTCAGCGGAACCAGCCGGTCCAGCAGCACCTGGACGGCCCCGCTCGCGGGCGCCTCAGGCGCGGCCTTGCCGGGGGAGCGCAGGTGCGTGGTGGTGTAGTTCTTCTCCGCGTACTCCGGGCAGGCGGCGGCCAGATTGGTGCGGAGCGCCGGCAGTTCGCCCTCGGCCAGCAGGTCGGCGGCCCAGATGGCGTTGTTGCGGCTGGAGGAGACCTTGGCGTCGTTCAACAGCATGAAGTAACTGGCCTGGAGGGCTTCCGGGACCATGCCGGGCAGGCCCAGCCGGTCGGAGAGGTAGGGGAAGAGGAAGGCGTAGTAGTAGGAGTTGTCGACCCCGAAGAAGTTGACCACCGTCGGAGGGGATTCCAGGGCGTTGAACTCGGCCACGATGTCCGCGAATTCCTGCCCGGTGTCGATGCCGGTGATCCGCAGGACGGAGTAGAGGTGGCCGAAGTAGATCTCGATCCACGGGTTGAGCGCGGCCTTGACCCCCTTCGGGAAGACCCCGTAGTCGGTGGCGAAACCCAGTCCGAGGGAGTGGGGCGCGAGGCCCCGGAAGAGCGACTCCAGCCGCCGGTGGCCGGCCGCCTTCGGGCCCATCAGCCCGGCGATCCGGGCGATGTCCTGCGCGCCGATCGGCAGGCACTGGCCCGCCCGCTCGTCGGAGACGGTGTGCTCACCGCTGCCGCACGTCCCGCAGACGGGGCCGACCATGGTGGCGTACTCCTGCGGGACGCAGCAGTTCTCGCACACGTTCTGGAAGGCGTCGTGCAGGCAACGGCCGCAGTTGCCGCGGAGGTTCGCCTCGAACAGCGGGGTACGGCAGTCGGCGCAGAACCTCGCCGGGGCGTCGGCCACCGGCACCCGGTCCACCAGGTACTCGACGGCCGAGTCGAGGAAGCGCAGGTACTCGGGTGCCTCGTTGTCGATGAACAGGTCGTGGTCGATGCCGAAGGAGGTGAAGTCGGCCTTGATCCCGACGCGGATCTCGGCCATGAACTCGTCCACGTCCCGGCCGAGCTGGCGCGCCTTCTTGGGCACGTAGCTCTGGTACGTGTCGATGTGCGACACGTGGTGCACCTCGCGCCCGCCCAGGTGGCGGACCAGCCGGGTGTACAGGTCGGCGCGCAGGTACGGGCCGGCCACGTGGCCGATGTGCAGGCGGCCGTTCGGGGTCGGGGGCGGGGTGACGACGACCAGCGGCCCCTGGCCGGAACGGGTGGCGGAGCTCATGCGGCCGCCCCCTCGGGGGAAACGGCACGCCACCACACGCTGAACAGCCGGATCTTCTCCTCCGAGGTATTGGTGAAGGAATGCGACTGCCCGATCCGGGCGAAGCCGACATCACCGGCGCGCAGCTCCTGCTTCACCCCGTCGAGGGTGAACTCCGCCGTTCCGTCGAGAAGCAGGAAGATCTCCTCGACCCGCTCCTTGTTGATGTGTTCGCGAACGGTTTCACCGGGCCCGAACTCGCTGATCGCGGCGCCCATCGCCTCCTTCAGGGGTGAGGTGAGCGCCATGAGTTCCGTGAACCGGCGCACCATGACGTCGTACTCCTCTTTGTACTTGTCGGGCTCGTGTCGATCGATGGTCATGAGGGGAATTCCATTCTCTGGAGGTGGTGAAATTCATCGGTCTCGCCGGATTCGCCGAGCATCCGCCAGGCGGGGAGCAGGTCCCCGAGGCCCAGCAGCCTGCGGCACAGTTCCCGTGCCGCCGAGGCTGCCTCGGCGGGACTGTCGAGGGCGTGGAAGAAGACGAGCTCGACCCGGCCCGGCGCGCTCCGCGCATAGATGTGCTCGGGCGCCTCGGCGGGGCCGGCCACCTCCCGCAACAGGGCGGTCAGCAGGGAGGTGTCCAACTTCCCGGGTGGCGCGGGGGCGTTGGTGGTGAGGGTTACCCGGCTCATCTGCACCGGGAGCGCCTCAGTCCCAGTTGAGGTTGTTGGTGACCGCGGTGACCGGCGCCGTGACCGGGCCGGCGGCGGACAGGGCGGTGGCGGCCGGGGTGCCGAGGGCGAGCGCGGCGACGGCCGAGACCAGGGCCGAGAAGGCGAGGAGGCGGGCCGTGCGGACGGTGACGAGGATCGGCATGGGGTTTCTCCCGTTGAGGTGGCGCGGACGGTCGAGGACCGCGGACGTCGAACCGGCCGCGAATTCCGACCGAAAGGCCCGGGCAATTCGGTGTGGCGGTCCGTTCCCGCCGGCGCCGCCCGGTTGCCCTGACGTCGAGAAGTCTGCTCGAGGCAATCCGGCGGTGGAAGTGGTTCCGGGTGGCACCAAATTCCCCCTGGCACCTCGGTGCCAGATATCCCGACGGCACCCGGATTCCAGCTCGGCCCCGCTGTTCCGGTCGGGTCATCTGGAATTCATCTGGAATACACACCTGGAGTCGCCGCAACCGGCAAGATCATCGGGTTGACCCCGACCGGCGGACCGCCCGTGCCTCACCACGCACGGGCCAGGGCCCCGCCCGCGTCCCCGTTCCTCGCGCACCACCCAGCGCCGCGAAGTACCGGCCGCTTCACACGCGCAGGTACGAGACGCAGGACGTGCACGGCAGGCGAGAACGTGCATGACAGGGACAGGGGACCGTGGGGATGTTGCTCGAGGGGCTGGGACTGGACCGGCAGACCGAGGGCGTCTACCGGCTGATGCTGACCAACCACCGCTGGGGAGTCGCCGAACTCGCCTCGCGGCAAGGGGTGAGCGACGCGGTACTGCGCGGATGCCTGGACCGGCTCGCCGAGCTCAGACTGCTGACCCCCTCCGCCGAACCGGGAGAGCTCAGACCCGTACACCCGAAAGCCGGGCTGCAGGCCCTGCTACAGGGGCGGGAGGCGGAACTCCAGCTCCGGCAGGCCGAACTGGAACAGGCCAAGGAGGCCGTGGCCTGCCTGATCGACGAGTTCAGCGACCTGTACTCCGGCAACCGGCAACGGCACGCCGAGCAGTTGATCGGCATGGCGGCCATCACCGCCAGGATCGAGGCACTGGCCCGCGAGGCCGGATCGGAGTGCCTGACCTTCAACCCCGGCGGCGCCCAGTCGCACGAGAGCCTGGAGGCCAGCAAGCCGCTCGACCGAGACGTCATCGGACGGGGCGTCACCATGCGCACGGTCTACCTCGACAGCGTCCGCAACGACAGCGTGACCACCGAGTACGCGGGCTGGCTGACCGACCTCGGCGCCGAGGTCAGGACCGTTCCGACGCTGCCGCTGCGGATGCTGCTCATCGACCGTGAGGTCGCGCTGGTCCCGGTGGACCCGGGCAACACCCGCAAGGGCGCCGTCCAGCTCAGCGGGAGCGGCGTCGTGGCCGGGCTCGTCGCGCTGTTCGAGCGCGTCTGGGAGTCGGCGGCGCCTCTCGGCGCCGGCCCGGAACGCGACGAGCAGGGCCTGACCCCCCAGCAGCAGGAACTGCTCCGGCTGCTCGGCGAAGGGCTCACCGACGCGGCGGCCGGCAACCGGCTGGGACTCTCCCTGCGCACCGTCCGCCGGATGATGGCCGAGCTGATGGAACGCCTCGACGCCCAGAGCCGGTTCGTCGCCGGACTCCGCGCCGGCCGCCGCGGCTGGCTCTGACCGCCACCGCCACCGCCACCGCCCGCGGCCCGCTCTCCCTTCCCCACCCACCACTTCCCGGAGCCATTGATGGACACCCCCATGCCCCTCGCCCTGCCGGCGGCGCCCGAGGTGACGATGCTCGTCCCCGCGGTCGTCCTGCTCGCCGCGCTCATGCACGCGAGCTGGAACGCGGTGGCGCACGCGATCAAGGACAAACTGCTCGGCTTCGCCCTGATCAACCTCGCCTACCTGCTCTTCGCCATCGTCCTGGCCTGCTTCGTACCGGTGCCGCCCGCCGGCGCCTGGCCCTTCATCGCGGGATCGGCCGCCCTTCAGGTCGTCTACCAGCTGATGCTGCTCCAGGCGTACAAGCTGGGCGACTTCGGGCAGATGTACCCGATAGCCCGCGGCACCTCGCCCTGGGTGGTCGCCGTCGTGGCCACGCTGCTGCTCGGCCAGGTGCTGCCGGGCCCGCAACTGGCGGGCGTCCTCGTCATCTCCGCCGGCCTGATCGGCCTCACCCTGGCCAACGGCGTACCGGGCCGCAGGCACCTGCCCGCCCTCGCCGCCGCCGTCGGCACCGGCGTGCTGATCGCCTGCTACACGCTGCTCGACGGCGTCGGCGTCCGCCACTCCGACACCGTGCCCGGCTACGTCGCATGGACCCTGCTGCTACAGGCGCCGGTCATCCCGCTCATCGCCTTCGCCGTCCGCCGCCGGTCCCTGCTGAACGACCTGCGGCCCGTCGCCGCCCGTGGCCTGATCGGCGGGGTGCTCTCGCTGTCCGCGTACGGGCTGGTGGTCTGGGCACAGGCCTACGGGACTCTGGCCGGCGTCTCGGCCCTGCGCGAGACGAGCATCGTCTTCGCCGCCCTGATCGGCAGCGTGGTCTTCCGGGAGCGGCTGGGCCGGGTGCGGCTCGCCGCGAGCGCCACCGTGCTGGCGGGCATCGTGCTGCTCAACCTCGGCTTCGGCTGAGCGGACGCGTCCCCGGCCGCCTACGGTCGAGGTATGAGCGAGATTGTCGTCGTTTACGAGCTCGACAAGCCGACGGCGGCCGATGCCGAACCGTCCGTGCTCCGCGTGCACGCCGTGCCCGCCGCCCCGGGGATGGCGGCCGTCGCCGGGCCCCGCACCTACTGCGGCCGGGACACCTTCGCCATGGAGGTGTCCCGGTGGAGGCCCGCCGACCATCCGGGGACCGCGTGGTACGACCCGCAGTACGCGGACCTGGTCTGCGCCGCCTGTGAGGAGGCCGTCGGCGGCTGATCCGGGCGGGCTACTTCTTCGCGTGCTCTCCGAGGAAGAAGAGCAGGTAGACGAAGCCCGCGAACACGTGCGTGCCGAAGATGTAGAAGAAGGCCCGCAGCGCCACGCCGCGCTCCAGCCACCTGGCCTCGGTCCTCGCCCCGGACTCGCCGTCCGGGTTCGGGGCGGCCGCGTCGGCTTCGGTCATCTCTCGGTCTCCAAGGGCGGTCCGGCGCGGCCTCGCGGCACCTGACGATGGCGGAACCCCGCAATGCTAGCCGTCGGCCGGGCCCCGTGCCTCCGGTGCGTCCTCGCCGAGCACGCCGAGCAGGGTGTGGCGCAGCAGGGCGTCGCTGCCCGGGTCCGGGCGGCCGGCGAGGCCGGAGCGGAACAGCGACGACCCCTCCATCAGCATGACGAACACGTCGGCCCGCGCCCGCGCCGCCCCGGGCGCCAGGCCCGGCGACCGGCCGATGACGAACTCGGCCACGTGGGCGGCGTACGCGGCGTAGAAGCCGCGCACCGCCTCGGCTGCCGCCGCGTCGTGGGCGGCCATGGCCCAGACCTCGGTGAACAGCCGCATCATGGCCGGATCCTGCTGCTCGGCGAGGAGGGCGTCGAGGACGGCCGGGAGGTCGGCGCCCGCCGTGGAGGTGAGGCCTGCCACGCGCTCCAGGGAAGTCGCGAGGATCCGGTCGAGCAGCGCCGCCAGCAGGTCCGTGCGGGTCGGGAAGTAGTACTGGAGGTGGCCGAGCCGGACTCCGGCCTCGTCCGCGACCGTACGCATCGTGAGCTCGGCCCCGCCCGAGGAGGTCAGGATCCGCTCCGCGGCGTCCAGCAGGGCCGTGCGCCGCTGCCGGCCCTTCGGGGTGGGCGCGGGCGGGGTGGCCGCGGCGCTCACGCGGCGGCCCCGCTGCCTGCGGCTTCGGCCGGGTCGTCGGCCCGGTCGACGGTGAGGTGGACGCCGTGGGCCGCGAGCAGGCTCTCGGCACGGGCCGGGTCCGGGTGCTGCTCGGGGAAGACCACGCCGTTGCAGGCCCGGTGCCCGTCGGTGCCGAGTACGCGGCGCAGCCCCAGCAGGGCCCCGACCGCCGTCAGGTGGCTCTGCCCGCGGGCGTCGGTCACCGTCGCGCTCAGGCCGCGTCCGCCGTGGGAGACGTCCACGCGGAGCAGGGCCGTACCGCCCTCGCCGGGCGAGTGGAGCAGGGCCCGGCGTGCGGGAGCCCAGCGGTCGCCGCCGGCCCAGCGGAAGAAGCCCGTTCCCCGCAGGGCGAGCAGCGCACGGGTGGCCGCCGGGGAGCTGAAGCCGATGCGGGTGGCGGCGGTGGTGGTGCCCAGGGTCAGCGGGAGCGTGAACTGTTCCGGGGTGTCGATGCGGGCGACGCGTACGGGCGTGCCGTCGATGAGGACCGTGCGGGCGTCCGTGAGCGGCGCGGCGAGCCGCCGCCGGCCGTCGTCCACCACCTCGAAGCCCACGCCGAGCCGGTCCATGAACTCCACGGAGTCCGCGCCGGCCCGGTCGGCCATGTCCCACCGCACGGCCGTCTCCACCCGGTCGGCACCGCCCAGCTCGGCCGCCAGCGAGGCCGCCACCAGGCTGACCACCCCGCCCATCCAGGCGGAGGACAGCAGCACGGGGGAGGTGGGCCGCATCAGCGCGGCCACGGTGACAGCCCGCTGCAGCCGTGCCGTCCAGCGCGTGATGTCCACGTACGGGATGCCGGCGGAGACGGCCGCGCGCAGCACCCGGTCGTCGGGGTCGTTCACCGAGTTGATCACGGCCCGTACGCCCGCGTGGAACGGGGCGGGGTCGCCGAGGTCCCAGGCGCGCACCTCGCCCCCGAGTTCATCGGCCAGGGCCCGGCCCCGCTCGGGCGAGCGGCCGGTGAGCAGGACGGGGGCGTCGGCTGCGGCCATACGGGCGATTTCGGCGCCGACGGTCCCGTACCCGCCGGTGATCAGAACGGGGCCGGCGGCGTCGTGACGCAGTGAGTCAGTCATGATCCGGATTCTAGGTCGATCGACCTAAGAAAACCAGGTCGATCGACCTAGGAATGAACTGCGCTCTTCGTCAGGAACTCAGGGCGGCGAGGATCTCCTCCGTGGTGCTGACCTTGCCGATGCGCGGGAAGATCTTGCCGAAGGTGTGGGCGTGGGAGTCGGCGTCCAGGTCGGCGGTGGCGTCCTCGGCGAAGACCAGGTCGTAGCTGAGCTCCCAGGCCGTACGGGCGGTGGATTCGACGCCGACGCTGGTGGAGATCCCGGCCAGCACGATGCGGTGGATGCCGCGGCGGCGCAGCTGGAGGTCGAGTTCGGTCCCGGTGAAGGCGCCCCAGTGGCGCTTGGTCACGACCACGTCGCCGAGGGCGGCGAGTTCGGCGGGGATCTCGGAGAACGCGGCGGGCGGCGCGGTGAGCGGACCGGGGCGGTCCACGTCGACGGTGGGCAGGTCGCCGCCGTCGGGGGACCAGGCCACCTTGATCAGGACCACTGGCAGCTTGCGGGCGTGGAAGGCCTCGGCGAGTGCGATGCCCTTCTCGAGGATCTCGGCGGAGGGCTTGGCCGTGGGCATGGCCATGATGCCGGTCTGCAGGTCGATGAGGACCAGGGCGGTGTCGTCTCCGAGGGCGAGACGGTTCGGGTCGGTGGCGGTCATGCGGGCTCCTTCGGGCGTTCGATCTCGGTTCGGGTCTCGAATGCGGTGTGACCGCGGGTCAGTCCTCGGCCAGGCGCCGCAGCAGCGGGACGGCTTCCGCGAGCCGGTGCTGTTCGGCCGGGCTCAGTCGTTCGGTGATCAGCTCGGCTATCCGGTTCTGCCCGGCCTGGCGGCGTTCGCGGACGCAGATCCGCCCCTCGGGGGTGAGGGAGATGAGCAACTGGCGGCCGTCGGTGGGGTGCGGGGTCCGCGTGACGTAGCCGTCGGCCTGCAGCGCGTTGACCGTGGCGATCACCGACTGGGGTCGGATCTTCTCGGCCCGCGCCAGATCCGAGGCGGTGCACGGGCCCAGCCGCTCCAGCCGTTTCAGTACGGACACCTGTGACAGGGTCACGCCGGTGCCGGCGGCGGCCCGCACCTGGCGGAGCAGCATGCCGAGTGCGAGTTGGAGCTCTTCGGCGGTGTCGGATGAGGTCGCAGGCATGATCCAAAACTAGGAGATGTGCAGTCAAACTTGCAAGGTTGCCTTATTGATTGCCGCTTCGCGCCTTCCGCTACGATGCGAACGTGCGTACGAATGCGGAAGAATCCCGGCCGTCCCTGACGCCGCACCTGACCGGCGCCGAACTGCTGCGCTGGTACTGGACGCTGGCCGAACTGAGCGCGCTGGCACGGGAGATGGGGCTGTCGGCCGGGGGAGGCAAGGTCGCCGTCACCGCCCGGCTCGCCGCCGCGCTCGACGGCGTGCCCGAACCGGCAGCGGCCCCCCTCGCGCCCGAGCGGCCCGTGGCGCGCCGGACGGGACGCCAACTCGCCGCGCCCGTCGACGGCCGGACCGTGATCCCGCCGGGGCAGCGGTGCAGCCAGGTGCTCCGGGAGTACTTCACGCGGGAGATCGGCCCCGGCTTCCACTTCGACGCCTTCATGCGCGACTACATCGCCGGACACGCGGGACACACCCTGGCCGAGGCCGTCGCCCACTGGCACACCACCCGGGCGCGGGCGGCCGAACCACGGGAAGTGGCGGCCCAGTTCGAGTTCAACCGCTTCCTGCGCGCCTGGCACGCCGACCACCCCGGCGGCACCCGGGGCGAGGCCCTGGACGCCTGGAAGGCGCACCGGGCCCGGCCCCGGGACTGACCTCAGCGGGCCGGATCCGGCTCCACGTCCGGCTCCGGCAGCCGCCGCGCCAGAGCCCACGCCAGCACCGGGAGCACGGCCAGCGGCAGCAGCGCCGTGCGCAGCGAAGCGGCGTCCGCGGCCGCGCCGATGAGCGGGCTCGCCAGGCCGCCCACGCTGACGGTCAGGCCGAGCGTGACCCCGCTCGCCGTACCCATGCGCGTCGGGAGGTAGTCCTGGCCCAGGGTGACCTGGAGGGAGAACGGCACGTACAGCGCGGTGGCGGCGAGCGCCGCGCAGACGGGCACCAGGGGCAGCGGCAGGAACAGGATCCCCGCGACGGCGGGCACCGCCGCGGCGTAGGCCCGGCGGACGGTGGCGGCCCGGCCCCACCGGCCGGCCAGCAGGCCACCGAGCAGCGTCCCGCCGGCGCTGCCCGCGAAGAGCGCGAACAGGGCGACCGACCCGGTGGTTCCGCCGCCGCCGCGCTCCGTCACGTACAGGGCGACGAAGGTGCTCAGGCCCGTGAACACGACCGACCGGACGACCACCACCAGGGAGAGCAGGAGGAAGGCCCGCCGGTTCTCCTGCGGGGCGGCCGCCAGGGAATCCTCCGGCCGGGCCGGCGTACGGGAATCGGCCGCGGTGACCGGGGCGGGGGGCCTGCCCACCAGGACGCCGAGCGCGGCGGGCAGGGCGAGCAGGCACCAGCCGGTCGGCCCGGGAACCGCCAGCGCGGCCATGACCAGCAGCGGCGCGCAGGCGAAGCCGATGTTCCCGCCGAGCGCGAACCAGCTCATCACCGAGTGCCCGGACCCGCCGAAGGCGGTGCGCACCGCCCGCGCGGCCGCCGGGTGGTAGGCGGCCACGCCGAGCCCCGACAGGGCCACGGCCGCCACCGTGGCCGGATACCCGGCATCCAGACCGACGAGGGCGATGCCGAGCCCCGACGCCGCCGTGGCGAGGGGGATCAGCCAGGGCGTCGGCCGGCGGTCGGTCAGCATCCCGAACAGGGGCTGGACCACGGAGGAGAGCAGCGAGGCGGCCAACACGATGCCGGACGCGGCGGCGTACCCGTAGGCGCGCTCCGACACGAGGAAGGGCACGAGCGCGGCGACGGCGCCCTGGTAGACGTCCACGCACGAGTGGCCGGCCGCGAACGCGGCGACACGGCGGCGGCCGGGAGCCGGGGATCGCGCCGCAACCGGATGCGACGGCTCGGGCGGGCCGACGGCGGGCTGCGCGGAGGCCGAGGGCCCTACGGAGGCCAAGGGCCGCACGGAGGGCAAGGGCCCGGCAGGATTCGAGGAGTTCACAGGGGTCACAGGGTTCACGGGCTTCACTGGCTTCACGAATCGACAATCGCCGTCGGCGATGCCCTCGCGCTTCCGATAAATTGCCGCGTGATGCAGAAAATCCGCCATACGCCCCGCGCCGCGACGAGCGTCCTCGAACTCGACACCGACCTCGGGGTCGATCCGCACCACCACGACGACCACCAGATCGCCTACGCGGGCTCCGGGGTCTTGTCGATCACCACCGACGCCGGTACCTGGCTGGCCCCCGCGACCCGGGCCCTGTGGATCCCCGCCGGGACCGTCCACGAACACCGCGCCTTCGGCCGTACCGACCTGCACTGCGTGGGCCTGCCGACCAGCCTCAACCCGCTGTCCCTGGACGCGCCGGCCGTCATCGCCGTCGGCCCGCTGCTGCGCGAGCTGATCCTCGCCTACACCCGTGACCCGCAGGACGACACCCCGGAGCGGCGCCGGCTGCTCGCGGTCCTCCTCGACCGGTTGCGCTCCTCCCCGCTCCAGCCGCTGCACCTGCCCGCCCCCGCCGACCCCCGCCTCGCGGCGGTGTGCGCGCTGCTGCACGCCGACCCCGGCGACCCGAGGGGGCTGGCCGCACTCGCGGCGGCGGCCGGGGCGGGGGCCGGCGAGCGGACGCTGAGCCGGCTGTTCCGCGCCGAACTGGGGATGACGTTCCCGCAGTGGCGCACCCAGCTGAGGCTGCACCACGCACTGCGGCTGCTCGCGACCGGCAACCCGGTGACGGCGGTGGCGCACCGCTGCGGATGGTCGTCCGCGAGCGCCTTCATCGACGTCTTCCGGCGTGCCTTCGGGCAGACGCCGGGCGCCTACGGCCGCTCGTAGGTCAGCAGCACCACACCGTTGCCGAAGGCGTGTGTCCCCGTCAGGCGCAGCGGAACGTGGGCGTCGGCGGGCCGGAAGAGGGGTCTGCCGCGGCCGATGCGCACCGGGTGCACGTAGATCCGGTACGCGTCGACGAGGTCGAGGCGCAGGAAGGTGGCGGCGAGATCGGACCCGCCCAGGATCAGGTCGCCGCCGGGCTCGGCCTTGAGCGCGGCGACCTCCTCCGGTACGACGTCACGCAGGACGGTGGTGTTCCAGTCGGCCTCGCCCGGCGGGAGGGTGCGCGAGTACACGTACTTCGGCATGGACCGCCAGATCCCGGCGAACTCGGCCACCGGCCCCGCGTTGGCCGGGTCGGCGTCGGCCGTGGGCCAGAAGTCGGTCATCAGCTCGTGCGTGACGCGGCCGCTGAGCAGACCGCCCATCGGGCGGATCACGTCGTTCATGTGCTGGTGCAGCTCTTCGTCGACGCAGTGCCAGTCGATCTGCCGCTCGGGCCCCTCGAAGAAGCCTTCGAGGGACATGCCACTCATCAGGATGATCTTCCGCATACCGCTCCACGCTACATACTGTGCCGGTGTGAAGAGCTCAGATGACACGGGGAACACCGGAAACACCGGGAACACCGGAAACACCGGGCAGACAGGCGACACCGGGAACGCAGGCGACACCGTCCTGTTCGAAGTCCGGGGTCGGACGGGGGTGGTCACCCTCAACCGCCCCAGGGCCCTCAACGCCCTCACCCACCCCATGGTGCTGCGGATCGACGAGGTCCTCACCGGCTGGGAGGACGACCCCGCCGTCCACCAGGTGCTGATCCGCGGGGCCGGCGAGCGCGGGCTGTGCGCGGGCGGGGACATCCGCGCCATCCACGACGACGCCAAGGCCGGAACCACCGCCTCCGCGGACTTCTGGCGCGACGAGTACCGACTCAACGCGCACATCGCCCGCTACCGGAAGCCGTACGTCGCCCTCATGGACGGCATCGTGATGGGCGGCGGCGTCGGCGTCTCGGCGCACGGCTCCGTCCGCGTCGTCACCGAACGCTCCCGCGTCGCGATGCCCGAGACCGGCATCGGCTTCGTGCCCGACGTCGGCGGCACCTGGCTGCTCGCCCGCGCCCCCGGCCTCCTCGGCACCCATCTCGCCCTCACCGGCACCGCGGTGGGCGCCGCCGACGCGATCCTGTGCGGGCTCGCCGACCACTTCGTACCGGCCGCCCGGCTCCCGGAGCTCGCCGCCGAACTCGCCGCTGCCCCGGCCTCGGAGGTCCTCCCGCGCCACGCGGCCGTGCCCCCGCCCGGCGAACTCGCCGAGCGGCGGGCCTGGATCGACCGCTGCTACGCGGCGGACACCGTCGAGGAGATCGTCGAGCGGCTCCACGCCGAAGGGGACCCGGCCGCCAAGGAGACCGCCGAGACGATCCTGGCCAAGTCCCCGACCGCGCTCAAGACCACCCTCGCCGCGCTGCGCCGGGCCGCGGAACCGAAGAGCCTGCCCCAGGCGCTGGCCCAGGAGTTCCGGGTGTCCTGCAACGCGCTGACCTCCCCCGACCTGGTGGAGGGCATCCGGGCCCAGGTCGTCGACAAGGACCGCAGCCCCCGTTGGTCCCCGGCCCGGCTGGAGGAGGTCGCCGACGCCGAGGTGGAGCGGTTCTTCGCCCCGCTCGGCGCCGGCCGCGAGCTCACCTTCCCCGACCTCAGCCCCTGTTGACGTACTCCCGAAGGTGGCGGGCGGTCAGCGTGTCGGCCCCCGCCACCAGATCGGACGGGGTGCCCTCGAAGACCACCCGGCCGCCGTCGTGGCCGCCGCCCGGGCCGATGTCGATCAGCCAGTCGGCGTGGGCCATCACCGCCTGGTGGTGCTCGATGACGATCACGGAGTTCCCGTCGTCGACGAGCCGGTCCAGCAGGGCGAGCAGCTTGTCGACGTCGGCCATGTGCAGCCCGGTCGTCGGCTCGTCCAGGATGTACGTCGAGGACTTCTCCGCCATGCTGATGGCGAGCTTGAGCCGCTGGCGTTCACCGCCGGACAGGGTGTTCAGCGGCTGCCCGAGCCGTACGTACCCCAGCCCCACGTCGGCGAGGCGGCCCAGGACGGTACGGGCCTGGCCGGTGGTGAAGAACTCGTACGCCTCCGCCACCGGCATGTCGAGCACCTCGCCGATGTTCTTGCCGCGCAGCAGGTACGTGAGCACCTCGGGCGTGAACCGCTTGCCCTCGGTACTCCTCGCAGACCGAGGACACCGCGTCCATCATCGCCAGATCCGTGAAGACCAGCCCGAGCCCGTTGCAGTTCGGGCAGGCGCCCTCCGAATTCGCGCTGAACAGCGCCGCCTTGACCCCGTTGGCCTTGGCGAAGGCGGTCCGGATCGGCCCCAGCAGGCCGGTGTACGTGGCCGGGTTGGAGCGGCGCGAACCGCGGATCGGCGACTGGTCGGCGACCACCACCCCCTCCCGCCCGGCCAGGTAGCCGTGGATCAGCGAGCTCTTGCCGGAGCCGGCGACCCCGGTCACCACGGTCAGCACCCCGAGCGGCACGTCCACGCTGACGTCCTTCAGGTTGTGCAGGTCGGCGCCCTTCACCGAGAGCGTCCCGCGCGGCTCGCGCACCGACTCCCCGAGCCGTGCCCGGTGTTCCAGGTGTCGGCCGGTGAGGGTGCCGGAGGTGCGCAGCCCGGCCACGTCCCCGCTGTAGCAGAGCTCCCCGCCGGCCGTGCCCGCGCCCGGACCGAGGTCGACGACGTGGTCGGCGATCGCGATGACCTCCGGCTTGTGCTCCACCACCAGCACCGTGTTGCCCTTGTCGCGCAGCCGCAGCAGCAGGTCGTTCATCCGCCGGATGTCGTGCGGGTGCAGGCCGGTGGTGGGCTCGTCGAAGACGTACGTGACGTCCGTGAGCGCGGAGCCGAGATGGCGCACCATCTTGACCCGCTGCGCCTCGCCGCCGGACAGGGTTCCGGCGGGGCGGTCCAGGCTGAGGTAGCCGAGGCCGATCTCGACGAGGGAGTCGAGCAGGTCGCGCAGGTTCGCCAGCAGGGGCGCCACGGCCGGGTCCTCGATCCGGCGGACGAAGGCGGCGAGGTCGCTGATCTGCATCGCCGAGCACTCGGCGATGTTCACCCCGTCGATCCGGGAGGAGAGCGCGGCCGCGGACAGGCGGGTGCCGGCGCAGTCCGGGCAGGCGGTGAAGACGACGGCACGGTCCACGAACGCCCGGATGTGGGGCTGCATGGACTCGCGGTCCTTGGACAGGTAGGTGCGGGCCACCTTGGTGACGAGGCCCTCGTAGGTGAAGTTGTTCGGCCCGACCTTCACCTTCACCGCGCTCTTGTGCAGGAAGTCCGACCACTCCTGCTCGGTGAAGTCCTTCAGCTTCGTGTCGGGCGATTGAAGTTCTCTCCCGCGTAAACGCGGGAGATTCCTGCCTACCTCGCGGTGGCGGGCTTGACGCGGCGTGCGCGTGAACGGGGGAGCACTGGGCGAGATCAGAGGTAGAACTCCTCGCGTGGGCGGTGTTAACAGCCGCCAGACCGACGAGGAGTGGTGGGCCGTCAGCGCCCCCCCTGCTGGAACGGGCCATGGACCCCGACCGCTACCCCCTCGCCGGCCGCGTCGGCAGCGCGGTGGGGGCCTACGACCCCGAGGCGGTCTGGTCCTTCGGGTGACGGACCGGGTCCTGGCCGATGAGCGGAGGAGGGGCCGGGGCGCGGCCCGGTGCGGTCGGACGCGCGCAGGTCGACGGGGCCGGGGTCAGGCCGTCGGGCCGGCCGCCTCGGCGACCGCCACTGCGAAGGCCTCCGCTTGCGCGGAGGGTCGCGTGCGGTGGCGGATGAGGCCCAGTTCGGAGTCGGGCAGGCCTTGGACCGGGACGAAGGTGAGGGAGTCGCGGCGCCCGTGGTAGTCGGCCGTGGAGCGGCACAGCAGCATCGCCCCGCGATTGGCCGCCGTCAGGCTCAGCCCCTCCTGGAGCGTGTTGACGCTGGGCCCGGCCGGTACGGGGAGGCCGCCCGGGGTCAGGCCGGGGGCCTGGGCCCGCCGCCAGTACTCGGGGGCGCCGCCATCGAGGCCGATGAGCCGGCAATCGGCGAGTTCCTCGGCGGAGAGCGACTCCCGGGCGGCGAAGGGGTGCCGGACGGACACGGCGAGGGTCTGCGGCTGGCGGGAGAAGACCGGGCCGAGCACGAGGTCGTCCTCGGCAACCGGCAGCAGGACCACCGCGCAGTCCACCTCCTGGCGGCGCAGCGGCCCGAACGGGTCCGAGAGCGGGATCTCGACGATGTCGATCGCACAGTCGGGATACCGGTCCCCGAACACGGCGATCGCCCGGCTGAGGTAGTCGTCGACGGTGCCCTGGAAGCCGATGCGCAACTCCCCGCCCATGCCCCGCGCGGCGGCCCGCGCCTCGTCGACCGTGGCGCGCAGGGCGTCGTACGCCGGGCGCAGCCCCGCGAGGAAGCTCTCCCCGAGCGGGGTCAGGCGCACCCGGCGGCTGGTGCGTTCGACGAGCGGGGCCCCGATGCGGCTCTCCAGGGAGCGCAGGAGCTGGCTGACCCGGCTCTGCGTCACGTACAGCCGCTCGCCCGCCCGTCCGAAGTGCAGCTCCTGGGCGAGCACGAGGAACGTCTCCAGTTCGCGTATCTCGACACCGCTCATGGTTCCCTTTCTACACCGCCCGCCGGGCGCGGCCGATCGAGTAGTCCCGCTTATCGAAGGATGAGAGATCGGCCGTTGTTCCCGCAGGTCGGGGCGGGTTGGCTGGTCACATGGCACAGACTGAGGAAATTGCAGACACCACCGGGGTGCCGGCGCGCTCCGCGACCCGCGGCTGGCTGGGCGTCGCCGCGGTCGCGAGCGCGACGTTCACGGTGGTGACGTCCGAGATGCTGCCGGTGGGCCTGCTGACGCCCATCGGAGACGCACTGAAGGTGACCGAGGGGACCGCCGGACTGACCCTGACCATCACCGGCCTGGTCGGCGCGGTCTCGGCGCCGCTGCTGACACCGCTGTTGGGGCGGATCGACCGGCGGACGGTGTTGTGTGCGCTGATGGCGGTCCTCACGGTGGGCAACCTGCTGGCGGCGTGGTCGCCGAACTTCGCGGTGATGGTGGCCGCCCGGGTGCTGGTGGGCGTCGGCATGGGCGGCGTCTGGGCGATCGCGGCCGGCCTGGCCGTGCGGCTGGTGCCCCCCAAGTCGATCGGCTCCGCGACTTCGTTGGTCTTCAGTGGTATCGCGGTGGCGTCGGTGCTCGGCGTTCCGGCCGGTACGTACATCGGCGAACTGGCCGACTGGCGAACGGCCTTCATCACGGTGGGTGCCCTGGCGCTGGTGGTGCTGGTCGCCCTGGCGGCCCTGCTGCCGCGGCTGCCCGCCGAGCAGGAGGTGCGGCTCGGCGGTGTGATGCGGCTGTTCGGCGAGACGCGGGTGCGGACCGGGCTGACGGTGGTGGCGCTGCTCGTCACCGGGCACTTCGCCGCCTACACGTACGTGCGCCCCGTACTGGAGGAGGTCTCGGGGGCCGGCGCCGGAATGATAGGCACGCTGCTGCTCGTGTACGGGGTCGCGGGCGTCGCGGGCAACTTCGCGGCCGGTGCGGGTGCCGGGCGGTCCCCGCGCAGCACCCTGCTGGTGATCAGTGCGGTACTGGCGGCCACGGTCGCACTGGTACCGGTGCTCGGCGGCTCCGTCCTGACCGCCGGCGTGCTGCTCGCCGTCTGGGGGCTTTCGTACGGTGGCGTGTCGGTCAGCACCCAGACCTGGCTGCTGGCTTCGGCTCCTGAGGCGCGTGAGGCCGTGTCCTCGCTGTTCGTCGGCGTGTTCAACGGGGCGATCGCCCTGGGAGCGCTGGTCGGGGGACTGGCGGCGGACGGTGCGGGGATCAACGCGGTCATGTGGCTGGGCGCCGGGCTCGCCGCACTGGCCCTCGCGGCGACCGCGCTGGGCAAGGCCCCCTCCTCCGGGCGCCTTTGAAGCCGGGCCCGGCGCCCACCCCCGGGCCGCGCCACCCCCGATCCCGGGGTCGGCGGGGCCGGGCGCCGGGCCTCCGATCGCCCGCCCGGACTGCCCGGACTGCCCGGACTGCCCGGACTGCCCGGACTGCCCGGCCCGCCCGGACCGTCAGCCGTCGACGCCGGCGAGGAACCCGGTGATCAGCTCGGCCCACTCGGCCGGCCGCTCCGCGGCGATGGCGTGACCGCAGTCCAGTGTCGCCAGCCGGGCCCCCCGGATACCGTCCACGAGTTCGCGGGAGTGAACGGGGGTGACGAGCAGGTCCCCGAGGGGGGAGACGACCAGGGTCGGTACCGCGATCCGCGCCAGGTCGCCCCGTACGTCGATGTCGTCGAAGAGGGCGAGCTGTGCGTCGGCCCCCGGCGGCATGCCGGCGGAGAACAGCTCGACCTGTTCCCCGATCTCCTCGTGGGAGCGTTCGTCGAGCCAGCGCGTGCCCCCGACCATGAGCGAGAGGTAGGAAGCCAGGACCCTGCCGTCCCCGCCCGGTGCGCCGAGCGCCCGCCAGGTGCCGATCACCAGATCGAGGCGCGCGTTCGGGCGGGCGAACCCGGCGGAAAGAACAAGAGCGGTAACGCGCTCGGGATGGCGTACGGCGGCTCGTACGGCCACTGCCGCACCCATCGAGAATCCGGATATGGCAAATGAATGCACGCCGGATTGCACGGCGCTTTCCACAATGTGGTCGGCCAGTCCGTCGAGCGTGAGCGGGCGGTCCGGGAGCGGATTAATGCCGGAGCCCTGATAATCCGGGCCGACAACGGTCCGGTGGGCGGCGAGACTTTCGAGGATCGGGCCGAAGCTGTCCTCGACGTCGCTGCCCGCACCATGTGCGAGCAGCAGTCCCGGCCCACTGCCGGACACGATGACGGATTTCCTGGAGGGGAGCGGAGTGGTCATGTCCGAGATGTTAGCGAGGGTGCGGAGAAATCCCTGAGGAATATCGCGTGGATCACACCTTCCCGTTCTCGACTACCTGAACGAGTGGTTCACCTCTACTCATACGAGTAGTGGTGAACCGGATTGCGGGAAACGTAGGCTCCTGAGCATCGGACGGCAACAATCCAGCTGTCCGAATTAGCGAAGGAAGGCCGATGCTCGCAATGCGCCAGCTCCCTCTGTCCGCCTACCAGCGGGACATTTGGGCTGCCGAGTCCACCGCGCCGGGTGACCCCCAGTTCAACGTGGTCATCCAGGAGCGCTTGGCCGGCGATGTCGACGTGGACAGCTTGAGGGAGTCGCTCGAAGGCGTCCTGCGGAACAACGAGGCGTTCTCCCTGCGCTTCGACGAACAGGACGGAGTTCCCTGCCAGTGGGTGGCCGGGACCGAGGCCGAGGAGGAGGTCGGTCCCTGGGTCCAGTACGTCGACCTCTCCGGCGCGGCCGATCCCGCGGCGGCCTGTGCGGCGTGGCAGGAGCACTCCTTCACGCGCCCCTTCACCGTGCGGCGTTCGCGTCTGTTCACGGCCGCGGTGCTGCGCGAGAGCGCTTCGGTCGTCCATGTGCACCTCAACGCCCACCACCTGATCGCCGACGCCTGGGCGCTGAACCAGGTCAGCCTCCGGATGTGGGAGCGCTACGCCGGCCCGACGGGCGGCGGCATGCCCGCAGCCCGTCCCGCTCCCCGTTCCCTGGCGGCACTCGTGCAGGCGGACACCGCCTACCGTGCCTCCGGCGCCTTCGAAGAGGACCGGGCCCACTTCCGTGACGCGCTGAAGGGCGTCGAGCCCGCCCTGTTCACCCGCGCCACCGTGCCTCCCGCGGAAGGCGGGCGGCGCCGGGCCCGCCACAGCTTCACCGTCGGCGCCGACATGGTCCGCCGGATCCGCGGTGGTGGCAGCTCCCCGTTCGCCTTCCTCGCGGCCGCCTTCGCCACGTACTTCTCCCGCGTGCACCGCACCGAGGAGCTGGTGCTCGGCGTCCCGTTCCGCAACCGGCACTCGGACGAAGACCTCGAGACGGTCGGCCAGCTCGCCAACAACCTCCCGCTGCGCGTGCGGGTCGACCCCAACGCCACCCTGCACCAGCTGGCCGCCGCCGTCCGCGGTACCGCGGACGCACTCCGCGGCCACGAGCGGCTCGCCCTCGGCGACGTGCTCCGGGACCTCCCGGCCGCAGGCTCCGGCTCCCGCCGGCTCTTCGACGTCACCCTCTCCTACCTGCGCCACCCCCGGCCCGCCCCGCTCCCGGGCACCTCGGTGGAGTCCGTCGTGCTGGCGCCCGTCCACCACCAGGACGCGCTGTCCGTGATGGTGCACGCCTTCGAGGACGACGCCGACCTGCGGGTCGACCTCGATTACGCCGTCGACGTCTTCGACGAGGACTACCCCATCACGGCGGTCGCCGGGCACCTCTTGCGCCTCATCGGCGCGGGCGTCACCGAGCCCGGCCGGCCCGCGGCGACGCTGCCGATCCTGGACGAGGCCGAGCACAAGGACCTCACCCAGGTGTGGCAGGGCCCCGTCGTCCCGTACGCCGACGACCGGACCGTACACGGCCTGATCTCCGAGCAGGCCGCTCGTACCCCGGAGCGGACCGCCGTCACCGGAGCCGACGGGTCCCTGCTGACCTACGCGGACCTCGATACCCGCTCCAACCGGCTGGCGCACGCCCTGCGCGCCCACGGTGTGGGCGCCGGCGACCGGGTGGCCGTCCTCATGGACCGCTCCCCGCAGCTGATCGTCGCCCTCCTCGGCGTCCTCAAGTCCGGCGGCGCCTACGTACCCGTCGATCCCGGCTACCCGGCCGAGCGGATCGGCTTCCTGCTCCGGGACAGCCGGGCCAAGGTGGTGCTCACCGACGGCGGCGCAGCGGTCGAGGAGCAGGGTGTCCCCGTCCTGCGCACGGAAGAACTGCTGACCGGTCCGGGCGAGCCGCTCGAAGAGACGGCCACTTCGCACGACCTCGCGTACGTGATCTACACCTCCGGCTCCACCGGCCGGCCCAAGGGAGTCATGGTCGAGCACCACTCGGTGGTCAACCGGCTCGCCTGGATGCAGAAGGCCTACCCGGTCGGCGAGGGCGACGTCCTGCTCCAGAAGACCCCGATCTCCTTCGACGTCTCCGTGTGGGAGCTCTTCTGGTGGGCGATCGAGGGCGCGGCACTCGCCCTGCTGCCCGTCGGCGGCCAGCGCGACCCGCGGGGCATCCTGCGCACCATCGCCGAACAGCGGGTCACCACCCTGCACTTCGTCCCCTCCATGCTGGGCCCCTTCCTCGACCTGCTCGACGACCGCCCGGAGCTGCGCACCGAAGCCGCCTCCCTACGACAGGTGTTCTGCAGCGGCGAGGCTCTGCCCACCGCACGCGTCGAGCAGTTCAACCGGGTCTTCGCGCCGCGCGGCGAGAGCGCCCCGCGGCTGGTCAACCTGTACGGGCCCACCGAGGCCACCGTCGACGTGTCGTACCACGACTGCCCCACAGCCTCCGACGGGCCGGTCCGCCGGGTCCCCATCGGCCGGCCCATCGACAACACCCGGCTCTACGTCCTGGACGCGCACGGCGGGCTCCAGCCGGCCGGGGTCCCCGGTGAGTTGTGCATCGGCGGTGTCGGCGTGGCCCGCGGCTACCTGGAACGGCCCGAGCTGACCGCGGAGAAGTTCACCGAGGACCCCTTCTCCCCGGACGGCCGGCTCTACCGCACCGGCGACCTCGCCCGTTGGCTGGCCGACGGCAGCCTGGAGTACCTCGGCCGCATCGACGGCCAGGTCAAGATCCGCGGCAACCGGGTGGAGCTGGGCGAGGTCCAGAACCGGCTGGCATCCGTGGCCGGAGTACGGGACGCCGTCGTCGTCGACCACCAGTCGGGCAGCCGGGGCACCCTGCTCGTCGGGTACTACGTGGCGGACGCCGCACTCAGCCCGGCCCTGCTGCGCGGTGAACTCGGCTCCGTTCTTCCGGAATTCATGGTCCCGGCGCACTTCATCCGGATCGACACGATCCCCCTCACCCCGAACGGCAAGGCCGACCGCCGCGCCCTGCCCGCCCCCTCGGCCACCGCCGGCCCCGAGTTCACGGCGCCGCGCAACGCCACCGAGGAGACGCTCGCCGCGATCTGGGGGGAGGTGTTGGAAGCGGAGCGGGTCGGGATCCACGACGACTACTTCGCGCTCGGCGGGGACTCCATCACGATGCTGCGCATCCGCGCCCGTGCCGAGAAGGCCGGCATCGTGTTCTCACTGACGGACCTGGTGCAGCAGCCGACCGTAGCCCAGCTGGCCGCCAGGTCGGCCACCGGCGGCGCAGGGCCCGCGCCCGACTCCGAACTCGCCCCGTTCGCGCTGGTTTCGGGCGTCGACCGGGCCCGCCTCGAAGGCCGTGCCGACGCCTACCCGCTGACCCGCCTCCAGCTCGGACTGCTCTACCACAGCCGCGCCGAGCAGGACTCCGCCGTCTACCGCGACGTCTTCCAGTACAGCGTCACCTCGGCGTGGGACGAGCAGGGTTTCCGGCGCGCCTTCGAAAGGCTGGTCGCCCGTCACCCCGTACTGCGTTCCTCCTTCGACCTGGGCTCCTTCTCCGAGCCGCTCCAGATCGTGGACCACCAGGTGGCGGGCGGATTCGACGCGGTGGACCTGCGGGGCCGCCAGGAGGCCGCGGCGCTCGCCGTGATCCAGGCCCACGTCGACGAACGGCGCCACCACCGCTACGACTTCGATCAGGCGCCGCTCTACCACCTGCGCGCCCACGTCCGCGAGGACAGGCTGGAACTGGTCCTCAGCTTCCACCACGCGATCCTCGACGGCGGCAGCGTCGCCACCCTGGTCGCCGAGCTGCTACAGGACTACCTCCACGGACTGGGCCACCCCATAGCGGCCGTGACCGAGACGGTCCTGCCTTCGGCGGCGCACCACGTACGCGCCGAACGCGAGGCCCTGGAATCGGAGCACAGCGGTGCCTTCTGGCAAGAGCGCCTGCGGGACGCCCCGCTGCTGCGCCTGCAGGCCTTCCGCGGGCACGAGGCCCCGGGTCCGGACACCCAGATCACCAGGATCGTGGATCTTCCCGCCGAACTCACCCGGCAGGTGGGCGTGTTCGCCCGGGAGCGGGCGCTGCCCGTGAAGTCCGTGCTGTTCGCGGCCCACTGCCTGACGCTCGGACTGTTCTCGGGTACCGACGACATCACCACCGGGCTCGTCACCCACGGCCGTCCCGAGCTCGAGGACGCCGACCGCATCGCCGGCCTGTTCCTCAACACGATTCCCGTGCGGCTCGGAACCGCCGCCGACAGCTGGGCGGACGTGGTCCGGGCCGGGTTCCGGCAGGAGCAGCAGAGCCACGCGCACCGCCGCTACCCGCTCAGCGCGATCCAGGAGGACCGTGGCTCCACCGTCCTGGAAACCGCCTTCAACTACATCCACTTCCGCCAGCTCGCCGCCGTCTTCGAGCTGCCCGGGGTCCGCCTCCTGGAGTTCAAGACCTGGGAGGAGACCAACTTCCAGTTGCTGGTCAACGCCATGACCGACCCGGTGGACGGCTCCGTGCGCCTGCGGCTGGACCACCACGGGCTGACCTTCACGCCGTCCCAGGCCGACCTGTACGCCGAGCGGTTCACGGCGATCCTGGACCGGCTGGTCCACCACCCGGACGAGGCCGTGGACTTCGGCTTCCTCTCGCCGGTCCCGGACCGGGACGCGCCCCGGGACCAGGGGGAGGCCGCCGCGCCGCCGGACGTCGTACGGGCCGTGGCGGAGCAGACCGCCCGCACGCCGGACGCCACGGCGCTGGTCTTCGGCGCACGTCGCTGGAGCTACGCCGAACTGGACTCCGCCGCCGACCGGGTGGCCCGTGAGCTGATCGCGCTGGGCTCGCGGCCCGGTGACCGGATCGGCATCGCGATGGACCGCTCGCCGGAGACGATCGCCGTCATCCTCGGCGTCATGAAGGCCGGCGCGGCCACCGTCCCACTGGACGTGAGCTACCCCGTCGACCGGCTGACCGCCATGGTCGAACAGGCCCGCCCCTTCCGGATCATCGCGAACGCCGCCCACACCGACACCGTCGGCGGACCGGGGCTCGTCCTCACCACCGAGCAGATCTTCGCCGGTGGCGGCGAGCGGCCCTACCTGCCCCGGATCCCGGCGGAGGTGACCGAGGAGATCACCCCCGAATCCATCGCCTACGTCCTGTTCACCTCGGGCTCCACGGGCGCGCCCAAGGGCGTGGAGATGCCGCACCGGTCACTGGCCCACCTGGTCGCCTGGCAGAACGGCATCCCCAGCGGTGTCGTCGGCGGCGTCACCGCCCAGTACGCCCCCATGAGTTTCGACGTCTCCTTCCAGGAGATCTTCTCCACCCTCGCGGGCGGCGGCACCCTGCTCCTGCTCTCCGAGGACGAGCGCCGCGACATGCCCGCCCTGCTGCGCCTGCTCGACCGGGAGGGCGTGCACCGCATCTGCCTCCCCTACGTCGCGCTCCAGCAGCTGGCCGAGACCGCCGACGCGCTCGGGCTCGCCCCCCGCTCGCTGCGGGCACTGCTCTCCTCCGGCGAGCAGCTCCGCGTCACCGACGAGATACGCGGGCTCTGCGCCGCCCTGCCCGGGGTGATCCTGGAGAACCAGTACGGGCCCACCGAGTCGCACGTGGTGACCGCGTACAGCATGCAGGGCGACCCGTCCGCCTTCCCGGCGCTGCCGCCCATCGGGCGGGCCATCGCCGGCTCCGCGGTCCACGTCCTGGACGCCCGGCTGCGCCCGGTCCCGGCCGGGGTGCGCGGAGAGCTGTACCTGTCGGGGGCCTGCCTCGCGGACGGCTACGCGGGCCGCCCCGACCTGACCGAGGAGCGCTTCCTCCCGCATCCGTCCCCCGAGGCCGCGGCCGCGGGGCAGCGCCTCTACCGCACCGGGGACCTGGGCTTCGCCCTGCCGAGCGGCGACGTGGTGTGCCTGGGCCGGGCCGACGCACAGGTCAAGGTGCGCGGCTACCGGGTGGAGCCGGCCGAGGTGGAGCTGGCCATCACCCGCTTCGCGGCGGGCCACCCCGGCATCGCGGAGGCCGCGGTCGTCGCACGCCGCCGTGAGGGCAACGACTCCTTCCTCGCCGCCTTCCTCACGGGCGACCCGGACGGCGCCGATCTCACGCTCCTGCGCAAGCAGCTGCGGACGGTGCTGCCCGAGTACATGATGCCGTCGCACTTCGAGTGGCTGGCGGCCCTGCCGCTGACGCCGAGTGGCAAGCGCGACGACAAGGCGCTGCGCGAGGCCCGGCTGAGTGCGGGGGCCGCCGCCGACGCCGCCGCGGCCCCGCGCGACGCGTACGAGGAGACGCTGGCGGAGATCGTCGGGGATCTGCTCCAGTTGCCCGCGCTCGGGGTGCACGACAACATCTTCGACCTCGGTGCGACCTCGCTCACCGCGATGCGCCTGGTGGTCCAGATCGAGCAGCGCTACGGGATCAGCGTCCCGCTCTCCGAGTTCGTGTCGGCGCCGACCGTGGCAGAGCTCGCGGCGCGCCTGCACTCGGGCGAGGCGATGACCGCCTTCGATCCGCTGGTGCCCATCCGCCCGGCCGGTTCGAAGCGCCCGATGTTCTTCGTCCACCCCATGGGCGGGAACGTGCTCTGCTACGTCCGGTTCGCCAAGTACCTGGACGACGACCAGCCGTTCTACGCGCTCCAGGCAGCCGGCGGCGACCCGGGCACCGAACCGCTGCGCAGCGTCGAGGAGATCGCGGCGAGCTACATCGAGGCCATGCACCGCGTGCAGCCGAGCGGACCGTACGTCATCGGCGGCTGGTCCTTCGGCGGGTTCGTGGCCTTCGAGATCGCCCGGCAGCTGAGGGCGGCCGGCGAGGAGATCGCCCGTCTCGTCCTGCTGGACACCACCGCCCTCAATCCGGGCCGCCGCCTGACCACGGACGACGAGGCCCTGCTCGGCTGGTTCTTCTGGGAACTCCTGTGGCTGCGGCGCGGAGGCGACTCCCCGCTGGAGCTCATCCCCGGCCGGCTGACGACGCTGGAGGAGAAGTTCGACTTCATCGCCCGGCTCGCCATCGACGAGGGCGTCCTGCCCGCGGGCAGCACCGGGGCCGTCGTGCGCCGCCTGTTCCACGTGTACGAGGCCAACTGGAAGGCGGCGTTCGCCTACCGGCCCGAGGTGGTGGACCAGGACATGGTCCTCATCCACGCGGCGGAGCCGCTGCCCGGCGTCCTCAACTCGATGCACACGGCGATCGAAAGCATGCACGCGGACCCCAGCAACGGCTGGCGCGACCGCACCAGCGGCGTCCTCGACGTCGTGGACGTACCCGGCGACCACCTCACGATCATGGAAGAGCCGTACGTGGCGCACATGGTCGGGGTCGTCACCGAACTGATCGGACAGTGAGATGACACGGATGACACGGAATTCACCCCGCAAGAAGGCCCTGGTGATCGGCGCGGGCATCGGCGGCCTCACCGCCGCCGTCGCCCTGCGCGAGGCGGGACTCGACGTGGAGGTCCACGAGCGGGCCGGCGAGCTGCGGGCCGCGGGCTCCGGCCTCTCGGTGATGAGCAACGCCATCGGCGCCCTGAACTCGCTCGGCGTCGGCATCGACCTGGAGAAGCGCGGCGAAGCGCTGCGCTCCTACCACGTGAAGACGGCCTCGGGCCGGCTGATCCGGGAGTTCCCCTTCCCGGAGATCATCGGCAGGCTGGGCGTGCCCAGCGTGCTCATCACCCGGGCGAACCTCCAGCAGTCGCTGCTGGAGGCGGCGGAGGGCATCCCCCTGCACTTCGGCGCAGCAGCCACGGGCTTCGAGACCGACGGGGTGCCGGGCGGCGGGGTGCGGGTCGCGTTCGACGACGGCACCACCGCCGAGGGCGACGTGCTGATCGGGGCCGACGGCTTCAACTCGGTGGTCCGCGGGCAGCTGGTGGGGCCGGAGGACTCGCAGGACAGCGGCTACATCTGCTGGCTCGCCGTCGTGCCCTTCTCACACCCGCGGTTCACACCCGGCTCGGTGACTCACTTCTGGGGCAGTGGCAAGCGCTTCGGGCTCGTGGACATGGGTGCCGGACGGCTGTACTGGTGGGGCACCAAGAACATGCCGGCCGAGCTCTCGCGGGACTGGAAGGGCGGCAAGGCGGAGATCCTCCACTCCTACGCCGGCTGGGCGGACGAAGTGCGGCAGGCGATCCTGGCCACCCCCGAGGAGTCGATCATCGCCGTGCCCTCGCGGGACCGGGCGTTCCTGGAGCGCTGGGGCCGGGGACCGGTGACCCTTCTCGGGGACGCGGCCCACCCGATGCTGACCAGCCTCGGCCAGGGCTCGGGCATGGCGATCGAGGACGCCGTGGTGCTCGGGCGGGTCCTGAAGGGCGCGACCGACCTGCCGCGGGCGCTGCGCCGGTACGAGGACGAACGCCGGGAGCGGACCCGGGGAATGGTCGCCGCCTCGCGCGGCATCAGCTCCTTCGAGCAGTCCGAGGACCCGTTCCGCCGGCCCGTGCGGGACGCGTACTTCCGGTTCATGCCGCAGAGCAGGCTCACCCGCACGCTCGAAGACGCCCTGACGTTCCCGGCGGTGGCCGGATGAACGCCCCCGCTTCCCCCGCTTCCTCCGCTTCCCGTGGTTCCCTGAGGAGGGATCTCGTGTCAGCTGTCGCACAGCGCGCCGCCCTGTCGCCGCGCGGCCGGTCCGTTCTCGTCACCGGAGCCTCCTCCGGCCTCGGCCGGGTCTGCGCACTCCGGTTGGAGGAGGCAGGCTTCAGGGTCTTCGCAGGTGTCCGCAAGGAGGCCGACGCCCTGGCGCTCGCCGAGGCCGGCGTGCACGGCCGGATCGTCCCGGTGCTCGTCGACGTGACGAACGAGAAGTCGGTGGCCGCGGCCGCCGAACGGGTCGCGGCCGAGGTGGGCGAGGACGGCCTGTGGGGGCTCGTGAACAACGCGGGCATCTGCGTCTCGGCCCCGCTGGAGTGCGTGTCGGCCGAGCGGCTGCGCGAGCAGCTGGACACCAACGTGGTCGGACAGCTCGCCGTCACCCAGGCGTTCCTGCCGCTGCTGCGACGCACCCGGGGCCGGGTGGTCAACGTGACGTCGGGTCTGGGCAGCGTGGCGATCCCGTTCCTCGGGGCGTACGCGGCGGCGCAGTTCGCCAAGGAAGCCCTGACCGACGTACTGCGGCGCGAGCTGGCACCGCAAGGGGTGGACGTCGCTCTGGTGCAGCCCGGCGCCATCATGACGCCGATCTGGGGCAAGGTGTCCGACGTGGCGCGGGCGGCGATGGACGGTGTCCCCGAGCAGGTGGCCGAGCTGTACCGGATCCCGTTCAACCGGTTCCTGCACCAGAACGAGAGGCAGGCGCGGGAGAGCCCCACCCGCCCGGAGGACTTCGCGGAGACCGTCCGCCAGGCCCTGACGGCCCGGCGGCCCAGGACCCGGTACCGGGTGGGGCCCGACGCGCGGAAGGTGAGCGTCCTCGCGCGGGTGCTGCCCGACACGGCACTCGACCGGTACCTGCGGCCGATCACCCAGTAGCCGCGGCAGCGACCGGGGCCATCGGCCTGAGTAATAGGTGCAGCTGCCGAGCAGGCCGTACAGAACAAGCCAGTTGGCGCGCCCGCCGAGCGGCGATGAACGGTGACATCACGCCAGAGCATGGCCGATCACGGCGGGTCGCGCGGGACACGGCGATCGGCACCGTTCGACCCGTCCGCCCGGCGGGCGTGCCCAACACTGCTGAGCCGGCGGGGATTTCGGTGCGCATGCCCCGGGCCGGGAGTCCGTCGTGCGGCCGGTCCGCTGCCGGGCAGTGTGAAGGTCCTGTCAATTCCCCATATGACCGGACTCCGCCGTAGGTGCCCATCCGCCGATCTAGCGTGATCGCCGAGGACTCCCGGATCCGGTGAACCCGGACCGACCGACCCCTACCGTTCGACGAAGGATGAGGACCATGGCGCACACCGCGCGGCAGCCCGTTCCCGAAACCCGAGCCGACGGTGGCGCGTTGGCACGGTTCACCGCCCGGCACACCGCCACCCTCGCGCGGGCCCGCGAAGTGATCCGTACCCGCGAGCACTGGTCGCCTTACTCCGAAGACCCCGAGGACCCGGCGGCCTACGGCCGCGGCGCGAAAGCCGCGGGCGAGGCCGCCTTCGGCCGGCTCCTGGGCCGGCCGGTGGAACTCGGGCAGCCCGGCCGGGACGGCACGGTGGGCCCCGGCCCCGAGACGGGAGGCGAGCGCTCCCCCTACGGTCCCCTGCTGGAGATCTCCTACCCGCACTGTGACCCCGACGTCCTGCTGCCCGCCATGCGGGCCGCCCTGCCGGCCTGGCGTGACGCGGGCCCCGAGGCCCGTGCGGCGGTCTGCGCCGAGATCCTCCACCGGATCAACGCCCGCAGCGCCGAGTTCGCCTACGCGGCCGTGCACACCAGCGGCCACAACTTCCTCATGGCCTTCCACGCGGGGGCCGTCCACGCCCAGGACCGCGGGCTCGAAGCGGTGGCCCTCGCCCTCGCCGAACAGACCCGGCTGCCGGCCGCCTCGGTCTGGCGCAAACCCCAGGGCGACGGCCGGGCCGTCACCCTGGCCAAGACCTTCAAGACGGTGCCCCGGGGCATTTCCCTGGTCGTCGCCAACAGCGTGTTCCCCGCCTGGAACAGCTACCCGGCCCTCTTCGCCTCCCTCGCCACGGGCAACCCCGTCCTGGTCAAACCGCACCCGGCGGCCGTCCTCCCGCTGGCGCTCACCGTGCGGATCGCCCGCGAGGTCCTGACCGAGGCCGGATTCCCGGCCGACCTGGTGTGCCTGGCGGCCGAACACCCCGGCGAAGGACTGGCGCGGCGGCTGGCCACCCGCCCCGAGGTCCGCCTCGTCGACTACGCGGGCGGCACCGCCTTCGGCTCCTGGCTGGAGGAGAACGTCCGCCACGCACGCGTGTTCACCGCCGGCTCCGCCGTCAACACCCTGTTCCTCGAGTCCACCGGCGACTACCGCGACATGCTCGCCAACCTGGCCTTCTCGGTCTCGCTGTACAGCGGGCAGCTGTGCACCAGCCCGCAGAACCTGCTCGTCCCACGGGCCGGGATCAGCACCGACGAGGGGCACCGGACTTACGAGGAGATCGTCGCCGACCTCGGCGACGCCCTCGCCACGCTGCTCGCCGACGACGAACAGGCCACCGGCATCCTGGGCGCCCTCCTCGGGCCCCCGGTCCTGGAGCGGCTCGAACGGGTGATGGCCGGGGAAGCCGGGAGCGTCGCCGTCGCATCCCGCACCGTGCGCGACCCCGCGTACCCGCAGGCCGTCATCCGCACCCCGGCCGTGGTGACCCTCGACGCGAACCGGGCCGCGGACCGGGCCACGCTGCTCGCCGAATGGCTCGGCCCCGTGGTGTTCGCCGTGGCGGTGGACTCCGTCGCCGACGCGGTCGCGCTGGTCTCCCGTACCACCAGCGAGTGCGGCGCCCTGTCCGTCGGCCTCTACTCCACGTCACCCGAGGTGGAAACGGCGATGGAACAGGCCTGCGCCGAAGCCGGGGTGATGCTCTCGGCGAACCTGGGGGGCGACTGGTACATCTCCCAGTCGGCCGTCTACTCGGATCTGCACGGAACGGGAACGAACCCCTCCGGGAACGCGGTGTACTGCGACGCCGCGTTCGTCTCCGCGCGCTTCCACACCGTCGGCGTGCGCCGCTACGGCGGGTCCATATGACCAGCACGTTCACCCACATGCCGCTGCGCGGGCGCGAACGGGAGATGCGGCTCATCCGCGAGGTGCTGGAATACGGCCGCCGCTCCGGCCCGGCCGTCCTGTCCATCGAGGGAATGCCGGGCATCGGCAAGACCCGGCTGCTCCGGGAAGCCGCTGCGCTCGCCGACGGCCTGGGTTTCACCGGACACCACCCCGATCCGTGGGCGGACCCCCGCCCCAGACGGCGTCGGACCGCCCCCGCCCACCACACCCCCGGCCGGCCCGGCCGGTGCCACGCCCCGGCGGGGCCCGTCCTCGTCCTCGTCGACGACACCCGCCGCGCGGTGGAGGGACCGCCGCGGATGCCCTTCGCCCGCCGGGAATGGACCGGCGGTGATCCGGTCGTATGGCTGGTGGCCCACCGCCCCGGCGAGGGGTCGGAGCCGCCGGCCGGTCTCACCGGTCGTACCGAGCGGCTGGCACTGGGCCCGCTGGGGCCGTCGTCCGCGCTGGATCTGGCCCACGACCTGCTGGGCGCGCCTCCCGAACCGGCCCTGGTCCAGCTGATCGGCCAGGCCGGCGGGCACCCCCGGCTGCTGATCGAACTGCTCACAGGTCTCCAGGAGGAAGGCTCCCTGGAGACCGCCGGCGACGAGGTCCGGTTGCTGACGCCGAAGCTCCCGGCCCGCCTGGCCACCCGGGTGCGGGCCACCCTGGAGCGCTTCTCCCCGGGCTGCCGTCAACTGCTGTGCGTGGCCTCGCTCCTGGGCTGCGAGGTGGTCTACGAGGACCTGGCGCAGATGCTGCGGACCTCGGTCTCCGCCCTGCTCCCCGCCTTGGAGGAGGTGGAGGCCACCGGCGTCGTACGCAACGACGGCGGCCGGGCCGTCTTCTCCAACGCGCTGCTGCGCCGGCTCATCGCCGACTCCATGCCCGACTCCCTGCGCCTCTCCCTCCAGCGGGAAGCGGCGGCGCTGCGGGCGACGTCCGGGTTCGTCGAGGCGCCGTCCGCCGGACCGGAATTGAGCGATCAGCAGCGGGCGCTGGTGGGCCTGGTGGGCGAGGGCCTCACCAACCAGCAGATCGCCAGGCGCCTCGCACTGTCCCCCCACACCGTCAACTACCACCTCCGCAGGCTGTTCAAGACCTTCGGGGTGAGCTCGCGCATCGACCTGCTGACCGCGGCGGAGCACCTGGACACCGCCGGCCGGGCCGCCCGCGCCCGCCAGAACTGACCGGCTCCGCCGCATGCACGCACGACCTCTCACCGCAGGACCCGTCACCGCACCGCACCGACCATGGAGACCCGTACCCGTGACCGATCGCGATCCCGATCTCGTCCTGACCGGCACCTGGCCCCGCCCCGCCACCCCGCGCCCGGCCCGGCGCACCGCCTGGCTGCGGGACGCCCTGCACGCCGAATCCGACGACGGACGTTCCCCGCACCTGCTGGACGAGGTGCGCTGCGACGTCCTCGTCGTGGGCGGCGGGTTCACCGGGCTCTGGACCGCCCTGGAGATCCTGCGCCGGGCACCCGGCACGGACATCGTCCTCATCGAGGCCGACGTGTGCGGGGGCGGCGCCAGCGGTGCCAACGCGGGCTATCTGATGCCGATGTGGGCCCGGTTCAGCAGCCTCGTCGCGATCGGCGGGTACGAGGAGGCGCGCCGACTGGGCGAGGCCTCCGCCCAGGCCGTCGACGACATCCTCGCCTTCACCGAAACCCACGGCATCGAGGTCGAGTACACGCGCGGGCCATGGCTGTGGGCCGCTTCCTCACCGGCCCAGCGCGGGGCGTGGCGGCAGACCCTGGAGGACCTGCGCCGCGCCGGGACGGAGCCGCTGCAGGAGGTGTCCACCGCCGAGTCCCGGCGGGCCGTCGGCACCCGGAACCACTTCGGCGGCGTCCTCGACCCGGGCTGCGCCACGCTCCAGCCCGCCAAACTGACCCGCGGCATGCGCCGGGTGGCGATCGAAGCGGGCGTGCGCATCCACGAGCGCACCCCGCTGACCGCCCTGCGGCGCGCGCCCGCCGGCGCCACCACCGCCCACACCCCCTACGGGCGGGTGCACGCCGCACGGGTGGTACTGGCCATCAACGCCTGGGCCGGGCAACTGGAGGACCTCGGCCGCCGGATGGTGACCGTGGCCAGCGACACCGTACTGACCGAACCCGTACCGGAGCGGCTCGCGGCACTCGGCTGGGACGGCCGGACCTCGGTCTGCGACTCCCGCCGCAGACTGAACTACTACCGCACGACCCCGGACGGCAGGCTGCTCTTCGGCAAGGGCGGCTCCGGTGTGGCGTTCGGCCGGAGCGGGGCCGACACCTTGTGGGGCGGCGCGCTGCGGCCCGCCGAGCTCCGGCGGCAGCTCGCACGGCTCTTCCCGGAGCTCGCCGACGCGCCGGTGGACACGGCGTGGACCGCCCCGGTCGAGTACTCGACCACCTCACTGCCCTTCGCCGGCTGGCTGAAGTCGGTGCCCGGGGTCTGCTACGCGACGGGCTACTCGGGTGACGGGGTGGGCCCCTCACGGCTGATGGCCAAGGTCCTCGCCTCCCTCGTCCTGGGCACGAAGGACGAATGGTCGGGCTCGCCCCTCGCCCGCCCGGCAGGCGGCTGGATCCCCCCGGAACCGGTCCGCTACCCGGGCGCCCGTCTGGTCATGCCGGCGCTGCGCGCGGTGGAGCACCGAGAGGACCGCGGCCGCGGTGTGCCGGCCCTGGTGAAACGTCTGGCCTCGATCGACCCGTCCGCATTCCGCCTGTGATCCGGGGGGCACAGCACTACCGGTAGCCCGTGGTGTCCGCCGGGCGGTCCGGGTCCTGGACCTCGACCATGTACCGCCAGGCGTCCGGGCGGCTGCCGTCGAGGTCCGTGAAGCCGTACACCCCGGCGAGCCCGCCGCTGGAGAGGGACTGCCCGTTCCAGCGGGCCACCTCCGGGTCGGCGGCGAGCGCTGCCACCGCACGGCCCACGTACGACGGGGTCTCCGAGATGGCGAAGTGCGGGACCTCGGTGAGCGCGTCGCGCCAGTTCGACTCCTTCACACCGAAGGCGTCGAGCATCATCTCCGACCGCATCCACCCCGGGGTCAGCGCCACCGCCGTGGCCCCGCGCGGGCCGACCTCGTGCCCCAGGGCGAACGCCATGCGGAGCACCGAGGACTTGGCGATGTCGTAGAAGAACGAGTTGCGGTAGCGGCCCGCGTTGTACTCCGCCGTGCCGTCCGTCATCTCCACCACCAGCCCGCCCGGCTCGCGCAGCAGCAGCGGCAGCGCGTAGTGGCTGGTGACGGCATGGGTCTCCACCGCGAGGCGCAGCAGCCGCAGACCGTTCTCCAGGTCGTGCTCCCAGACCGGGCTCTCCCACTCGAAGAGCCGCTCCCCGCCCCAGATGTCGTTGACCAGGACGTTCAGACGCCCCTGCTCGGCATCGATCCGCCCGACCAGGGCCTCCACCTCCGCCGGCACGAGATGGTCGGCGACCACCGGGATCCCCACCCCGCCCGCCGCCGTCACCAGTTCCGCGGTCTCCTCGATGGTCTCCGGCCGGTCGTACTCCGAACGCCGTCCACGGGTGCTGCGCCCCGATACGTACACCGTCGCGCCCGCCGCGCCCAGCTGGACCGCGATGCCGCGCCCCGCGCCGCGCGTCGCGCCGGCCACCAGGGCGACCCTGCCTTCGAGTGTGTGCCGTTCCGGCTCTGCTTGGGACATGCCCCGACCCTACGACGGCACGCGCGCTCCCCGCCCGCGCCATACGGCGATCACGCCGGCCGCGGCCACCGACAGCAGCAGCCCGCCGGCCCCCACCCCCAGCGCCGGACCCGGCCCCCACAGGGTCCAGGCCGCCCCGAAGAGCACCGACCCCGCGAAGCGGGCCAGGGCCTGCGCGGTCTGCAGCACCGCGAGCCCGGTGGTCCGCAGCTCGGCCGGGAGCACCGCCCCCGCCGCGGCCATCAGCACCCCGTCCGTGGCGGCGTAGAACAGGCCGAGGAGCACGAGGACGCCGACGAGGAGCGGGGGCCCGGCCGGCACCGGCAGCAGGAGCAGCAGGCACGCGCCGATCAGCGGTACGTGACCGGCCAGGAAGACCCGGCTCCGGCCGAGCCGGTCGGCGAACCGGCCCGCAGGCACGGCGGCAGCCAGGAACACGGCCGCCGTGCCGACCGGCAGCAGCGGGAAGTACGCGGCCGGCAGGTCGAGCCGGCGTTGGAGCAGTAGGTAGAGGAAGGCGTCGCCGACGGTGAACAGGCCGAGCACGGCGGCGGTCAGGCAGAGCCGCCGCAGTGCGGGGATCCGCAGGAGGGTGCGTACGGGAGCCCGGGCCGGGCGTGGAGCGGCGGGCGCGGGGGCCTCCCGTACGAAGAGAGCCAGCAGCGCCACCCCCAGCAGGGCCACGCAGCAACTGACGGTGAACACGGCGTCGTACCCGTCCACCACCACCCACAGCACCCCGAACGCGGCCAGTGGCCCCAGCAGCGCGCCCGCCGTGTCCAGCGCGCGGTGCACGCCGAAGGCGCGGCCCTGGTCCCGCGGTGGGCAGGACAACGAGATCAGCGCGTCGCGCGGGGCGGTGCGCAGGCCCTTGCCCGCCCGGTCGGCGGCGAGCACCGCCGCCACCGACCAGGGGGTGGCGACGAAGAGCAGCGCACCCTTGCAGGCGGCGGACAGCGCGTATCCGGCGCCCGCGACGAGTTTGCGGCGCCGGGTACGGTCCGCGATCCGGCCGCCCACGAGGCGCAGCAGCGCGGTGGCGCCCTGGTGGAGTCCGTCCAGGGCGCCGAACGCGAGCGGGGACATGCCCAGTCCGGCCACCAGGTACAGCGGCAGGACCGCGGTCACCATCTCCGCGGAGACGTCCGTGACCAGGCTGACCAGGCCGAGCGCGATCACCGTGCCGGGTACGGCCCGCAGGGGTCCTCGCGGAGCGGGAGCGTCCACGGCGACGTCGGCGGCCCGGCTGGTCGACAGGTACACGGAAGGCCCCCTCAGAACCAGTTGACGGTGAGCGGGAACGCGGCGGTGACGGTGGCGCCCGCGGAGTCGGTCGCGGTCGCGGTGATCTGGACCGTGCCGACGGACCACGGCTTCCCGCTGATCCGGCCCGAGCCGGCGTCGACGGTCAGGCCGAAGGGCAGACCCGTGGCCGCGTAGCGGATCGGGGACTTGCCGCCGGTGGCGGTGAGCTGGACGGTGCAGGACTGGTTGAACTTGCAGGTCTGGGGGCCGGGGTTGGCCAGTTTCAGATCACCCGTGGTCGGGGTGGGGGTCGGCGTGGGGGTCGGGGTGGGCGTCGGAGTCGGCGTCGGAGTCGGAGTGGGAGTCGGCGTCGGGGTCGGGGTCGATCCGGTGGTGAACACCTCGCTGATCGGCTGGACGTTGGCCGCGTTCCCCGCGTGCGTCGCCGACCCGAAGAGGTCCTCGAAGGTGCGCAGCAGGTGGTGGTGGTTGAAGGCGGTGGAGTACGTCCCCGTCTTGACGTTCGCGCCGTAGAAGACGGTGGCGATCTGGTTCGAGCCGAGGTAGTTGTCCTCGTCCCAGGTCAGCACCAGCAGGCTGTTGTTGGCCTTGGCCCACTGCGCGTAGGCGTCGATGTTGTTCTTCGTCCACGTGTCACCCGTGTTCACCGAGCACGAGTGCATGTCGTTGCACTGGTTGGGGACGACGAACGACAGGTTCGGCAGCGCCGCGAAGTTGTTCTGCGGGAACTGCGCCCACGTCTTGCCGGTGTTCAGCGGCACGTTCTTGAAGGCGAACCACGGGTTGTGCTTCTGCGCGTACTGGCCGTTCGTGCAGGCCGTGGAACCCTCGCTCGGCAGGTCCTCGTTGTACGTGGCGAAGGTCTTGCCGGCCGCGATCAGCTCCTGGCCGAGGTTGGCCGCCGTCATCGACTGCGGGGTGTAGCAGCCGTCCCCGGTGATGCCCTGCGTGGCGCCGGAGAAGAGGTTGAAGTAGTTCGGCTGGCTGGGGTGGGTCAGCGCCTTCATCCCTGTCAGGCTCGCGCCGCCGCCCGCCAGCTGGTTGATGTACGGGGCGTTCGAGCTGCCCATGATCTCGCCGTACTGCTTGTTCTCGTACACGACGACCACCACGTGGTCGTACGAGGGCAGGCCCGCGGCGGCCGCCGCCGCGGGTGCCTGCGAACCGGTCTCGGCGGCCTGGGAACTGGCCACCGTGAAGGCGCCCAGCAGGCCGAGCGTGCCGAGGGCGGCCACGAACGCGGAGCGCCGGGCTCCGCGTCTCGTGGTCGTTCCGGGTGAGTGGGTGGACATGGTGGTGCCTCCTCGGGTGTCGTGCCTCGGTTGTGGTGTTACTCCTCGCGCCGGGCCGGTCCGGCCACCGCGATGTTCAGGAACCGCGGTACGGGCCGCCCCCGGCCGCGGAAGTCCTCCGCGACCGCGGCCCGTACCGCCGCCAGTCGTGCCTCGGGCAGCAGCACCAGCACGCTCCGCCCCTCCCGCTGCCCGGGCTGCCAGGCGCTCAGCGCCCCGGCCGCGCGGGTCCGGGCCACGGCCCGGGCCAACTCGGCGGGCCGGTCCGCCTGCTCCCCCCGTACGGCCAGCAGCACCAGCCGCGCGCCCGAGGCGGCCGGGTCGAAGTCGACGTACCGCCGCCCGCGACCCGGCTCCGGGCCCAGGAGCAGGGCCTTGCCCGGCCGGGCGAAGAGCACCGCCCGGCGCAGGGTGTCGTCCCCGTCCGGCAGGGCGTCGGCCAGCAGCCGCGCCAGGTGGGCACGGTCCGGCTCCTCGCCCCGGCCGCCGTGCACGTCGGCCGCGGCCAGGGCGATCGCGCACTCCGCCGGCTCGGCCGTGGCCAGCCCGGCGGCCGCCGTGAGCGAGCCCTGTACGTGCAGGTCGGTCCCGCCGCGGCCGTGGCCGGCCCGGGCCAGTGCGCGCAGCACCGCGTACGGCCGTACCGCCCACTCGGGGGCGTCGGGCGGCGGCCCGGACAGGGTCAGCGGCAGGTCGCAGCTGTCGGCGGGGTGCGCGAGGGAGCTGAGCCGCACCAGCCCGTCGGTACGCGGGGCGGCGGCGGCCGCGGTGGGCCAGCCGGCCGCGGCGACCAGTCCCGGGGAGCCGAGGTGGAAGGCGTACGGGGCGCTCCACACGGCGTCGGGCCGCCGACCGTGCGCGGCCTCCAAGGCGTAGGCGACGAGCCGGAACAAGGGATCGACGGTGGCCCGCCGCGCCAGGCCGCCTCCGGCCGGGTCGCCTCCGGGGTGGTCGGCGGTCTCGGAGGTGCCCCCATGGGCGCCGCCCGGATGCGAGCCGGGGGCGTCCTCCACCGCGCCGGTGGCGGGTCCGGCCCGGCGGGCGCGGGTGGCGGCCGGATCCGCTCCGGCGGTGCTCCCGAGGGTGTCCGGGCGGGCCGCGTGCCGCTCCGCACCGGGGGCGGGGGCGGCGGCGCCCGTCCCGGCGGCGGGCCGGGGTGAGGGGGACGGGAGTCCCATCGCGGGGGGTGTCATCGGGTGTCCTTGCGGGCCAGGAGACGGTAGGCGTTGCCGCCGTCCGAGTGGTGGGCGGCCGTGGTGCGCAGGGCGTCGAGGGCCGCCGCCGCGGCGAAGAACGGCAGCGCGGCCACCCGTACGGCGCTCGCGCGGGCCCGCGCGCCCGCCGTCGGCCGGGGTCCCCACGGCCGGTCGGGGTCCGGGGCCAGCCGGGTCGCGGTGAGGGCCACCGCGCCGAAGAAGTCGTTGCCCTGGTGGGCCGGACCGTGCTCCTCGGCCAGGACCGTCAACCCCCGGTCGGACAACGCCTCCCGCAGGTTCGCGGCCGGGATCAGGTGCTGGTGCTGCGGCTGGAACCACGGCAGCCAGGCCGGGCCGAGCAGGCCCGCCATCCGCGACTGCGGATCGGGCAGCTCGATCGTCAGGAACCCGCCGGGGGCGAGGACCGCGGCCGCCGCGTCCAGCTCGGCGAACGGGTCCCGCGTGTGCTCCAGGTAGTGGTACATGCTGACCACCTCGTACTGCCCCGCCAGTTTCGGCGCGAACTCCGGGAACTGGCCCTGGTACCCGGTCTCCACCCACCCCCGGTGCTCCGCCTCGCGGACCCCCTCGCCCATGTCCAGCCCGTCGAACCGGGTCCCCGGCCACACCGCCCGTGCCGCGTTGCAGAAGTGCCCGTGCCCGGTCCCCACGTCCAGCCAGGACGCGGGAACGGCGTGCGGGCGGAGCATCTCGGCCCGGCTCCGGTAGGCCGCGCCGAGCCGCCCGAAGACCGTGCCGGCCCCCTCGCCGCCGCGCCCGTCGTAGAAGTCGCGGTAGTAGAAGTCCAGCCCTTCCGGGGTGAGCCGGGGATTCTGGAAGACGTGCCCGCAGTCCCCGCACCGTTCGAGGGTGAACCGGCCGGGCTTGCCCTGGAGCAGGTCCGGCACGCGCACCCGTACCGACAGCCGGTGCGAGCCGCACCACGGGCAGTCGGGGCGGCGCGGCTCCAGGAACCGGGCGGTGCCGTCGG
The DNA here is from genome assembly GCF_044762985.1 of Streptomyces sp. NPDC096339. Lineage (NCBI taxonomy): Bacteria > Bacillati > Actinomycetota > Actinomycetes > Kitasatosporales > Streptomycetaceae > Streptomyces > Streptomyces sp. NPDC096339. The sequence continues at coordinate 45,046 of NZ_JBIWFI010000021.1, read as the reverse complement.
CGAGTTCGGCCCGGTACGCCGCGGCCCTGGCCGGGTCCGTGTCCCCCTTGCGGCCGGCCGCCGCCGAGGCGGTACGCAGGGCGGCGCCGAGGGAGCGGAGCGGCCGGGCGGCGCCGGCCAGGGCCAGATCCGCCGGGCGCAGCGGGGAGTCCGGCCCGCCGAGCGCGAGGTACGGCTGCAGGCAGTACAGCCCGGCCGCGGCCGCCCCCCACCGGCCGTGACGCACGACGGCGGCCGCGAGCAGCGCCAGCCCGCCCAGCTGCGCGGCGGCCAAGGCCCCCGGCGGCAGCCCCTGGGCCCGCAGCTCCGCGGCCCGGGCGGCCCCCCGTACGGCCCCTTGGCGCCCGGCCGGCCCGCAGCTCAGCGCCGGGGCGATGGCGAGGCCCGTCGCGTCGGCCGCGTACTCCTTCAAACGGCGGGTGAGCGCGAGGAGTTCCGCCGGGGTGGAGTACGGCCCGTCCGCGTCCACCCCGGCCCGGGCCAGCACCTCGTCCGCGACGAGCACCGCGAACCCGGCACCCCGTCCCTCGCCGAGCCGGTCCTCCCGGTAGCGAGCCGGGTCCACCAGCCGCAGCAGCCCGAGCGCCCGCTCGGCGGGCAGATCCGCGGGCAGCAGGTCCAGCACCCGCAGCCCCTCCCGCTCGGCGTGGGCACAGGCCGCGAGGAACGTGGCCGCGTCCGGCTCCACGCCCCGGGAGGTCAGCAGCCGCCAGCCCGCCGGGCGCGGCACCGCGGCGGCCGGGGGCGGGACCACGGGCAGCACGTGGACCGCCCCGAGCCGCCGCCGGGTGCGCACGGTGCCCGCACCGAGGGCGGCCAGCAGCACCGCCGGGACCCAGGGGATCCGGGGGAGCGGGGGTGGTGTCATGTGAGCTTCTCCAACCGGTCGGCCGCGGCGGAGGCCCCGCCCGCCGCGGCGAATGAGGCCTGTATCCGCCGGGCGGCCCGGCGCGGGCCGGGGTCGTCCAGCACGGCCGTGAGGGCATCGCGCAGTTCCTCGGCCCGGGTCCTGCCGAACCGCACCCGGACCCCCGCCCCCGCCTCGACGACCTGCCGGGCCACGATCGGCTGGTCGTCCCTGATCGGGGCGACCACCAGCGGCAGCCCGTGGGCGAGTGACTCGCAGACGGTGTTGTGGCCGCCGTGGCAGACCACCGCGTCCAGATGGGGCAGCAGCTCCAGTTGCGGGACCCGCTCCCGCAGCAGGAGGTGGCGGGGTGGATCCCCGACCAGGGCGGCGGGGGCCGCCAGTACCAGCTGCGCCTGCTCGGCGAGCCGTTCGGCGGCGCCCAGCACCGACCGGTAGAAACGGCCCCCCGCCTCCTGGTTGAGGGTGCCCAGCGACACCAGGACGCGCTTGCGCGCCGGGTCCAGCCGTTGCCACGGGAAACCGGCAGGAGCCGGACGCGCCCCGAACGCCGGCCCGACGAACGCGAAGTGCGACGGGAACTCCTCGCTCCGACCCACGAGTTCGGGAGTGGAGAAGACCAGCACCAGCCGCTCCGAGAACCGGGGGTCCCAGCCCTCCCCGTCGTCCCCGAACTCGGCGAGCAGGCCGCCGATCTGCCCGGCCACCCACTCCCCGACCTTGGGGAAGTCCGCGAAGGGGCGGGTGAGTTCGGCGGAGGTGCTGGCGGAAGTGGCCCACGGGACACCGAGCCGGCGGGCGACCAGCGGCCCGGCCAGGGCCTGCTGGTCGGCGACCAGCACGTCCGGCCCGAAGGCCTGCACCGCCCGGGTCACCCCCGGGACCATGGCCCGGGCCAGCGGGACGAGGGCCTCCTCCCAGAGGAAGCGCAGCGCCCCGACCCCGCGCAGATCCCGCCAGCGTTCGTGCAGGCCGGCGTAGGCGCCGCCGATCTCCCGACCGTCGGCCCCCTCGCCGGCCGGCAGGATCCGGGCCCTGGGCGGCAGCAGGCCGGCCAGCGCGGAGGCCGGCCCGGTCCAGGCGACCTCGTGCCCCCGGGCGGCCAGTTCCGCCCCGACGGCCACGGTCGGGTTGACGTGCCCGGCGAGGGGGGGAACGGTGAAGAGCACCCTCATGGGACCAGAGCTCCCGTCGGGGCGCGGTAACCGGCCGCACCGGTCGCACCGGTCGCACCGGTCGTGGCGTCGAGATGGGCCAGGACGGTCTTGCGCAGCGTCCCGCTGCTCTCCTTCAGCACGTCGTGGCCCAGGCCCGGCAGGATCTCGATCGAGGCGACCTCCGGGGCGTGGCGGACCAGCTCCCGTGCCCCCGGCACCAGTTCGGAGTGCTCACCGCACACGATCAGCACCGGGCAGCGCAGCAGGGCGTAGTCGGCCGGCGTGAAGGTGCGGCTCCCGGCGATGTCGTCGATCAACGTGGTGCGGTTGAGGAGGGCGTCGGCGATGGCCGTCAGGTTGGCGGCCTTGCGCAGGCGCAGGCCGTGCAGCTCGGTCGGGACCGGGCTGTCCTCCAGGCTGAGCGCGGCGGCGGACAGGGTGTCCACCATGTTCTCCACCCAGTCGCCGCTGAGCGGTGGTTCGAGGAGGGTGAGCCCGGCGACCAGGTCGGGCCGGGCCAGGGCGGCGTGCAGCGCGAGGGTTCCCCCGTAGCTGTTGCCGACCAGGTGGACCGGGCGCCCGCCGAGGTCCAGGGCGCCGAGCAGCGCGAACAGGTCGCGTACCGCCGTGCGGCTGTCGTAGCCCGTGGGCGGCCGCTCGGTGCGGCCGTGGCCGCGCAGGTCGTAGAGGACGGTCTCGTACCCGGCCAGGGCGACCGGCACGGCCAGCGGACAGTAGAAGGAGGACAGGTTGTCGACGACCAGCCCGTGCAGGAACACGACCACGGGCCGGTCGGGGCCGGCGGCCCCGGCGTCGGCCGGGAGCCGCTGGACGTGGAAGCGGAGGGAGTCCGCGAGGACGACGGCCATGGCGGGCTCAGCCCGCCGAGGCCGGAGCGGCGGCCGAGGCCGGAGAGGCGGCGGAGGCCGCCGCCGTCCGGGCCAGGGAGGCGTGGGTGATCCGCCCGATGTGCGTGACGAGTTCACCGACGGACATCGCCAGGATGGCGTCCATGTCCTTCTCCGCCAGGAACCCCATCAGGTCCACATCGGCGCCGTAGCGGTGGTGCAGCAACTCGGCGAGGGCGACGAACTCGACGCTTTCCAGCGCGAGATCCTGATTGAAGGTCGTCTCCATCGTGACCTCCTCCGCGAGCAGGTACTCGTCGCCGACGATCTCCACGAGCATGGAGGTGATCTCGGCGAGGATGTCAGGTGCCATGACGGGTCTCCGTGAGCTGGAAGGGGACGGTGGACGGGTCCGCCGGTTCCGCCGGGCCGGCGGTCCAGGCGACGACGTGGTCGAGCGGCGCGGGGCCGGGCAGGGCGGCGCGGACGGGGTACGGGTGGCCGCCCGGCGAGCGCACCAGCAGGGCGCCCGGGTCCGGGTTCCCGGAGTCCTCGGCCATCACCCGCCATGCGCGGGGGCGGCCGCCGAGCCCGCTGCCCTCCGCCTTGGCCGCGGCCTCCTTCGCGCACCACAGGGCGGTCAGCGCGGCCGGCAGGCCGGTGCCCTCGCGGGCGGCCAGCCTTTCGGCCAGACGGAGTTCGTCCGGGCCGAGTGCGATGCGGACCAGCGCGTCCGGGTCGGCGGTCACCGGCTCCACGTCGATGCCGACCGGCCGGGACGGATGGGCGAGGGCGACCGCGATCCGGTCCTTGTGGGCGATCGACAGCCGGAAGCCGCCGGTCAGCGGCCCCAGCGCGAGCGGGCGGCCCGCCGCGTCGTTGCCGATCGGGACCTCCACCGGGAACACCGGCCCCGCCCCGGCGTCCCACAGCAGGCCGCGCAGAGCGTCCTTGGCCGCGATCCGGCCCAGCAGCCACGGCGCCTTCGCGCGAGGCGACAGCCCCTCGTAGACCGCCCGTTCGGCGGCACCGAGGTAGCGGCGCATCACCAGCTCCTGCGAAGCGGGGTCGGTCCAGCGCCGCCGGGCCAGACACCAGCCCTCGGGCCGGGGCTCGCCGATGCCGCACACCTCCGGGGTGAACTTCATCGGCCAGACCCGCTCGTCGGCGCCGAAGCGGCGGTACGTCCACCCCTCGATCCGCGCCCACACCGGGCCGGTGGCATCGCCGGAGGCGTCGGCCCGTCGCAGTTCGAGATCGCCGCGCACGGTGATGTCGCGGACCTCGCGGACGCGGGCCGTCGCGGCGACGAGGTCCCGCCCGGCGGGCGGGGGTCCGAAGAAGCGCACCCGGTCCACGGTCGCCGGGAACACCAGGCGGTCGACGGGCAGCCGCAGTTGCATCCAGTGCCCGAACAGCTGCCCGGCCGCGTCGAGGAGCGCGCCCGGATCGGGCAGGGCCCGCAGCACGCCCTGGATGCCGTCCTCGCCGACGGCCCGCACCTCGTGGACGGCGGCGAACCGGGGGCCGTGGAACATCCACCGGTCCCGGTACAGGGCTTCGGCGCTGACGGGGGCCGGCCGCGGGTCGCGCAGGGGCGCCGGGTCGGGCGCGGGCGGCCGCTCGTACCGCGCGCCGAGCAGGACGACCACGCTCGCGTACTCCCCGAGGGTGACGCGCAGCCGGCCGGGCCCGGCGTCCCGGACGGTGACCTCGACGTCCACGGCCGGCTCGACCGCGAGCCAGCGCAGGGCCCGTACGTCCTCGTAGCCGACGACGGCGAGGCCGGGCGGCGCGTGGCGGCGGGCGGCGTCGGCGGCCAGTTCCAGCATGGTCGTCATGGGTACGACGGGGAACCAGTCGGAGTCCTCGGGCCAGCCGTCGGGCTGGAGGTACACGCAGTGGTCCCGTACGTAGGGCAGCGCGGCGAGGGAGAGCCGCAGGAGGGCCTTCCCCGTGGCCCCTCCCGCACCGTGGCGGGGGCCGTGGTCCGGCCCGGCCGCGGTCGGCTGGGCGACTGCGGCGGGCTTGACCGGGGCCCGTACGGCCGTCCAGGCCTCGGTGACGCTCCGGGCGGCCGCGCCGGTGTCGGCGAGCACGGTGTCCAGGGCGGACAGCAGCACCGGCCGCGGACCGGTCGGCTCCGCCGGTACGGGTTCCCTGGGTCCGGGTGGCGACAGGAGCCCGCCCAGGGCCGCCCGGGCTTCCTCCCCGAGCCGGACCAGCGGCGAACCGAGGTCCAGGGTCACGCCGAGGCCGCGCCGGGCACCGGATCCGGTGCCCGTGCCGTTGTCGGAGCCGGAGCCGGAGCCGGAGCCGGAGCCGGAGCCGGAGCCGGGTGAACCCGGGTTCGAGCCACGGCTCGGGCCCGGGCCCGAACCCGGGCCCGAGCCGTGGCTCGAATCCGGGCCCGAGCCGTGGCTCGAACCCGGGCCCGAGCCGGGCCCCGCACCGGGGTCGTCGGCGCGACGAAGGGACCCCGCGTGCGAGTCATGGAGGGCAACGGCCGGGCCGGAGGCGTCCGCAGAGCCCGCCGTCGGGCCCGCCGGGCTCGAACCGGCCATCGCGTCCGCACCGGGCGGGGTCGGGCTGCCCGCCGTGTGGCGGGCAGCCCCGCCCACCGGCCCGGGGGCCGGTGGGCGGGACATCGCCTCGCGACCCGCAGGTCCGGCAGCCCCCTTCTCCGAGCCGCGCGTGGCCACGATGGCTGCGCCACCCGCAGGGCCGGAAGCCGATCCCAGGGATCCCGCCGAGCCGCCCGCCGAGCCGCCCGCAGGGCTGCCGGCCGATCCACCCGCCGAGCTCCCCGCAGGCGAAAGACGGTCCCAGCGCGGGGCGTACCCCTCGGCCCACAGCGCGGCGCAGGCCCGGCGCAGGGCCGCCAGGCCGCCGAGCCGGGGGGAGGACACCGACACCGACAGGTGGGGGCGGTCGCGCAGGGTGTCCTCGACGAAGCCCGGCAGGCTGCCCGGGCCCAGCGTGACGAAGCACCGCACGCCCTGCTCCTCGTACAGCCGCAGGGTCAGCTCACGGAACCGCACCGGCTCCAGGAGGTGACGGACCACCAGCTCCCGCACCTCACCCGGATCGGAGGGGAAGGGGGCGCAGGTCGTCGCCGACCAGACGGGCAGCGCCCCGGCCGTCAACGGCAGCCGCCCGAACGCGGCCCGCACCTGCCCCAGGTACGGCTCCCACATCGGTGTGTGGAAGCCCGAACGGAACGGCAGTTCCTGCCCGAGCACCCCGTCGGCGCGCAACCGCGCGACCACCGCTGCCACTTGCTCCGGCTCCCCGCATATCACCGACTGGTGCGTGCAGTTGTCGTGGCTCACCACGACCCGGTCCAACCCGTGCAGCGCCGCCTCCGCCCGCCGCGCACCGCACCCCAGCGCCGCGTACACGAGGTCCGGGACCAGCAGGTCCCCCGGCCGCAGCGAGCCGAGGAAGGTGTCGGCCGCCTCCTTCGGGTACATGCCGGCGGCCACCATCGCCGCCCACTCGCCCAGGCTGTGCCCGGCCAGTACGTCGGCCTCGATGCCGAGCCCCGGCATGAGACCGGCGAAGAACCTGCCGGTCGCGATCGCGTCAAGAGCCCGTTCGATCAGCGTCGACCCCCGGGTGAGCGGGGGCCGGGCGGCCCCCAGCCGGTCCGCCACGTCGTCCACGACGGGCGTGAACTCCGGCTCCAGGCCCGGGAAGAGGAAGGCCGTACGGCCGGCCAGAGGCTCCGGCGCGAACCACACGTCCCCCCTTCCGCACCAGGCCCGGCCGCGCGCCACCGCCTTCGCGGCCAGCGCGAGCCGCTGCGGGGTCGGCCCGACCACCGCCAGCCGGCAGGGCCCGGCACCGCCCGACACCGGAGCACCGGCGGCCAGCAGCGCGGCCAGCTCCGCCGGGCCGTCGGCGGCCAGCAGGAGTACGTCCTCCCGGGCCGGGGCCGACCCCACCGGCGCGGCCGCCGACCCCACCGGCGCGGCCGCGGGCCCCAGCGGCAGGAACCGCCGCACCGGGGCCGCCGGGCGGGCCGCCGCCGGAGCCTCCTCCAGCACCACGTGCGCGTTGATCCCGCCGAACCCGAACGCGTTGACCCCGGCGCGGCGCGGCGCGGGCCCGCGCTCCCACGGCTCGGCCGCCGTCACGGGCCGCATCCGGGTCCGTACGAGGTCCGCGTGCGGCTCCTCCAGGTGCAGGGTCGGCGGCAGCACCCCCTCGTGCACGGCGAGGGCCGCCTTGATCAGCCCGGCCATGCCGGAGGCCTGCATGGTGTGGCCCAGCATCGACTTCACCGACCCGAAGCCGATCCCGCGCCCCCCGGCGCCCGCCTCGGGCGGGCCGAACACCCGGGCCAGGGTGTCCAGTTCGGCCGCGTCCCCGACCGGGGTGCCCGTGCCGTGCGCCTCCAGCAGCCCCAGCGCGCCCGGCGCCCGCGGATCCAGACCCGCTTCCCGCCAGGCCCGCTCCAGCGCCCGTACCTGACCGGCGACGAGCGGACTCATCAGGCTCGCCGCCCGGCCGTCCCCGGCCACGCCCGTACCGCGGATCACCGCGTACACCCGGTCGCCGTCGCGCTCCGCGTCCGCCAGCCGCTTCAGCAGCACCACCCCTGTGCCCTCGGACAGCAGGGTCCCGTCGGCCCGTCGGTCGAAGGGCCGGATCCGCTCGCTCGGGCTGAGCGCCCGCAGCTGCGTGAAGACGCTCCACAGCGTCGCGATGTGGCAGTGGTGGACGGCGCCCGCGACCACCGCGTCACAGCGCCCGGCCGCCAGCAGCCCGACCGCCTGGTCCACGGCCAGCAGCGAGGACGCGCAGGCCGCGTCCAGGGTGTAGGCGGGGCCCCGGAAGTCCAGCCGGTTCGCGGTGCGGGCGGCGGTGAAGCTGGGCACCAGCCCGATCGAGGCGTCCGGCCGCTCCGGGCCCAGCGCCTCCTGGAACGCCGAGCGCACCTGCGCGATCCGACGCTCGCCCAGCTCCGGCGCGAGCTCGCGCAGCGTCTGGGCCAACTGATGTGCGGTGCGCACCCGTTGGTCCAGCCGGGCGGTGGCCACGCCCATGAACCCGCCGCGCCCCAGCACCACCCCGACACGGGAACGGTCGGCCGGCAGCCGGTCCTCGCCGCCCGCGTCGGCGATGGCCTCGGCCGTCGCGTGCAGGGCCAGCATCTGATCCGGCTCGGCCCCCTCCACCGCGGCCGGCATGATCCCGAACCGGGTCGGGTCGAAGGCGGCGAGTCCGTCGACGAAGCCGCCGCGCCGGCAGTAGAACCGGTCGCCGGAGACGGGGCCGGTCGCGGCGTCCGGGTCGTAGTACACCTCCGGGTCCCAGCGTCCGGGCGGGACCTCGCCGATGGAGTCCGTACCGGCGAGGAGGTTGCGCCGGTAGGCGGCCAGGTCGCCGGCCCCGGGGAAGACGGCCCCCATCCCGACGATCGCCGCGTCCGTCGGGCGCGGTCCGCGCTCACTCATCGCGGCCGCCCTCCTCGGCCGCCCCGGCCATCAGCACCACCTGTACGTCGGTCCCGTGCGCGAGCTCGGCGAGGAACGCGGCGGTGCCCGCCTCCGGTGCGATCAGCGGGATCCCGCGGCGTTCGTAGGCGCGCTCCAGCTCCGGGGTGACCATCCCGCCCGCGTCCGAGGCCCACGGGCCCCAGTCGACGGCCAGCACCCGGCCGGGGAAGGACTCCGCCCAGGTGTGAGCGAGACCGTCCAGGGCGTCGTTGGCCGCCGCGTAGTCGCACTGGCCGCGGTTCCCGTACACGCCGGCGACGCTGCCGAAGAGGGCGAGGAAGCGGGGCGGGGGCGTCGCACCGTGCTCGGCGGCCGCGGTGGCGAGGTGGCGGGCGCCGGCCACCTTGGTGGTGAACACCTCGGCGAAGTCGGCCGGCCGCTTGTCCCGCAGCAGGGCGTCCCGCAGGATCCCGGCGCCGTGCACGATCCCGTCGAGCCGGCCGTGCCTGGCCCGTACGTCGGCCACCACGGCCCGCACGGCGGCCGCGTCGGTGACGTCCGCGCAGTGGTAGCGGACGGAGGCCGCCGCGCCGGCGAGTTCGGTGAGGGTGGCCCGTACCTCGCGCTCGGCGAGGATCCGGGAAGCGGCCGCCTCGATCTCGACCGGCTTGCGCAGCCCGGTGGCGATCAGTGCGGCACGGAGCGCGACCCGGTCGTGGGCCTGGCCGAACCCGTCGCCTGCGGACGCCGGTTCGGGGGTGCGGCCGATCAGCTCGACGTGGCAGCCGGTGGCCCGGGCCAGCGCGAGGGCGGTCCGCGCGGTGATGCCGCGGGCGCCGCCGGTGAGCAGGACGACGGAGCCGGGGCCGAGCGGCGGCGGCCCGTCCGCCTCGGTGAGCCGGGTCGCCACCGGGCGGCGGGCCACCCGTACCCCCTCGGGGGTGTACCCGACGGAGGCGTGCGCGTCCGCGCCACCGGCGTCGGCCAGCTCGTCCACGAGCTGCGCGGCGATGCGGTCGGGGTCCTCCTTGGGCTGGACCTCCACCGCGCGGACCAGTGCGCCGGGGTACTCCAGCGCCGCGCTGCGGGCGAAGCCGTGCAGGCCGGCGCCGGGGGTGCCGGGCGCGGTGACGAGGAGCAGCCGCCGTACGCCGCCGGTCAGGGCCTGCCGCAGCCCCGGGAAGGCGGCGGGCAGCACGGGTTCGGCCCCGGGCCGCAGCGCGGACAGGTCGACGACCCCGTCGAACGCGCCGACGCCCTCGCGGTACCCGTCCGCCCCGGCCTCCGACCCGGTCCCTGCCCCGGTCCCCGCCCCGGTCTCGGCCTCTGCCTCGGTGGCCGCCTCGACGCCGGGAACCACCGTCACCAGGGCACCGTGCGCCGCGAGGGCCGCGCCGAGGGCCGGCGCGACGCCCTGACCGTCCCCGACGATCCCGATGCGCAGCCCGCGCAGTTGCGCGGGTCGTCCGTCGGCCGGGGGCAGGGCCACCGTGGTGACCACGAGCCGGCCGAGGGGTACGGGCGGTGGCGCGGGTGCCGGATCGGGTGCGGGCGAGGAGCCGGCGGCCGCGTCCGTCCGGGACCGGGCGGGCGTACCCTCCACGGGCTCCGGCTCCGGCTCCGGCCCGGCCGCCTCCGCCACTGGCACTGCTGTCGGGGGCTCGCCCGTGTGGGAGACGACCCAGTCCACGATCCCGCGCAGGGTCTTGATCCGGGACAGCTCCTCGACCGCGTCCTCGGCGGACCCGCCGGCGTCCTGCGGGAGCCCGATGCGGTCCGCGAGGGCGCCGATGATCTCGACGCGCTTGATGGAGTCGATCGAGAGGTCCGCCTCCAGGTCCAGCTCGGGGTCGAGCATGTCCCGCGGGTAGCCGGTCCGCGCGTGCACGATCTCCAGGACGACGTCCATGACCTCCTCGGCGGAAGGCCGCTCACCACCGCCGTTCGCCGTGCCGCCCGCCGGGTCGGTGTCGCCACCCGCGAGGTCGCCGCGGCCCGTGCCGGCCGTGGCCTCGCCGGGCCCGCCCCACTGGTCGTCCGGTGCGGGCGTGTCGGCGGCCAGGGCCCCCGGGTCCCACGGGTGTGGTCCCGCCTGAACGGGCGCGGCGCCCGCCCGGGCGTCTTCGCCGGGAGCCGGGGCCCTTCCCGCGCCCAGGTAGCCCAGCAGGACATCCCGCTGCGCCTGCACGAGTTCGCGCGAGGCGCGCAGGTACTCGAAGACCGCTTCCTCGCGCCGGTCGGCGCCGGGAGCCGCCCACGCACCGGGGTGCGAGCCCGGAGCCGGGGCGGCGGTTGCCCGCACTCCGGCGTCCTGGGACGCGCCCGGCCCGTTGGCGGAGGCCACCCACGCTGCCGTGCCCGTGCCCGCGGCCGGGCCCGCACCCCGACCCGTGTCCGTGCCCGCCCACGGGCCGGCGGTCGGGGCCGATCCCCGACCGGCGGCCGTGTTCGCCCACGCCCCGCCGTCCCGGGCCGAGCCCTGGGCCCCCTGGACCCCCGGAGGGACACGGCGGGCCGGCTGGAGGCCGCCCTTGACCGGGATGCCGTCGGCCGTGCGGACCAGGTGGCCGTCCACCAGCCAGCCCGGGCGGCGCGGGGCGCGGTCCGGGAGGGTGGTGGTCCGGCCTCGGAACAGCGCCGCCGGGGCGATCTCCACGCCCGCCGCCGCGAGTTCCGCCAGGGCCGTGACCAGCCGGAGCAGTCCGTGCTCGCCCGGTACGTCCAGCGGGACCACCGTGTGCGGGCGGTCGCCGAGGATGCGGGTGACCAGAGCGGACAGCACCCGGCCGGGGCCCGCTTCAACGAAGGTCCGGACGCCGGCGGCGTACATCGCCTCCACCTGCTCCACGAACCGCACCGGCAGGCCGAGTTGGCTCGCGACGAGGCCACGTACCTCATCGGCGGAAGCCGGATACGGCGCGGCCGTCGCGTTCGACCACACCTCGACGGCCGGCCCGGACACCGCCGTCGCCGCCAGTTCGGCCGCGAGGGCATCCGTCGCCCCCGCCACCACCTCGCTGTGGAACGCGCAGGCGACGGGAAGGGGTTGGGCCGAAAGTCCCGCCGCGCCCAGGGCCGACACGGCGGCGGCGACGGCCTCCGTCGGGCCCGAGATCACGCACTGGCGGGGCGCGTTGTGGTTCGCCACCACGCATCCGGCGCGCTCCGCGATCTCCCGAACCTCCTCCGGAGCCGCCGACACCGCCGCCATCGAACCGGGATCCGCGCCGGCCGCCGCCAGGATCGCCTCGGCCCGGCGCGTGCCGAGCCGCAGCAGGCTCTCCGTGTCGTACGCCCCGGCCGCCCAGAGCGCGGCGAGCTCCCCGTACGAGTGCCCGGCCACGCAGTCCGGGCGGACGCCGAGCTCGCCGAGCAGCAGGTGCGCCGCCGCCCCCGCCAGCCCGAGGGCCGGCTGGGCCACGCGGGTGTCGGTGACCGCCGCCCGCCGCGCCGCCCGCTCCTCGGCGGTGAACGCCGCCGGCGGGAACATCGCCGAGACCACCGGCTGCGGCGCCTCGTCCAGCAGCCCGCGCAACCCCGGGAACGCCATGTACAACTCACCCAGCATCCCGGGCCGTTGGCTGCCCTGCCCCGGGAACAGGAACGCCACCCGCCCCGGCCGCGCGGACTCCTCCCGTACGTGGACCCCCGCGCCCGGAGCGAAGGCGCGGGCCCGCTCCAGCCGGGCCGCCAGTTCGTCCGGGCCGGCGGCGACCACCGCCACGTGGACCGGCCCGGTGTCGGCGGCAACCTCCGCCGCGAGGTCGCGCAGCGCCCACGGCCGGCCGGCCGCGTCGTTCTCCTCCAGACGGGCCGCGAGCCGCGCCATCGCCCGGCCCGCCGCGCGCCGGTCCTCCCCGCGGAAGAAGAACACCTCCGCGGGCCATTCCTCCAGCCCGTGCCGGGGTTCCTCGGTGCCCGCGTAACCGGCCAGCACCGCGTGGTAGTTGGTACCGCCGAACCCGAACGCGCTCACGCCGGCCACGCGCCGCTCCGGGGGCTCGGCCCAGGGTCGGGCCTCGTCGTCGAAGAAGAAGGGGCTGCTCTGCGCCTCCCAGGCGGGGTTCGGCGCGTCGATGTGCAGGGTCGGCGGTCGCACACCGGCGTGGACCGCCCGGGCCGCCTTGATCAGCCCGGCCAGGCCCGCCGCGCACTTGGTGTGCCCGAGCTGCGACTTCACCGAGCCCAGCGAGCAGGAACCGGCCCCGGCCCCGGCGGCGGTGAACACCTCGCTCAGTACGGCCAGTTCGGTACTGTCGCCGACCACGGTGCCGGTGCCGTGCGCCTCGACCAGGCCCACCTGGCCCGGGGAGACCCCGGCGCGCGCGTAGGCCCGCTCCAGCGCCCGCCGCTGCCCCTCGGGGCGGGGCGCTGTCAGGCCGAGCGACCGGCCGTCGCTGGAGGCGCCGACCGCCTTGATCACGGCGTACACCCGGTCGCCGTCCCGCTCCGCGTCCGCGAGTCGCTTCAGGACGAGCGCGCCGACGCCCTCGCCGAGGGCGATCCCGTCGGCGGCCGCGTCGAAGGGCCGGCAGCGGCCGCCGGGGGACAGGGCGCGGACGGAGGCGAACATCAGGTAGTCGTTGATGCCGTTGTGCACGTCGGCGCCGCCACACAGCACCATGTCGGAGTCTCCGTCGCACAGTTGGCGGCAGGCGAGGTCGAGCGCGGCGAGCGAGGACGCGCAGGCGGCGTCGACCGTGCAGTTCGCGCCGCCGAGGTCCAGGCGGTTGGCGACCCGGCCGGCGATCACGTTGGCGAGGATCCCGGGGAAGGAGTCCTCGGTGAGGCGGGGCAGTTGCTCGTCCAGCGCGGGTGACAGCTCGCCCAGGTAGGCGGGGTGCAGGGCGCGCAGCCCGTACGCGCCGGCCAGCTCGGTGCCCGCCTCCGCGCCGAACACCACCGAGGTCCGGGAGCGGTCGAACTCCCGGCCCTTGCCGTACCCGGCGTCCGCGAGGGCTCGCGCGGAGATCTCCAGGGCCAGCAGCTGTACGGGTTCGATCCCGGTGAGGGAGGCGGGCGGTATGCCGTGCGCGAGGGCGTCGAAGGGCACCGGGCCGAGGAAACCGCCCCAGCGGGACGGGGTGCGCTCGCCGGCCCGGGCCGGATCGGCGTCGTAGTACAGCTCCGGGTCCCAGCGCTCGGCCGGTACCTCGGTCACGGCGTCCGTCCCGGCGAGCACCATGGCCCAGTAGGCGGCGAGATCGGGGGCGCCGGGGTAGGCGCAGGCCATCCCGACGATGGCGACGTCGAGCGGGTCGCCTGCCGCGGGCTCGGCCGGGGTGAACTCCCGGGCCCGCCGGGCCAGCAGCTCCGTGGCCCCCTCGGTCACCTGCGCGTGCAGTGCGGCCACGGTGGTGGTCGCGTCCCGCAGGGCGGCGGCCTGCCCGAGCATGAACAGTCCCTCGGCGTACTGTTCTTCCTCGGGCACGGCCACCAGCCGGTCCGCCTGCGGCGGGGGTTCCTCCAGCCTGGACGCCTGATCGGGGGGCGTGGGCGCGGCGGCGAGGTCGTCGGGCGCGGCTGCGCCGCCGGGGCTCCGCCCCGGACCCCGCTCCTCAAACGCCGGAGGGGCTGGAATGCCCCCCGCCGGGGCCTCGGAGGCCCGGGCGGGACCGGGGGTTGCGGCGGTACGGGCCGCGGTCCCGCCCGTTTCCGCCGAGCCCTCCGCGAGGGAGCCGGTCGAGCCCTCCGCAGGGGAGCCCGCCGAGCCCTCCGCTGGGGAGCCCGCCGAGCCCTCCGCGACAGAGCCCGCCGAGCCCCCCGCGAGGGAGGCCGCCGAGCCCTCCGCAGGGGATCCCGCCGAGCCCCCCGCGAGGGAGGCCGCCGAGCCCTCCGCAGGGGATCCCGCCGAGCCCCCCGCGAGGGAGCCGGTCGAGCCCTCCGCGAGGGAGCCGGTCGAGCCCTCCGCGAGGGAGCCGGTCGAGCCCCCCGCAGGGGAGTCGGCCGGGCCGTCCGGGGCGGGTCTGCGCAGGCCCTTGCTCGCCAGGCGGAGGCGGCCCAGGTTGAGGGTCTCCAGTTCCTCCCACACGCGGCGCGGCTCGGTGCCGCTCTCCGTGAGGCGGCGGCGGGTCGCCTCGAAGGCGTCGGCGTACGGGGTGGCCGCGCAGCGCGTCGCGTGGCCGGGGGCGGTGTGCAGCAGCACCGTACGGTCGCAGTCCAGCGCCGCCCGCTGGAAGCCCGGCACGACCGCGCCCGCCGCCACCGCCTCGTCCGTGAAGAGGTACGCCGTTCCCATCAGCACCCCCACGCGGGCGCCCCGCTCCGCCAGCGGCGCCGCGGCCGCCGCCGCCATCGCCGCGGAGCGCTCGTCGTGGATGCCGCCCGCGAACAGCACGTCCAGGGCCTCCGGTTCGGGGCAGGACAGCAACCGCTCGATCTGCTCCTCCCACAGCGGGAACGACGCCCGAGGCCCGACGTGCCCCCCGCACTCCAGCCCCTCGAAGACGAACCGCCGCGCGCCCTCGGCGAGATACCGCTCCAACAGCCCCGGCGACGGCACGTGCAGGTGCGTCCGGATGCCCGCCGCCTCCAGGGGGGCCGCCTGCGCCGGAGTGCCCCCGGCGATGATCGCGTACGGCGGGCGGGCCTCGGCGACGGCGGCCAACTGCTCGCGCCGCAGTTCCGGCGGGGCGAAGCCGAGCAGGCCGACGCCCCAGGGGAGTTCCCCGAGCCGCTCGGCGCTCTCGGCGAGCAGCTCGCGCACGTCGGGACCCTCCATCACCGCGAGCGCCAGGTACGGGATCCCGCCCGCGTCGGCCACCGCCCCCGCGAAGGCCGCCCGGTCGCTGACCCGGGTCATCGGGCCCTGCGCCACGGACAGCGGACGCGCGAGCGGGCGGGCCCGCTCGGCCGCCGCCAGGTGTCCGGCGATCGCGGCCCGCACGGCCTGGAGCACGCCCCCGGTGGTCCGGTACCGCGCCGCCAGCCGGGCGGCCGCCGCCCCGTCCTGCCCCACGGGCAGCAGCTGCGCCCGCAGGTCCCGGGCTCCGAGGAGCGCGGCCACGGGCCCCTCGGGTCGGGGCAGGTCGGGCCGGGTGAACACCCGGTGGCCCCGCGTCAGCCGGGTCTCGGAGCCGTCCATCGCCCGCAGCGCCGAGCAGACCTCCGCCGGCAGGCCGGCCTCCCCCTCCGCAGTCAGGGCCAGTTGTACGTCGAGCAGCACCCCGGCGGCTCCGCCCGCGACGGCCGCGGCCGCCGTGTGCCGGCCGATGCCGCCGAGGGCCCGTACGGGCACGGCGACGGCAGGGTCCCCGAGCAGCTGCTGGAGCAGTACGAACGTGGTGGTCCCGCCCACCCGGCCGCCGGCCTCGTGCCCCTTGGCGACGAGCCCGCCGACCCCCGCGGCCACGGCCCGCGCGGCCTCCTCCGTATCGGTGACCTCGGCCCAGACCCGCGGCCGCCCCGCCGCCGCGGCCCACGCGGACACCTCCGCCGGGGTGTAGTACGCCGGGTCGGCGTGCAGCACCGTGTCCACCTCGGCGGGCAGCTCCCCGGGCTGGACGCGGCAGCCCACGGGCACCCGCACCCCGTACCGCCGGGAGGCGGCGGCGCCGCCGAGCCGGCGGGTCAGCTCCGCGAACGCGCGCCGCGCGGCGTCCGGGTCCCGGCCGAGATCGAGCAGCCCGAGGGCCCCGGCGCGCTCGGCGGCGGCCACGATCCGAGGGTGCGGCTCCTCGAACGGGGTGACCGCTACGACGAGGTCGCGGGTGGCGGCTGACTGCGGGGGCTGGGGGATCACGGGCGCTCCTCTTTGAGTGCTGTGTGACATGGCGCAGTACAGGGCGGAAGAACGGGGAATCAGGTGGAACGGGAGTGCGGCGTCTCGCGCACATCGGCCGGGCGGCCCGCCGCCGACAAGGCGGGCTTGAACAGTGGTCAAATACCCTCACGCCGCGATGCATCGTGCGGTGGCCTCCCCGCACTGTCAACAGGCATGCGGAATACGCTGCTTCGCGTCGACGGACGCCGCGCGGGACCCGCCGCGCACCCCCGGCGGCCCCCCTCCACTGCCCTGCCGGGCCGGTGGCCTGGGACGATGCCGCCGAGAGCGGGTCGGGCCCGGAGCGCGTGCCCTCGTCGCGCATCCCCAGGGGCATGCCGGACCGGCATGCCAACCCGTGGAACCAGGTATGAACGCCACGCCGGACTCGGGAACTTGTTCACCCGACGAGCCCTTACGGGTACAGCCCCACCCCGTTACCGTCCGTCCATGACCCCCACCCTCGCGCAGCTCCGCTACCTCGTCGCCGTCGCCGACTGCCGGTCCATCACCGGCGCCGCCGCCTCGGTCTTCGTCGCCCAGTCCGCCCTGTCCCGGGCCGTCCAGGCCATGGAACGCGATCTGGGCGTCGAACTCCTCGCACGCCGGGGAAGGGGGGTGGACCTCACGCCGGAGGGGGCCCGGGTCGTCCGGCTGGCCCGCACCGTGCTGAACGCGGTCGAGGCCATCGACGACATAGGGACCCCGCACGGCAAGAACGCCAGGGCCACGCTGAGCCTCATCACCACCCCGACCCTGGCCCTCGACCTGGCGGCGGACCTGGTCGCCGCCTTCACCGAGCGGCACCCGACCGTCGACGTCCGGCTCCAGCAGTACGACAGCCGGGAGGCGATGGTGGAGGAACTCAACCAGGGGCGGGCCGAGTTGGCCCTGATCGACCTGCCCGTCGACAAGGAACTCTCCACCCACTTCATGCAGGAGCGGGAGGTGGTGCTGATCTCGCCGGTGGGCTCCCGGCTGCCGGACCCGATCCCGCTGCGGATGCTCGACGGACTGCCGATGGTGCTGCCCACTCCGGGAACCGGACGGCGCACCGAGATGGAGGCGATGTTCAGCTGCATCGGCGTACGGCCCGTGCCCTCCCTGGAGGTCGACGAACGCCTCGGCTGGGTGACGGGCGTGACCGATGGCCGGGGTTCCCTGATCTGGTACCGGGACGTGGTGTTAAGGGCGTTCGGCAGCCGCGCCGAGGTCCGCTCCTTCACCCCGCCCCTGCTGCGCCCGGTGGGCATCGCGCACGCCCGGCGGCCGCTGAGCCGCGCGGCCCGCGCCTTCATCGCGCACGCGGGGCGCAAGGCGCCCGTACGGGAGCCGGTGCGGTGAGGGGGCATGCCGCCACGGCATTGAACGATGCTCAAACGGGAGGAGATCAGGCCTGTACCAGCAACTGATGTCCCGTCACATTGTGGGCATGTCCCCACTCCTCACACCCCACCGGGCCGCCGCCCTCGCGACCGCGGCCCTCGCCACCGTCCTGCCCGCCGTCGCCTGGATGAGCAGCGCCACCGCGTCCGCGTCCGCCCCGTCCGCCGTGACGGCAGCCGCCGGCGCCCTGGCGCTGGAGAAGAAGTGCACGCTTCCGGGAGGCCTGGTCGAAGAGAGCGGGCTCGCGGTGAGCCGCAAGCACCCGGGCATCCTCTACATCGTCAACGACAGCGGCAACACCAACCAGGTCTTCGCCATCGACTGCACCACCTCCACCGGCAGGCTCGCGGCCACCTTCACGGTCTCCGGCGTCGGCAACACCGACTGGGAGGGGCTGGCGATGGGCAAGGACGCC
Source organism: Streptomyces sp. NPDC096339 (assembly GCF_044762985.1). Taxonomy (NCBI): domain Bacteria; kingdom Bacillati; phylum Actinomycetota; class Actinomycetes; order Kitasatosporales; family Streptomycetaceae; genus Streptomyces; species Streptomyces sp. NPDC096339. The sequence goes on along the minus strand of NZ_JBIWFI010000021.1, from coordinate 27,166 downwards.
GCGGGCGGCCCCGCCATCCTGGTCGGCGACATCGGCGACAACTTCGGCAGCCGTGCCGAGATCGTGGTGCACTCCTTCCCCGAGCCCGACCAGCTCGTCAACGCCACCGTGACGCCGGTGACCTACCGCTTCGCGTACGCCGACGGCAAGCACGACGCCGAGTCCCTCCTCGTCGACCCCCTCAGCGGCCGGATCCACATCGCGAGCAAGGTCATAGGGGCCGCGGGGCAGCTCTACCAAGCCCCACTGCCGCCGGTGACCGGGCAGGTCAACACCCTGACGGCGGTCCGGCCCGGCCCGGTGTTCGCCACCGACGGCGCGTTCTCGCCGACCGGGGCCTCGTACACCCTGCGCAGCGGCGGGCCGCTCGGCGCCAACACCGCGTCGGTGTACGACACCGCGGGGACCAAGCTCGCGGACGTCGCCCTGCCGGCGCAGTCCCAGGGCGAGACGGTGACGTACGCCGACTGCGCGAACCTGCTCGTCGGTTCGGAGAACGACACCCAGATCTGGCGGGTACCGCTCCCGCCGGAGGCCACCCCGGGCTGCGGCACGACCCCGACGCCCACGCCCACTCCGACCCCGACCCCGACACCCACGCCCACCCCGACACCAACCCCGACACCCACGCCAACCCCCACCCCCACTCCGGGTGACCTGCGCTTCACCAACCCCGGCCCGCAGACCTGCAAGTTCAACCAGTCCTGCACCGTCCAGCTCTCCACCACCGGCGGCAAGGCCCCGGTCAAGTACGCGGTCGACGCCCTGCCCTGGGGGCTGACCCTCGACGCCGGTTCCGGACGCATCACCGGCAAGCCCTGGGCGGTCGGCACCGTCACGGTCACCGCCACCGCGACCGACTCCACCGGGGCCACCGCGGGCACGTCCTTCGCGCTGACCGTCAACTGGTTCTGAAACGCACCCGGGACGGACTTGTACAACGTGACCTCGACCCCGCACTGTTGAGCGAGTTTCGGTCATCAGGTCAGGAGAGTCGGCTTGTCCTCCCACATTTCACCGGTCCCGCACGTCATCGACCCCGCCGGCGGCTGCCCGCACGCGCTCAACGCCCGGCTGCGCGCCGAGCAGGGCGCCGTGGCGGAGGTCGTACTCCCCGGTGGGGTGCCCGGGGCGGTCGTCCTGGGACACGAGGCGCTGAAGGAGTTCCTCGCCCACCCCGACGTGGCCAAGGACGCCCGGCACTTCCCCTCCCTGCACGACGGCACCATCCCCGCGGACTGGCCGCTGCGCGTCTTCGCCAACGCCCAGGGCATGCACACGGCCGACGACGCCGACCACCGCCGGCTCCGATCCCTGGTCGGCAAGGCCTTCACCGCGCGTCAGGTGGAGCAACTGCGGCCGCGCGTCGAGGAGCTGACCGCCGGGCTCCTCGACGACCTCGGCCGGGCCGCCGCCGAAGCCCCCGACGGGGTCGCCGACCTGTACACGCACTTCGCGCTGCCGCTCCCCATGAACGTCATCTGCGAACTGCTGGGCGTGGACCCCGAGCACCGGGGCCGGCTGCACCACCTCACCAACACGGTGATCATCGCGACCGACATCACCCCGGCGGAGAAGATGGCCGCCCTCCAGGAACTCGTCGCCCTGATCGGCACGGTCGCCGCGGCCCGGCGGGAGAACCCCGGAGAGGACCTCACCAGTGCCCTGATCGCCGTGCGCGAGGGCGACGGCGACCGGCTCAGCGAAGTCGAACTCATCGGCACGATGCGGCTGATGCTCGTCGCCGGACACGAGACCACCCTGAACCTCGTCACCAACGCGGTCCGGGCCCTGTGCGCCCACCGCGATCAGCTCGCGCTCGTCCTGGACGGAAAGGCGACCTGGTCGGACGTGGTGGACGAGACCCTGCGCTGGGACGGACCGGTCAGCTGGTTCCCCTTCCGCTACCCCACCCGGGACCTGACGGTGGACGGCACCGTGATCCCGCAGGGCACCCCGGTGCTCGCCGGATACACGGCGGCCGGCCGCGACGAGGCCTTCCACGGCGCGGACGCCGACCGCTTCGACATCACCCGCCCCACGGCGGCCCGCCACCTCTCCTTCGGCCACGGAGCCCACTACTGCATGGGCGCACCGCTCGCCCGCCTGGAGGCGACGATCGCGCTGGAGCGGCTCTTCACCCGCTTCCCCGACCTCGACCTCGCGGTCTCCGAGGACGAACTCCCCTACCAGCGCAGCTTCATCAGCAACAACGTCCAGTCGCTGCCGGTCCGCCTGACCCGGGACTAGGGGTCGCCGGGGCCGCCCCCCCCCCCCGCGGGCGGCCCCGGCAGCCCGGCACGGCTACGGCCGGGCCAGGACGTCGCCCACCCGGTGGGCGTAGACCACCCGGCCGCACGGGGAACCGGAGTCCGTGCAGGTGGGGTCCGCGGTGTCCGTGCGGTGCTCGGTCAGCGACCACAGGTACTGCGTGCCGCCGCCCTGCACGCCCTGCCCGTGCTCGAAGGACAGGTCCTCGGGGCCGACCGCGTTGGTGATGTTGGCGCCGTAGTCGACGAGACGGCCGCCGGAGACGGTGGCCCGGCGCAGGCTGCCGCTGTGGGTGGTCCAGCTGCGGTTGAAGTAGTACATGCCGTCGTAGCGCGCCGCGCCCTGGGTGAGGTCGCGCGGCAGGAAGAACGCGCTCGTCGCGCCGACCACCCCGCCCGCCGCCTTGAGCAGTCCGGTGCCGTCGTCGATCGGCAGTGCGCCGACCCGGCCCTTCTCGGGGTGCGCGGTGTCGGAATCGCAGTATTCACCCATGATCAGTGCCGGTGCGGCGGTGTCGCTGCGGTCGACCGAGATGTAGGAGGCCTTCGGCGCTCCGGTGGCGACACAGGTCCCGGCGGAGGAATTGCCCTGGGCGCTCACGAACTTGTACGAGGCCACCTGCGGCATCACATAGCGGTACGTGTGGCCGTAGTAGACGTTGTTCTGGCGGCCGATCCGGGTTTCGTCCCGGACGTTGCTCTTCAGACCGTCCAGCGTGGTGTCGTCCACCGAGGCGTTCTGGTCCGGGTTGAGGTCGAGGATGGAACGCATGTCGAAGACCCGCAGGCCGTTCAGGGTGTCCGCGACGTAGAGCTGGTACTTGTACCAGGCGATGCCGCCCGCGTGGACGTCGACCGCCTTGTAGGAGACGTGGTCGAAGCTGTTGTAGTACGGCTCGACGAGCAGGACGTGACGGTAGCGGCGGCCGTCGGGGTCGCCCGGTACCGCAGTCTCCGGGTCGAGGAACGACAGCCGCACGCCCTTGCCCCCGGCCTTGTCGTACCAGGCGGTGACCAGGGGCTTGCGGGAGCCCCAGAGCTCATCGGCCTGGGCGTCGGAAACACCGGTGATGCCCTGGGGTATCCATTCCTCCGTGGCGGCGTCGCCGGAGTCCCAGCAGAGCTTGCGGGCCGGGGCGAGCACGTTGCCGTCGTCGCCCGTGCCGAACGGGTCGGCCGTGCAGGACGCGCCCGTCTTCGCGACCCGGTTGCCCTGGTCGAGCAGGTCCTGGACGCCCTGCGTGGGGAGGGCCGACTTGAGATCGGCGACCTGGGCGCTCAGGTCCGGGCCGGACTTGAGGTTGAAGGAGGACGCGGTCGCCGGATCGCCGGGCGCCGCCTGGGCGGGGGATGCGAGCACGGACACCGCGAGGACCGCCGCGGCCGCCACGGATATCCAACCGGCATGCCTGCGGCGGGTTTTATGGGGGGACATGTGCCTTCTTCTGCCTTCGCTGTAGGGAGGAAGCGAAGAGCATACGGCGGAGGCGTTCAGCAGGGTGCCGAAGGGCCGTTCTGCCGGGTCAGGTTGTCGTTGGACATCCAGCCCTCGACGTTCGAGCCGGGCACGCGGACGTAAGTCCACTTGTTGCCGTGCGCGTTGACGACGTAGCAGTGGTACGTGAGCTTCGTGCCGGCCTTGGCGAGCGACACTGCGGGGCAGGTCTGGTACGGGCCGGTCTCGATGTGGAAGTCGCCGTTCATGTAGCCGTAGCTGCCCGTGGCCGCGGCGCGGTGGCTCCAGCCCGTACAACTCGTCGACACCGGGCTCGGTTTGGTCGCGGGGCTCACCGAAGCCTTCGGCGGGGTCACCGTCTTCGCCGTCGCGCCGGGCTTCGGGGCCGAGCCGCCGGCCTGTGCCCCGGGGGCGGTGGGGGCCGGGGAGGCGCCGGGCGTGGTCGCGGCGGGGGCCGCCGTACCGGGGCGGGCGGCCCGGTCCCCGTGCCCACCGCCCTTGCCGCCGCCGTCCCCGTTCGTCACGGCGTACGTGATGCCTCCCCCGGCGAGTACGACGGCGGCGGCCGCCACCACGATCGCCGTACGTCGCCGATGCCGCGGCCGGTCGGGCCCCGGTCCGCCGCCGCGCTGCGACGCGACCGTGGGCCGAGGGCCGACGGGCGGCCCGAAGCGGCCCGCCGGAGCCGGAGCCGGAGCCGGAGCCGGAGCCGGAGCAGTCGGAGTCGGACCGGGAGCCGGAGCAGGAGCCGGAGCAGGAGCCGGAGCCGGGGGAACGGGGGTCGGCGGGGCGAGACGGGCGCCGGTCGGGCTGCTCGACGCCACCCGCTCCAGCATCGCGCGCGCCTGCTCGGCGGTGGGCCGGTCCTCCGGCCGCTTCGCCATCAGGGCCTGGAGGACCGGCGTGAGCGGACCGGCCAGACGCGGCGGGGGCAGCGGCTCGGAGACGATCGCGGACAGGGTGGACCAGACGGAGGTGCGCCGGAAGGGCGAGGTGCCCTCGACGGCCGCGTACAGGGTCATGCCGAGCGACCAGATGTCGGATGCCGGTCCGGGGTCGCCGCCCTGGGCGCGCTCCGGCGGCAAGTAGTCCAGGGAGCCGATGATCTCACCGCTGCGGGTCAGCTTGGTCAGGGCCTCCTCCTCGGCGGATTCCATCGAGGCTATGCCGAAGTCGGTGAGGACCACCCGGCCCCCGTCCTGCTCCAGCAGCACGTTCCCCGGTTTGACGTCCCGGTGCAGCACGCCCACCCGGTGGGCCGCGTCCAGGGCGTCCATCAGCTTCGCGCCGATCGCGGCCGCCTCCGCCGGTTCCAGCGTGCCGCGCCGGAGGAGGAGGTCGTCGAGGGAGGGCCCTTCGACGAGTTCCATGACGATGACGGGCAGGCCCTGCTCCTCGGTCACGTCGTGCACCGTGACCACCCCGCCGTGCCGGATGCGCGCCGCGGCCTGCGCCTCGCGCCGCATCCGGGCGCGCAGGTCGGCGAGTTCGGGCCCGGACGCGTCCGTATAGGCGCGCAGGAGTTTGACGGCGACCTCGCGGCCCAGCAGTTCGTCCACGGCCCGGCCGACGACGCCCATGCCGCCACGGCCGAGCACCGCGGTCACCCGGTAGCGGCCCCCGAGCACCCTGCCGACCAGTTCCCCGTCATTCGCCTGTCCCGCCGGCACGGCACGCCCCGTTCCCTCAACCAACCGCACTTGATCACCTGGCGGCCACCAGGGTAGAGGGCCGTGTCCGGATGTGACAGAACACCGTCATTGCAGCCATGCGGGACGGCTGTGACGATGGGTGCATGTCCACGATCCGCCGCGTCGTCATCGCGGTCTTCCCCGACGTCGACCTCCTCGATGTCACCGGCCCCGCCGAGGTCTTCGCGCTGGCCAACCGGGAAACCGGCGGCCGGGCGGGCTACCGGGTGCAGCTCGCCGGCCCGGCGCCCGGGGTGGTGGCCACGTCGGCGGGCGTGCGGCTGGTCGCGGACCTGTCGTTCGCCGAGGTCGACGGCGTACTGGACACGCTCCTCGTGCCCGGTGCGGTGGACCTGCGCCCCGGTGGCCCGGTCGCCCGGATCGACGCCGAAGTGGTGGCGTGGCTGAAGACGGCCGCGCCACAGGCCCGCCGGGTGGCGTCGGTGTGCGTGGGCGCCCACCTGCTGGCCGCGGCCGGTCTGCTCGACGGCAGGACGGCCACCACCCACTGGTCGACCGCCGCACAACTCGCCGCCGACCACCCGGCGGTGACCGTGGACCCCGATCCGATCTTCGTCCGGTCCGGGAACATCTGGACCGGGGCCGGGATCAGCGCCTGCATGGACCTCGCGTTGGCGCTGGTCGCCGAGGACCTGGGGGAGGAGGTGGCTCTGACGGTGGCCCGGCAACTGGTGATGTACCTCAAGCGGCAGGGCGGCCAGAGCCAGTTCTCCGTGCCGCTGAGCCGACCCGCCGCCTCCCGCCGGGACATCGACGAGCTACGGATGTTCATCGCCGACCATCTGGACGGCGACCTGTCCGCGGCGGCCCTCGCGGCGCGGATGTGCCTGAGCGAGAGGCACTTCGCCCGGGTGTTCCGCCAGGAGACCGGCACCACCCCGGCCGCCTACGTCGAGGCCGCCCGGGTGGAGGCGGCCCGCCGCCTGCTGGAGCACACCGACCAGCCGTTGGACGAGGTCGCCGCGGCGTGCGGACTCGGCTCGGTGGAAACCCTCCACCGGGCGCTGCGCAAGCAGGTCGGCGTCACCCCGGCGGCCTACCGCCGCCGGTTCCGCACTGCCGGCTGAGTCCCTCCGCCTGGTCCCTCCGCCTGGCCACCTGCGCCTTCCATTCCCCTGTTTTCCCGAACGACCCCAGCAAGGAGTGCTTTGCCATGCCCGCTTCCACGACCCTGCGCGACGTGATCGGCCTCGACAACCGGCTGCCCCGCCTCGCCGACACCACGCTCGTCCTGATCGACTTCCAGAACACCTACCGCACCGGCGTCATGGCCCTCGAAGGCGCCGAAGAGGCCCTCGCGGCCGGCGCCCGGCTGCTGGCCGCCGCCCGCGCCGCCGGCATCCCGGTCGTCCACGTGGCCGACGCGGGCTACGACATCGACTCCGAGCTCGGCGCCATCAGCCCCGAAGTCGCCCCCGCCGAAGGCGAACCGGTCGTCGTGAAGAAGGTTCCCGACGCCTTCCACGGCACCGAGCTGGAGAAGACCCTGCGCGAGCTGGGCACCGGCCAGGACCTGGTGCTGGCCGGCTTCATGACCCACATGTGCGTCGCCTTCACCGCCCAGGGCGCCTTCAACCGCGGCTTCCGGCCCACCGTCGTCGCCGAGGCCACCGCCACCCGGTCCCTCACCGCCCCCGACGGCACCGCCCTGCCCGCCGCGACCCTCCAGACCGCGGCCCTGGTCACCATCGGGGACGTGTTCGGCGTCGTCGCCCCCACCGCCCGGGACCTCATCGGCTAGCCGTACGCCCCTGTCCCGGCCGTGCCTGCCGCTTCGCGGGGGTGGGCGGCAGCCGGATCCACCGGGACAGGGCGGCTACCGGCCCGCCGGCGGGGTGAGCTGGGTGCTCAGCCAGCCCAGCGCGTCCGGGTACATTCCGCTCCAGGTCTGGAAGTTGTGCCCGCCCGCCGGCCGGACGAGGGTCTTCACGCGGACCCCGCTGCCCGCCGCGGCCCTGGCGAAGTCCGCCAGTTGCCGCGGCGGGCTGTCCTTGTCCTGGGCGGAGGTGGCCAGGAACAGGCCGACGTCCGCCTTCTTCGTGTGCTCGACCAGCCACATCGGACTGTTGCGCTCCCGCAGCACCGGATCGGACAGCACCTCCGGGTCCCCCGTCAGCGGATCCGGGTCCAGGGCCGCCCCCGCCCGGAACGCCTTCGGGTACTGGAGCGGCAGCTTGGCCGCGCAGAACGCCCCGGTGGAGACGCCCATCAGGCCCCAGCCGCCCGGGGCGGGCAGCGTACGGTACTTCCGCGCGACCAGCTCAGGCACGTCCTTCGCCAGCCAGTCGGCGATCTTGCGGTCCGGGGTGTTGCTGCAATCCGTGTTCACCCCGCCCGGGTAGATCTCCGGGATCACCAGGATGAACGGGTGCGCCACGCCCAGGTCCACGAGCTCGTTCAGCGCGCCCGGCATCTTCCCGAGGTCGATCCAGGTGCGGGGCGTGCCCGGGTAGCCGTGCAGCAGCATCAGCACCGGGAAACGCGTGCGGTCCGCGCCCGGGGCGTCGTACTGCGGGGGAGTCCACACCGTCACCTGCCCGGCGAGCTTCGAGTGCGAGCCCCGGAAGTACGTGGTCCGCGTACCGTCGCCGCCCGGTGTGAACCTGGCCCGCCCCACCGGAGGCCCGGTCATCGCACCGGGGTCCTGGCCCGCGCCGGTGCCCAGCAGGTCGTCCCAGGAGGAGTACAGCCCGTAGCTGTCGTTGATCCAGGTGGCCACCACGCAGATCGCGGTGAGTTGGCACAGCCCGATCATCACCAGCCGCGCCGGCCACCGCACCCATCCCGGTCCGGGGATCCGGTTCCACAGCAGCAGCGCGGCGAGCACGGCCAGCACGGTCACGACGACCAACGTGACGAGGAACGAGGTGCCGGTCAGCTCCACGGCCGCGGCTCCCCCTCGGAGTCGGAGGCGCCGAGAGCGCCGACGTCCACCTCCACCGCGTGCCATCCGGTCGCCCCGTCGGGCACGGTCCCCGCGCGCACCCCGGTCTGGACGGCGCCGGTGCCGTCCGTCGCCCGCACCTCCAGGGTGTGCCGGCCCGGCGTCGCCTCCCACGGCCAGACCCACTGGCGCCAGGTGTCCACACCGTCCGACGCCCCGAGCCGCGCCTCCTGCCACGCGCCGCCGTCCACCCGTACCTCCACCCGCCGGATCCCGCGGTGCTGCGCCCACGCCACCCCGGCCACCGCCACCCGGCCCGGGTTCACCCGGCCGCCCGGCCGGGGGGTGTCGATCCGCGACTGCGTCTTGACCGGGGCCTGCTGCGCCCAGGACCGACGCACCCAGTACGCGTCGTACGCGGCGAAGGTGGTCAGGCGCAGCTCCGTCAGCCACTTGCAGGCGGAGACGTATCCGTACAGCCCCGGCACGACCATCCGGACCGGGAACCCGTGCGCGAACGGCAGCGGCTGCCCGTTCATCCCCACGGCCAGCAGCGCCTCCCGGCCGTCCATCACCGCCTCGACGGGGGTTCCGATGGTCATCCCGTCCACCGAGCGCGCCACCAGCTGGTCGGCCGGTCCGCCCTGGGACGGCGGCCGTACACCGGCCTCGCGGAGCAGGTCGCCCAGGCGTACGCCGAGCCAGCGGGCGTTGCCCGCGTACGGACCCCCGACCTCGTTGGACACGCAGCAGAGGGTGATGTCGTGCTCCACGAGCGGGCGGGCCAGCAGCTCCCGCAGCCCGAGGGTGAGGGGCCGGGTCACCCCGTCGCCGTGAACGGTCAGCCGCCAGTCGTCCGCGTCCACGCGCGGTACGACGAGGGCGGTGTCCACTCGGTAGAAGTCCCGGTTGGGCGTGATGAAGGGGGTGATCCCGGGGACGGGCAGCTGTGCACCCGGGGGGACCGGCGGCGCCGGCACCGTGGGCGGTGGCAGGACGACTTCGGCCCGGGAGGCCGTCGCCCCCGACGAGCCGTACGCGCCGAGGCGCCGGCCGGCGTACCCGACCCCGGCCGAGAGCAGCACGACCGCCGCGGTCAGCCGGCCGAACCCGCGCCGGTCCAGGGACCAGGTCCCGGCGGGCGGTGTCCCGGCCGGCCGGGGCCGGGTCGCCGCCGTGACCAGCAGGTACAGCACGGCGGCCGAGGCCAGTGCGCCCACCAGCGAAGGCAGCGCGTCCTTCCACGAGGCCTCCGGACGGCTGAGGGCGGCCACCGCCCCCAGCACCCCGATGCCGCCCGTGACCGCGATCCCGGCGGGCAGGCTCCGCAGGGCGAGCATCCCCGTGCCGGCGGCCACCACGGCCAGGACGAGGACGATGCCGATGCCCAGCACGGCCTTGTCCGAGGGGCCGAACAGCCGGATCGCCCACTCCCGCAGGCCCACGGGCGTGAGGTCGACCAGTGTCCTGCCGACGGCTGTGACGGGGGCGGCCTCGGGCCGGACCGCCGCGGCGGCCAACTCCGCGGCGGCCAGCCCCGCGATGGCGGCCACCACGCCGGTGACAGCCCCGACCAGCGGCTGCCGGCCCGGTCTAGGGCCGGTCGTCGAGCGGTTCGTCGCGTTCACTCGGTTCATCCGGTGTCGTCGCCTTCCGAATGGCTTCCCGGGCTTCCCGGGGTTCCGGGGCTTCCCGGGCTTCCGGGGTGTCCGGCGCCCAGGTGCCGGTGCCCACTTCCCGGCGCTTGCGCAGCTCCACCACCCCGTCGGGCCACGGGCAGTGGCCTAAGCGGTCGAGGGCCGTCGGCTCCGGAGCCACCGGGGGCTGCTGTGCGGTCTCGGTCATGCCCCCGATGATTTCCGCGGCCGCCCCGGGCGGCCGAGAGCCGACCGCCCTGTACTCCGGACGGGTAGCGGGATTCCCCCGGGAGAGTGGTCAGTTCGATACCGGTGCGGGCGCCGCCGCGGGCAGCGCCGCCGCGATCCCGGCCGCCAGTACGTACGGGTCCCCGCTCGGCCGGTCCGGGTGCCGGGTGGTGCGCCGGGCCCACTCCTCCTCGTACGCGTGCCAGTCGATCTCCCGGGGCGCGGCCTGCCGTACCAGCGCCTCCTCCAGCGAGTCGAAGTAGAGCTTCCACCGGGCGGCGTACAGCTCCGAGACCAGGCCGTTCCATTCGCGGTTCGCGTAGTCGTGCAGGAAACCGCCCTCGCTCGTGCTGCGCAGCCCCCACACGCTGAGGATCGAACGCGCGTCGTACTCGTAGCGGTCGCGCTCGGCCTCGTCGGCGCCCCAGGAGCGGGCCTTGCCGAGCCAGTCGCCGAGCAGGAAGTGCGGATCGGAGCCGATGACCGCGTCCAGTTTCCGTTCGTGGTCCGCCCACTGGGCGGTGAGTTCGCGGAACCGGGCCAGGTCCTTGGCCTCGTAGGCCGCCTTGATCTTCGGCAGCAGCACCCGTGAGTGATTGGCGAGGGCCTGCCGGGCCGTGTCCACCAGGTCGAACCGGTAGGCGCTGGAACCGCGCAACGCCGGATCCACCTTGAGCAGGTGGTCCAGCGCCCTGCGGACCGAATCGGCCGGGTAGCGCATCGACTGGGGACTCCAGTGCGCCGCCCCGACCGCGCTGAGCGAGGGCCGGGCGGTGAACAGGCTGTCCTGCGACTCCGACCACAGGCCCGACGAGGTGCTGTACGGGCCCTTGCGCAGCTCCTCCCAGGCCGCGGCCGCCTCCGCGTCCGGCCGCCCGTAGCGGCGGGCCGCGAACTCGGCGAACCAGCGGCGCTGGTCGATCGGCCCCGGCTCCCAGGCCAGGTCGGTGAAGAGGTCGAAGGCCGCCGGATTGGTGCCGGTGGCCTCCGGCAGGTAGGCGATCCCCGCGAGCGCGCTGTCGCCCTTGGCCCGCCAGGCGCCGAAGCGGTCGATCCACACCGAGGTGTTGGCGCCGATCGTGGTGTGCCCGCCGAAGTTGTAGATGGAGCCCATCGCGTACGGAGCACCGCCCCAGCGGGTCTCGCGGTCCAGGCGGTTGTACCGGTCGGACAGCCCGTCCAGGATCAGCAGCTTCGAGGTGTCCACCCCGGCGAGCAGCTCCGCCGTCGGATCGTCCTGCCAGCCCAGCACCGCCCACAGGGCGCCCGGGTGGGCTGCGTGCAGGGCCCGCTGGATGGCACCCGCCGCCGCCTTCACGTCCACGTCCCCGGTCCGGCCGCCCTCGTGCAGGGGGCTCATCCGGTACATCGTGCTGTCCCCGAACACCGCGCGCTGCGCCGAGTAGTACGAGGCCGCCAGCTTCCCGAACGCGGGCGACGAGGGATCCAGCCAGTCGGGGCGGTCGAAGCCCGCCCAATCACCCTGCGGCACCGTGACCGCGCCCGGGTTGCGGGCGGCGAACTCCGGCGGAACGGTCCCGAAGTAGCCGGGCAGCACCGGGGTCATCCCGAGCGACCGCACCTGCTCGGCGAGCCGTCCGCCCAGCTCGGCGCGCTCCCGCAGCAGGTGGTCGGAGACCGGCCCGCCGAAACCGCTGAGGTTCTGCAGCAGCCACCAGCTCTGGTGGCCGGGGCCGGGGATCCACCGGCGCAGCTCCTCGGCGGAGTAGCCGAACCCCTGGAGCGCCCGGTAGTACGCGTACTCCGCGCCGACCTGCACGAACACCTCGTTGACGCCGTGCAGGGCGAGCAGGTCGATCTGCCGCCGGTGCTCCTCGAAGGTGCGGTACGGGCCGGAATAGCCGTCGTCGGTGTCGTTGAGCGCGTACCGGTGCGGGACGAGGGCGCTTCGGGTGACCGGCGCGGGCACGGCCGGCAGCACGTCGGGCAGCATCCCGATGCTGTCGCCCGGCCAGCCGATGTCGGCCCCCGCGACGTGCTGGAGGTACCAGCCGACCCCGGTCAGCAGGGTGGCGCCGGTGCGGCCGCGCACCGTGACGGCGCCCGCCGTGCCCGACACGGTGAAGGTGTCGGCGGCCGCGCCCGCGTCGGCCACGAGGGTGAACTGCGCGGCGTGGCGCGGCAGCAGCCGCTCCAGGGAGGCCCGCGCGGCCGCGACGGCGTCGACGGCCCGCGCCCCCGGCCCCCCGGGGTGTGCTGCCGGCCGTACGTCACCGCGTACGTCGGGACGCGCGGGCAGGGGCGCGCCCGGAGCGGTGGCCCCGGGCGCGGGGGCCGCGCAGGTCAGGGCCAGCAGCGCGGCCGGCAGGGCGGCGAGGGCGACGTGGCGGCGCCCGCTTCGTGACATCGGGTTGCTCATCCGTTCGCTGGGGTGGTCAGACGGGCAGGGACCAGGCCTGGTCGACCCGGTGGTCGCCGCAGGGGTCCAGGCGCAGCCGCTCGGCGGGGGTGTCCGGCGTGGTCACCGGGGCCGGAGCCGTCAGGCACATCCCGCTCGACTCGTCCACGAGCGTTCCGTCGCGGCGGTGCGACCAGCTCTGGCCGGTCGGCTGCTGCGCCTGCGGGGGAGCGCAGTCGACCAGCTCCACCAGGCCCGCCGCGCCCGCCGAGAGGCATTCGCCGGCCAGTCGCACATCCCCGTCGGCGCCGAGGGACCACCGCTGGTCGGGGGCGCCGGTGCAGGCGCCCATCACGATCGCGCCGACGCCCGTGGTGTTGGCCCCGTCGGCGCACCTGGCGCCGTCCCCGACGATCTGCCCGGTGGGCACGGCCTCGGCGCACCGGTCGTGGGGGGTGAGCCGCCAGACCGCCGTGTCGTGTCCGGCCAGCGTTCCGGTCAACGTGTCGGCGACCTCGCGGCGTTCACCGCTCCACAGGTCCTGCGCGTCTGCCGAACACGAGGGCAGGCCGATCTCGTCGAGCGGCACGCCGATGTTCCGGGTGGCCGACGAGCGGTTGAGCACGGCGACCGCCCGGTCGCCGTTGGCGAGGGGCCGGACCAGGATCTCGAAGGTGGAGTTGGAGGAGACCACCGCACCCTGACGGCCCATCGGGTCCTGGTCCAGCGCGATCATCCGGGTGTTGCCCAGGGCGGCGAGTCCCTCGGGGGTCAGCCGGGACACGTCGGAGGACAGGATGAACGGGGCCGCCATCATCGCCCACAGCGCGACCTGGCTGCGGCTCTCGGCCGCGGTGAGGCCGGGGGCGCCCGCGATCAGGAAATCGGGGTCGTTCCAGTTGCCGGGGCCCGCGTACCGTCCCAGCCAGCGGTTGTAGCCGTAGTTGCCCAGTACCGAACTCCACCGGGAGGTGGCGGGCGCGGCGGGGTCGTGCACCTTGATGTCCCGGCCCTCGCGCCACAGTTGGCCGGTCTCGCCGACCCAGCCGAGCACCTTGTGCCAGTCCGGGCCGCCCCATTCGCCCTGCTGGAAGTAGGCGGGGGCGGAGGCGGAGAGGACCATGTCCCGGCCACTGGCGCGCAGGGCCTTGGCGACCGCGGTGTAGGCGTCCCGGTAGGCCTGCTCCTTCGTCCTGCCCTCCGGCACCCAGAGGTTGCAGCCGTCCATCTTGACGTAGTCGACGCCCCAGGAGGCGAACTGCCGGGCGTCCTGCGCGTAATGGTCCGCGCCACCGCCTTGGGGAGCACCACTGCCCGGGTACTTCTCGCAGGTCAGTGACCCGGCGTCCTGGTAGATGCCGAACTTCAGGCCCTTGGCGTGCAGGTGTTCGCCGAGCCAGGCCATCCCGTGCGGGAACTTCTGCGTGTCCACGACCAGGGCGCCGTCCGCGTCGCGGCTCTTGGTCATCCAGCAGTCGTCGACGGTCACCGTGTCGTAGCCCTTGGCGGCGAGCCCGGAGGTCACCAGCGCGTCGGCGTTCGCGACGACCTTGGCCTCGTCGATGTCGCACATGTAGTGCGCCCAGTTGTTCCAACCCATCGGCGGGGTGAGCGCGAGGGGGGTGTCCGAGGTCGCCTTCGGCTCGGCCGCGGCGGCCGACGACGGGGCGGGCGGGAGCGCGAGGGCGAACAGGGCGGCCGCGGTCAGGCAGGGGAGCGTCGCACGCAGGCGAGGCGGCACGGAGTCTCCTTGACGTGGGGGCAGTCGTGCGCCCAGTGCAGCGAGGCGACTACCCGCTGTCAACGCAAGTCGCTGATTATGACCCGATGACCAGCAATATGGCCGTAAACGCTGTCACACGAAGGAGGTGGGGGGAGCGGGTTTCGCGCCGGTGGCGCAGCGGCTGACGCGGGAACCGGGACCACGCCTGCCCCGGCGGCGGGTACCACGGCCGACACGAAGACCGATACAGCGGCTGATACGCCGTATGTTACGGTGTATCTCATGCCGAGGAGATCAGCCGCCCTGGACCGGGCGACACCCGAGACCATCGCCGTCGCGGCCCTGCGGATCATCGACGAAGAAGGACCCGGGCACCTCAGCTTCCGCGCCCTCGCCGAGCGGCTCGACGTCTCCCACGCCACCGTGCAGCGCCGCTGCACCGACCTCGCCGGGCTCCTCGACCTCTGCACCGAGCACCTCGCCGGTCGACTCCCCGAGATCCCGGCCGGCACGGACTGGGCCGACGCCGCCGAGCAGCGCTTCGGCGCCCTCTACCGGCTGCTCGTCGCCCACCCCGGGCTGCTCGTGCTGCGCGGCGGCCGCCCCTGGCTCGGCCGCCGGCTGCTGGCCCGGCTCGTGGAACCGGCACTCGCCGACAGCGTGGCCGCAGGGATGAGCCCCGCCGAGGCGATGACCGTCTACCGCCGCATGTACCTGCTCACCCTCGGCAGCGCCGCCTTCGTGGACCACGGCGACCCGGACGCCACCACCGCCGCCTCGCGGGCCGCCCTGGCCGCGCTCGACCCGGCCGAATTCCCGGTGCTCGCGGGCGCCGTGGCCGACGTACTGCCCTCGCTCACCGACCACGAGGTGTACTACGGCGCCCTGCGCCAGCTGATCGAAGCCGCCCGGCCCGGCCGGCCCGAGCGGCCCACCGTCTGATGGGGAGACCGACCATGGAACCGACGCAGCAGCTCGACTACGCCGCCGTACGCGCCGCCGCGGACCGCATCGCCGGCGCGATCCGGCCCGTCGCCGTCGCCCCCGCCGCCGACGGCGTCTGGTACGCGCTGGAATACCTTCAGCACACCGGCTCCTTCAAGGCCCGCGGCGCCCACAACTTCCTCTCCGCGCACGCCGCGGCCGGCGCCCTCCCGGCCGCGGGCGTCACCATCGCCTCCGGCGGCAACGCCGGGCTCGCCTGTGCCTGGGCGGCCCGCGCCCACGGCGTGCGGGCGACCGTGTTCCTGCCGGGCAACGCCCCGCGCGTGAAGGTGGAACGGCTGCGCGGGTACGGGGCCGACGTGCGGCTCGTCGGCGACCGGTACCACGAAGCCCTCGCCGCCAGCCAGGAGTTCGCCGCCGACAGCGGAGCGCTGCGCTCCCATGCCTACGACCACCCGCTGATCGCGGCCGGCGCGGGCACCCTGCTCGACGAGATCCGGGCCGCCGTGCCCGGCTTGGACACCGTGGTCGTCGCGGTCGGCGGCGGCGGACTGTTCGCCGGGGTGGCCACCGCCGCCCGCGAGCACGGCGTACGGGTGCTCGCGGCCGAGCCGGAGAACTGCCGCGCGCTGAACGCGGCGCTGGAGGCGGGCCGCCCCGTCGACGTGACCGTGGACTCGGTCGCCGCGGACTCCCTCGGCGCGCCCCGGGTCTCCGCCGCCGCGCTGGAGGCCGCGCGCGGGGACCACGTACGGTCCCTCCTCGTCCCCGACACCGCGATCACCGAAGCCCGGCGCGCCCTGTGGGAGGAGCACCGGATCGTGGTCGAGCCGGGCGCGGCCACCGCGCTGGCGGCCCTGCGCACCGAAGCCGAGTCGGCCGGGAAGCGGGTTGCCGTCATCCTCTGCGGCGCCAACACCGACCCCGGCGACCTGGTGACCTCCGGGGCGTGACACCCGGGGCTACGCGACGACCCGGAGTTGGGCGAGCGGCAGGGCGATCCGGGCGGCCGCGCGCGGGGGAAGCCGGGCGGCCTCCGCGTCGATCCAGGCCAGTACGAGGGTCTGCTCGGCGGGCTCGCACAGCGAGAGGTGGAACAGCAGGTGCCGCCATGCGCGGGCGGAACGCTTCGCGGTGGCGGCCCGGCCGGTCGCCTCGGTGAAGGCGCCCCTGGCCAGGGCCGCCCAACCGGGCCCGGGGTCGACACCCGCTTCGCGGACCAGGGTGGCGAGGTTGAACGTCGTGAGGATGCGGGCCTGCTCTATGACGGCAGGGTCACGGGTCAGGGCCGGGCGGGCCCGCCAGTGGGCCGGCTGCGGCACGAGCAGGGGACGGCCGGCGCGGTCGGCGCACAGACGGGCGAAGCCCTCCACGTCACCGGTCTCGGCCATGTCCCGCACCGCGGCGAAGTCGATGCCGAAGTAGCGCTCATACACGGTGCCGCGCAGCAGCTCGGCGGCGTGCCAGGCCGCGTCGAGCAGGAGTGGCGAGGCCGCCCCGCTGAAGTCGTGCGCGAAGGGTTCGACGAGGAGCCTCGTCGGCAGCTCCGCCGGACCCGCGAGCGGGGACAGGGCGTTGACGAGGGTGACGGGCAGTCCGGTTCCGGGGAAGGCACCCAGCGATGTCTCGGCCAGCCGGGTGAGCGTCGCGCGGGCCCGTTCCGCCGGTTCGAGGCGGTGCCACCGGTCGACCGCACGGACCCACGGCAGTTCGGACACCACCACGTGCGGGGCGGGGATCCAGTAGCCCACGTACCGGGCCCGGGAGGCCCGGTACACGGCCGCGATCAGCGTGCGCAGCGAGGCGTCGGCGTAGTCGCGGGCGTTGTACGTCGCGATCACCCTGTGGGCCAGCTCTGCCAGCACCTCGGCGGAGGGGATCGCCCCGCGTTCCAGCAGGACCTCCAGGGGCGCGTCGAGGACACCGCCGGCGATCTCCCGCACCGAAGGCGGGATCACGGTCCCCGCCGGCAGGCCGCTCTCCCGGGACTCCTCGGCGGCCACCGGACCGAGGAGCGCCTCGACCGCCTCCTGCGGCAGTCCCCGGTCCACGGGGTGGGCGGAGAGCCGGCGCAACACCAGTGCGGCCGCCTCGTGGTGCCCGGGCCGCTCCCGGTACGGCTGCCGCGCCTTCTCCCGCTTGGCGGCCATCGAGTCGACGGCGTGCCGCAGCAGCCCAGCCGCCCGGGGCGCGGGCGCACGCCCCGCGACGGCCTCCTCCAGCGCGCCGCGCAGGATCGCGGAGTTCGACTTGGGGTCCCGGTGCCCGGTGCAGCGGGTGTGCGCGGCCGCGAGGGACCGGTACCGCTCCAGCAGTACGAAACCGTCGGCGGTCCACTCCGGGCCCTGGGCGTCCTCGCGCCGCCAGTGGGCGAGCAGCTCGTCCTCGTACGGACGCCACACGGTCAGCGCCTCGCGCTGCGCCTCGACGGCCGGGGCGGGCCCCCGGCGCATCAGCAGGGCGGCGGCCTCGCCGACGGTACGGCGGTGCACGAGTTCCGCGCCGGGGGAGGGGAGCTCCGCGGGCCGCGGGGCGAACCGCACCTCGTGGGCGTGGGGCCGCAGCTCCTCGATCAGTCCGGCCGCGGCGGCGCCCTCCCCGGCGCGCAGCAGCCAGGCCACGACGAGCAGCGCGGCCTCCTCGGGCGCGCGCACCTCGTACCGTCCGCTGTCCAGCATCGAGCGCAGCCGGGCGAGGCCTTCGTCGTCAAGGCAGTGGGCGAAGACCTCGGCAGGGGGCAGGTCCACGAGGGGATCCTTGGTGTCCATGGCCGGCGTGGCAGGTTCCGCCCCTGCGCCCTCCGACTGAGCAAGTCGGTGCTCTGGCTGCTGAGCTACACGCCGTTGTGGGGGAAACCTAGACGCACGGACACCGTTCGTACAACCGAGATCCCCTGGAGCAGCCGTCGTGCACGACGACCGGAACATCACCGAACACCGTCTCCGCCGGGTCCTGGCCGAGCGCATCAAACCCGCCGTCCGCTCGCACCGGGTTCCGCTGACCGTCGAGCGCTGGGACGCCCCCGGTGAACCCGTCCCCGTGGCCGAGGGCCTGGCGGCGCCGTACGGGCCCTGTGCCGTCGGCGATCCCTGGGGGCCGGCCTGGGGCACCACCTGGTTCAAGGTCACCGGCACCGTCCCCGCCGAGTGGGCCGGCCGCACCGTGGAGGCCGTCCTCGACCTGGGCTTCGACCGGATGATGCCCGGATTCCAGTGCGAGGGCCTGGTCCACCGGGCCGACGGCAGCGAGATCAAGGCGCTGAACCCGTACAGCGACTGGGTGCGCGTGGCCGACCGGGCGGCGGGCGGCGAGCGGATCGAGTGGTACGTGGAAGGCGCCTCCAACCCGGTCCTGGTCGAGCAGTCGGCCACCCTTGAGGGCGACACGCGGACCTGCGGCCACCAGCCGCTCTACCGGCTCGCGCGGATGGACCTCACCGTCTTCGAGACGGAGGTCTGGGAACTGGTCCAAGACCTCGAAGTGCTCTACGACCTGATGACGCAGCTCGACACCAAGGACGCCCGGAGGTACGGGATCCTGCGCGCGATCGGCGCCGCGCTCGACGAGGTGGACCTCGCGGACGTGCTCGGCACGGCGGCCGCCGCACGCGAACGGCTCGCCGGAGCGCTCGCCGCACCGGCCGACGCCTCCGCGCACCGGATCGGCGCGGTCGGCCACGCCCACATCGACTCGGCGTGGCTGTGGCCGCTGCGCGAGACGGTGCGCAAGGTCGCCCGGACCGCCTCCAACGTGGTCGGCCTGATGGACGAGCACCCCGGTCTCGTCTTCGCCATGTCGCAGGCGCAGCAGCTCGAATGGATCAAGACCCATCGGCCCGGGCTCTTCGAGCGGGTCAAGAAGCGGATCGCGGAGGGCCGGTTCGTGCCGGTCGGCGGCATGTGGGTGGAGTCCGACACCAACATGGTCGGCGGCGAGGCCATGGTCCGTCAGTTCCTCTACGGCAAGCGGTTCTTCCTGGAGGAGTTCGGCATCGAGACGCGCACCGTCTGGCTGCCCGACTCCTTCGGCTACACCGCCGCGCTGCCGCAGATCGTCAAACTGTCCGGCTCGAAGTGGTTCCTGACGCAGAAGATCTCCTGGTCACAGGTGAACAGGTTCCCCCACCACACCTTCTGGTGGGAGGGCATCGACGGCAGCCGCGTCTTCACGCACTTCCCGCCCGTGGACACATACAACTCCGACCTGAGCCCCGCACAGATGGCGCACGCCGCCCGCAACTACCGGGAGAAGGGGCGCGGTTCGCGCTCTCTCGTGCCCTTCGGCTGGGGCGACGGCGGTGGTGGGCCCACCCGTGAGCACCTCGCGCGCGCCGAGCGGCAGCGGAACCTCGAAGGTTCCCCGAGGGTGGAGATCGAACGGCCGGACTCCTTCTTCGAGAAGGCCCACGCCGAGTACGAGGACGCGCCCGTCTGGGCCGGCGAACTCTACCTGGAGCTGCACCGCGGCACCTACACCTCCCAGGCCAAGACCAAACAGGGCAACCGTCGCAGCGAATCCCTGCTGCGCGAGGCCGAGTTGTGGGCGGTGACGGCCTCGTCGCGCGTCCCCGGCTTCGCCTACCCCTACGAGGACCTGGAGCGGATCTGGAAGACGGTCCTGCTGCACCAGTTCCACGACATCCTGCCGGGCTCCTCCATCGCCTGGGTGCACCGCGAGGCACGTGAGACGTACGAGCGGGTACGGGAGGAGCTCCAGGGCATCACCCTCGCCGCGCAGCAGGCGCTGGCGGGGCGGGGCACGGAGGAACTGGTCTTCAACTGCGCCCCGCACACCCGGCGCGGTGTCCCGGCCGGCGGCGCGGGCCGCCCGGCCGAGGGCGGGCACCAGCCGGTCACGGCCGGGGAACGGTCCGGCGGCGGGTACGTCCTCGGGAACGGACGGCTGCTCGTGGAGGTCGACGGCCGCGGCCTGATCGTCTCGGCCTGCGACCTCGAAGCGGGTCGGGAGTCGCTCGCCCCGGGCGGCGCGGCCAACCTGCTCCAGATCCACCCCGACTTCCCGAACATGTGGGACGCCTGGGACATCGACGAGTTCTACCGCAACAAGGTCACCGACCTCGTACAGGTGGACTCCCTGGAGCTCGCGGACGCGGGTCAGGCCTCCGCGACCGTCACCGTGACCCGCTCCTTCGGCTCCTCCTCGGTGGTGCAGACGATCACCCTGCGAGCCGGTGCGAAGACGGTGGACATGGTCACGGACGTGGACTGGCACGAGACGGAGAAGTTCCTGAAGGCCGCCTTCCCGCTGGACGTGAAGGCCGAACACACCTCCTCGGAAACCCAGTTCGGCCACGTCCACCGGCCCACGCACACCAACACCTCCTGGGAGGCCGCCAAGTTCGAGATCTGCGCGCACCGCTGGATCCACGCGGAGGAACCCGGCTGGGGCGTGGCACTGCTCAACGACTCCACGTACGGCCACGACGTCACCCGCGACGTGCGGCCCGACGGCGGCCAGACCACCACGATCCGCCTCTCCCTCCTCCGGGCCCCGCGCTACCCGGACCCGGAGACCGACCAGGGCCGGCACACCCTGCGGTTCTCCCTCGCGCCCGGCGCCGGCATCGGCGACGCCGTCCGCGAGGGCCACGCGCTGAACCTGCCCGAGCGGGTGGTCCGCGGCGCGGGCGTCGTGCCCCCGCTGCTCTGCGTCGACAACGACGCGGTCGTCGTCGAGGCGGTCAAGCCGGCCGAGGACCGCGGCGGCGATGTCATCGTCCGCCTCTACGAATCCCGGGGCGGCCGGGCCGGGGCCACCCTCACCGCGGGCTTCCCGATCACGGAGGCGGTCGAGAGCGACCTGCTGGAACGCCCCATGGAAGGCACTGCCGTGGGAGTCGCGAACCCGGACGGCACGGTCGCCCTCACCCTGCGCCCGTTCCAGATCGTCACGGTCCGGCTGCGCCGGGGCTGACGGTACGAGGGGCCCCGGCCTGCCGCGCGGGCCGGGGCCCCACCCCCGTCAACGGTCCGCGGCGCGGCCGCGGCGTCGTGGCTACGCGAGCCAGCCCCGCTGGGCTGCCTTCAGACCGGCCTCGAACCGGCTCGACGCGTCGAGGCGTTCCATGAGCGCCGACATCTGTCGGCGTACGCTGCGGGCGGAGATGCCGAGTTTGCGCCCCGCGACCTCGTCGGTGAGGCCTGATGCGAGGAGCCGCAGGAGTTCCTGTTCGGCGGCGGTGAGACCGCTCTCGACGTCCTTGGCGCGGTCGGCGCCGAGGGGGATGGCGGAGTGCCAGGTCTGCTCGAACAGCGCCACCAGCGAAGCGACGACCCCTGCCTCGTGGATGCACAGCGCGCCGCGCTTCGTGTCGGCCGGATCGATCGGGACCACGGCGACCCGGCGATCGAAGACGAGCATGCGCGGAGGAAGCGTCGGGCAGGTGCGCACCATGCCGCCCCGTTCGGTCAGCCACCGTGCGTAGGCGAGGGTCGGGGGGTCGTGGCGCACGCTGTCCTGGTAGAGCGTCAGAACGGATACGCCCCGCGCCATGGCCGCTTCGTCCAGCGGTCTGGACGCGTCGAGGCTGGCCTGGGACTGGGCTCCGCCCGGCATCACCGAGAGGCACTCGTCGGCCACCTCCCGCGCGAGGACCTCCAGCGTCGCCTGAATGGCGTCGAGGCCGACCAGGCGCTGGGTCGTCGTCGCCGGGGCGGCCGGGGCGGAGGGTCGTAGGTCGGCGTATTCGGCGATGGCCCGCGCCGCGGCCGCCTTGCCCAGTTCGAGCTCCTGGCGGCGGCGCACGAGCTCTTCCTCCTGGCGGCGCAGGATCAGTTCCAGGCCGAGTTCCGGGCTGACCGGGCGCATGACACCCAGTACGTCCCGCGAAGCACGCAGGAGCCTGAGGTCGGCGAGCTTGTCCAGGGCGTCGCGCACGGTGGTCTCGGTGAGGCCCAGTTGCTCGCAGAGGTCCTGCACGCTGCCCTCGGGATGGGCGAGCATGGCTCGGTATACGGCTTCCGATGTGCTGTCCAGCCCGAGCATGTCCAACATCTGCCAGCCCCCCAGCTCACAAGACGATTTAGATCGCACCGAGTCTAGGGTTCACCCGATCATCGATCAACCGGCGTGAATCCAGCCATTCTCGAGAGCTGCTGAATCATGGTCAGGTTGAATCATCGGTGACCCGGCGAGTAAAATCGCGCCCGCACGTGCTCGGGGCACGTCGACCGCTGACGGATCGGAGCCGGCCGGGATGAACGCAGAAGAACCGGGTGACCGTCAACGCTCGTCTTCGGCGCCGGACCGCGCCCGCAGGATCTCGGAGAGGCTGGAAGGGCTGATCGCCCGTGAGGCCGCCCGGGCCGGAGGGAAGGCGCCCGTGTACCGGGAGCTGGCCGACCGGGTGAACCGGATCGCCGGACGCAACGTCATCTCCAGGGACACGATCCGCAATCTGCACCAGGCCAGTACGCAAAAGGGTCAGCCCCCCAACCCGACGATCGAGACACTGGACTGGCTGGGCCTCGCGTTCGGCATCCGTTCCGGGGCGACGTACTTCCTGGACGACGCCAAGGCAGCCGTCGTGGACGAGCAACTACTGGCTCTGGACAAGCTCGCGGAGCTCCGCGCGGCCACGGGCAACACCACGGTCATCGGCCTCGCGCAGCGCGCCTCGGGACTGTCCGACAACAGCCTCGACATGCTGGTCGCACTCGCCGACCGGCTTTGCGCGCTCGAGGCGGAGGCCGCAGGCCACACGCCGGATGCGGGCACGCCGGACACCCGCCCTTAGTAAGGTGATCGGGATAGTGACGGTCGACCCGAAGGATCCACTCCGGCATGCCTGTACCTCGGGGTCTGCGCAGACGCTGTGAGAGCATCCTGGCCGAGTTCGAGCTGCCCGATCCGTTCACGGTCGACTCCTTCCGTGATGCGCTGGCCAGGCAACGCGGTCGCCCCATCGTGATGGAGCCGCTGCCCGCGCTCGGCCTCAACTCCCCGTGCGGGGCCTGGATCACGCTGCCCAGCGTGGACGTCGTCCTCTACGAGCAGCGGACCAGCCCGGCCCACCAGGACCTGATCAAACTCCACGAGCTCGGTCACGTCCTGTGCGGCCACACCCCGAACGTCGAACTCGCCCGCCTCGCCGGGGCCCTCACCGAGCTGACCCCGGAACTGCTCGCCCGGACGCTCGGCAGGGCCCGCAGCAACTTCGACGACGTCGAAGAACAGGAGGCCGAGATGATCGCCGTGCTCCTCGCCGACCTCGCCGGAGCCGACCGGGTCGGCACCCCGTCCTCGCGCAGACTCGCCTCCAGCCTCGCGCACCCCATACGCCGCCTGCGTGGCTGGCGAGGAGACTGATGCACCCGATATACGAGTTCACCCTCCCCGCCCTGGTCTGGACGCTGGTGCTCTGGCGCGCCCCCGCCGCCATCGGCGGCGCACGCCCCTCACGCTGCCTCTGGGGCTTCCTCGTGGCCGTCGCCGTGGCGTTGACGACCCGACCGCCCGCCGTGGAGCACCTCATCAGGATCTCCACCGGCTCGCCCGACCTCTCGGTGCTCGTCAAACACTTTGCCTGCCTGGCCTCGTTCCACTTCATGCTGGAGTACGTGATCAGCGTCTACGGTCGTAGGCCGCAGAGGGCGGCGGCCGTGCGGCTGCGCGTCGCCGTGGTGTCAGCCGCCGCGCTGGCCCTCACCGTGCTGTTCGTCTTCTTCTTCGAGCACGACCCCGGCGTTCCGGCGACCGCCGTGACCGACGACCACCTCGGCGACCCGGCGGTGCGCCTGTACGAAGGCGTCGTCTATGCCTACTTCGGAACCGCCACGCTGCTGTCGGCGAAGCTCTTCTGGTCCAACCGGCACGCCGTGCCCGCCGGTCTCCTGCGCGCGGGAGTCGTGTGCCTGGCCGGCGGCTGCGCGCTGGGCCTCGTCTACACCGTCTACAGGGTGGTCTTCCTCGCCCGCCAGCAGAGCCGGACGCACGGCACGCAGGAGGGATTCGGCGATCCCGTCTCCGAGTTCCTGCCGGCCGTCATACTTCTCGTCCTCGCCGTCGGGCTGGCCCTGCCGCCTCTGAAGACGCTCGTCCGTTACGTCCACGACCAGTACGCGCTCTGGCGGCTGTACCCGTTGTGGTCGGACCTGGTCCGCGCCGTCCCGGCGGTGGCCTTCGGCCCCCGGGTCGGCCGCACCCGTGATCTGCTCACCCTCGGAGACCGCACCCTGGACGTGGCACACCGGGCCTTCGAGATCCGCGACGCCTGCCTCGTGCTCCGCGACCGGTGCGGGGCGACTCGTCCCGAAGGAGCGGGTACCGGCTCCGGGACGCTGACGCCGAGAGGCGGGGCGGGCGCGGGCGAGGAAGCGGCATGGCTGACCGCGGCACTCCACGGCGCCCCCGGCTCCCACCACGCACCCCTCCCGTCCGATGCCAGGACCCCCGGCGAGGAGATCGCCTGGCTGCTCGAAGTGGCCGCCGCCTACCGGAAGTCGTCACGTGGCCGGGGAGCCGTCAAGGGACTCTCCGAGGACCCCTCGATGGAGGCCGCGTCCTGATGCGGCCAGGCCGCATGCTGACGGGCGGAGCGGCTTCCGCGGGGTTCCCGGCGTCGGCAGGATGGTGCTCACCGGAACGGCGGGGGACACCAAGTCCCGTCCGGGAAGGGGGAACCGAGGCCCGAGGGCCCGGTTCCGATCGATCCCGCCCATGTCACCAGTTTGGGGTACCCCCGTGTCCAAGACCGTCCGCCTGATCACCATCGCCTTCCTCACCTCCGTCCTCTCCGGCTTCGCGGCGCCCCTCGCGTCGAACGCGTACGCCGCGACGGGACCGGGCGGCATCGGCTGGGACTCCGCCCCGGCGTACACGGCGGCCACGATCGGCACCTCCGACCACAACGGCATCGGCTGGGACTGACCCGAGATGGTGCCGGTCCACCTCACCCTGGTACCAACGGGAGGGGAAGCACCCACCGAGGACCAGGCCCAC
Organism: Streptomyces sp. NPDC096339; assembly: GCF_044762985.1. Classification (NCBI taxonomy): domain Bacteria; kingdom Bacillati; phylum Actinomycetota; class Actinomycetes; order Kitasatosporales; family Streptomycetaceae; genus Streptomyces; species Streptomyces sp. NPDC096339. The sequence goes on along the minus strand of NZ_JBIWFI010000021.1, from coordinate 1,992 downwards.
ACCCTCGTCGACCTCCTGTGGGCCCATGCAACGCCCGAATGCGGTATGGAACACGTCCGGGCCCGAACGAGCCCGGCCGGCATCGAGATCGTCTTCTTCATCCGCGCCGCCGGTGACGCCGGCGCACAGGCCAAGGCCGGATGCCTGATGACCGCCGCGCTCACCTCCGGCGCCGCCGCCACCCGCGGACTCCAGGTCACCTTCCACCACTGAGCCGACACCGGCCCCCGGCGCGGACGCCCTCCACCATCCGCCGTCCGCCGACAGGTACGGCCCCGCCAACGAGCGCCGTGCCCCCCCGCCGGCCCACCGACCCGCCGCGGTCATCCCCTCCCCCTTCGGGAGTTCCTCCGTCATGCCCTTCACCACACCGGGAGCCGTCATGCCCAGAAACTCGAACCGATCCGCGTTCAGCGCACTCTCGGTGGCCTTGGCCGTCTGCGCGGCGGCCGCGGCGACGGCCGGTTGCGGCCGCGCCGACGCCGCCGCCGCGCCGCCCGCGGCGGCCCACGGGGCCACGGCCGTCACCCGGGCGCCCTCTCCCTCGACGAGCGCGCCGCCGGGAAAGGAGTCCTCCGCAACTCCCCAGCAGGACAACCAGGCCACGACTCCGTCGGCGCCGAGGTCACCGGAAGGAAAGCCGGTACAGGGGAAGCGCGATCAGGCCGCGGCCCGGACGGTGGCCGTCAAGCCGGAGGGACTGGCGAAGCTGCCCGTCGACAAAAGCCTCGACTGGAAGCCGGACGGCCCGCTGAGCAGCCAGGACCTGAAGGGCCAGAAGATCACGCTGAACGAGTGCGTCGCCGTCGCCGGCGCCACCCAATGGCAGCAGCAGGGATACCTGAGCGCGGCCAGGAACTCCGCCGGTCAGCAACTGCTGTTCTTCCCGGATTCCGGATCCGCCAAGGGTGCCTACGACCGGCTCGTCGCCCAGATGAACGACTGCCAGGCCACTTCCCGCGGACTCCAGGCCCGCGAGGGCGTGCCGCAGGACGCCGTCGTGTCCAACACCGCCACCGTCAAGGACGGCAGTGCCTGGTCGCGGCACTGGACGGGCATCGGCCGCGACGTGCAGACCAACCACCTCTACGCCGTCCTCCAGGGCGACCACCTCACGCTCTTCCAGTTCGACGAGCTGGCCGAGCGTCCCGCACCGCCGCACGACACCGGCACCGACGCCGCCGTACTCGGCGCGCTCGCCGACCTCGGCGCCCCGAACTGAGGGCGCCCCGTCAACCACGAACAAAGCAGCAGGAATTCCCGCTGCACCCACCCTCTTCATCAGGAGTCACCTTGTCCGTCAAGACCTCGTCCCTCCGCGCCGCGAGCATCGTTGCCGCTGCCTGTGCCGCCTCGCTCGTCCTGTCCGCCATGCCCGCCCACGCCGACAGCATCCAGGCCACGTACTCGTCCGTCACCTCCACCGGATCGCTCGGCAACTACGCTTCCCCCGGCGGCAAGGTCTCCCGCAACCAGGCCATCTCCCGAGCCCAGGTGTGGGTGGACGAACGTGTCCCCTACAGCACCAACGGCCTTGAGGCTCCATACAGTTGGTGGGCCGACAGCCGCACCGGCGGACGCTACCGGCAGGACTGCTCCGGCTTCGTCTCCATGGCCTGGCAGCTCAACTCCAGCCGCACCACGTGGACCCTCCCCGACGTCTCCACCCAGATCAGCAAGTGGGACCTCCAGCCCGGCGACGTCCTCAACAGCAACGACCACGTCGTCCTCTTCGCCGGCTGGAAGGACAAGAGCGCGGGCACTTTCAACTACTACCAGGAGAGCAGCCGCAGCCGGCCGACGAACTACAACACCGACGGCAACCTGTACGCCTCCACTCTGGCGAACCACCCCACGAGCAGCTACTCGGCCCTGCGCTACGACAACATCACCGAGAACTCGAACCCTGAGAGGGCGGGTGTGTACCGGCCGGGTGAGTCGGTGTTCTACGTGTCGGACAAGAACGGTGGGCTGTTGGGTTACGCGGGGTTC
>NZ_JBIWFI010000020.1:0-138608 GCF_044762985.1 Streptomyces sp. NPDC096339 | reverse complement strand
GTCGCAATCCACACCGAGCCAGAAGGCCCTCACCCATTTCAAGATCCCTCAGTCGAGACCTGCATCACCCGTCCACAACCTCCCGGGACAGAACAACTAGGGCCTGCCCACCGACGGCCCCCGCAGCGGGTTCGGCAGCGGAATGTAGCGGGCGTCCGCTCCGTCCGCGCGGGTCCACCGCAGCAGGAGGTTGGTCTTGCCCGGGAGGGAGGGGCCCGCGAGGAGGTCCGTGATCTCGGGGAGGTCGTGCGTGGCCGCGTAGTGGAGGAACTCCTCCCGGGCCGCGGGCCACAGCCCGGGGGCGGCGTGCGGGTGGCGGTCGGCGAGTTCCGCCGCGATCTCCGTGAGGTGGTTGACCACCAGGCAGTAGACCAGGCGCTGCCAGGCGGCCGCGCGCGGGAGGTCCGGCAGGAGCTTGACGCCCTCCGCGTCGCGAAACAGCGCCTGCACCGGCGTCCCCGTGGCGTCGACCGCGACCAGCGTGTTCTGGAGGTGGGCCTCCAGTACGACCCCGTGGCGTTCGAAGAGTTCCAGCACCGGCGGGACCACCTGGCGCAGGTACGCCCGCCACCAGGCGGCCGGATCCCGGGTGCCGGCCAGGGGGCTCCCCGGGTAGCCCTCGGCGAGCGCGGCGGCCAGCAGCGGGGTGGCGCCGGGCTCGGTGTGCGCGCGCAGGCCGTCGCGGACCAGGACGGCGAGTTCCTCGAAGGCGAAGGCGGCCGTGCGGTAGCCCCGGTCGGCGAGCCAGGCCGCCCGCGAGCCGGACCGGCGCAGCGCCGCGAAGCCCGCCTCGACCGCCGCGTCGGTGCGGCGCAGTTTCAGCAGGTCGTGGCGCCACAGCCGGCGCACGTCGTTGGTGATGCGGACGTCGAGGCTGAACTTCACGAACAGGTCCGCGGCGGTGTCCGGCGCGTACAGGGTCCGGATCGATGCGGTCGGCCAGGCCGGGCGCCGGCCCTCCCCGAGCCTCAGGAGGCGCCCGTCGGCGAAGGCCTCGCGCACCGCAGGGCGGGCGGCCACCAGGTCGAGCTGCCAGGGGTGGGCGGGCAGCAGCCGGTATCCGGCGGGCGCGTCCGGCCCGTCGAGGAGTCCCGCGAGGGAGTCGACGGCATCGGCGGCGGCCCGTCCGCCCTCCTCGACGCACTGGTCCTCGCGCAGCCCGAGGAAGACCAGTGGGAAGCGGGCGTGGGCCTCCGGCGCGTAGGGCAGCCAGCTCGCGGCCGGTGCCCCGCCCCGGGCCTTGGGGGCGGGGTGGTGCGGGTGGCCCATGACGAGGGACTGTTCGGAGAGCAGGTAAGGGTCCGCCGGAGGCTCGGCGGCCAGGCGGGCGGTCAGCAGTGCGGCGATGGTGTCGCGGCTGTCGGCGATCTCGACGGGCAGTTCGTCGTTCGGGGTCCCGGTGAAGCGGCCCAGCTCCTCGGAGGTGAGCTTGACCAGTTCGGTGTGGCCCAGCGGATGCCAGCCGTCGGCGGTGCGCAGTTCGGGGCGCGCGGAGCGGCGCCCGCCGTGCACGCGGAGCAGCCGGCCGCTGCCGCGCAGCCGGTGGACCTCGTCCCCCAGGGGTTCCGCGGCCTCCCTGAGCAGGCAGTTCAGCAGCGGGGTGGTCGCGTAGGCGTCGGCGGCGGCGTTGAGGTCCACTGGTTCCATTCGGTCTGTCCGGTCCATCCGGTGCGCCGGGGGTTCGCGGGACGCGACCGCCCGGCCGTGATCTTCAGTATCCGCGATGATGAAGTGATCATCCCTTCGAGTGACTATCTGCGGAGCCGCAGCATGTACCTTCCCGCTTCACCGGCCGAAGACGCCGTCGCCGCCGAGCTGGACGGCGTCCGCCCCGCCCTCTCGGCCGCGTACGCCGACGCGCTGGCCGGGGCCCGGGCGGCGGTGCTGACCCGGCTGTGGCGCGCGCTGGCCTTCGAGCCGCTGCCATGGGTGATCGGCCGCGACCAGGGGCCTGGCGGGTTGGCACTGCTGCTGGAGGGGGGCGGCAGGCTGGAGGGCCCTGCGCCGGACCCGTACGCGACCGGGCCGTACGTCCGAGAGCTGCTGCTCGACGGCCGGGCGTACGGGCAGGCCGCACGCCTGATGGCGGCGCTGGGCGTGCCCCACGGGGAAGCGTTCGCCGCCGAACTGGACGGCAGTACGGCGAACCTCGCGCTCTCCCGGGCCGGGCAGCCCCCCGCCGGGCCGGACGACTCGGCGCTCAGCACCTGGCAGTGGGAGCAGCGGATCGTGGACGGGCACCCGTACCACCCGAACTGCCGCTCCCGGCCCGGTTTCTCGGTGGCCGAGCAGCTGGCGTACGCGCCGGAGCACCGGCCGGTGGTGGAGCTCGGCCTGGTGGCCGTACGGGCCGAGGAGTGCCTGTTGACCGGCGACTGGCCCGGGGAGCTGCGGGACGGCGGGCGGATCCTGGTCCCGGTGCACCCGTGGCAGGCGGCGCACACCCTGGGGCACGAGCCGGTGCGGGCCGGTTTCGCGGCGCACCCGCTGATGGCCCTGCGCACGCTGGCGCCCGCCGACGGCGGTGCGCACGTCAAGACGGCGCTGAGCACCCGGCTGACCTCCTCCGTGCGGGACATCTCCGTCTACTCCATCGAGACGGCGGCGGCGGTCTCCGCCTTCGCCGGGGCCCTCGCGGAGCGGCTCGACGGGCGGCTGCACATCACCCGCACACTGGGTGCGGCGACCGCGCACAGCCCCGACCTGGCGGCCGTACTGCGCGAACCGCCCGAGGCGTACGCGGACGCGGCCGCCGGTGAACGGGTCCTTCCGGTGGCGGCGCTGGCCGGGCTGCCCGAGGCGCGCTCCGCGGCCTGGCGGGCCCGCTTCGCCCGCCTCGCGCTGTCGGTGTGCCTGCGCGTGCTGGACCTCGGGGTGGCGCTGGAGGCCCACGGCCAGAACCTCCTCGTCGTCCTCTCCGCCTCCGGGGAGCCGCTGCGGCTGATCTACCGCGACCTCGCCGACATCCGGATCAGCCCGGCCCGGCTCGCGCGGCACGGTCTGCCGGTGCCGCCGCTGTCCGGCCGGCTGATCACCGACGACGTGACCGTGCTGCGGCGCAAGCTCTTCGGGTCCCTGCTCGCGGGGGCGCTCGGGGCCACCGCGGGCTCGGCGGGCGCCTTCCACGAGGACCTCGCCGCGGTCGTCCCCGCCCTGCCGGCCACGGCCGACACGGAGGCGCTGCTCGCCGGGCCGCTGCCGGTGAAGGCGCTCACGCTGATGCGGCTGAGCCCCGGCGTTCCGGGCGACCAGTGGGCGGACCTGCCCCATCCACTGGCCGTTCACCGACCGGGGGATGAACCGGGGCTCCGCGCGGGCTACTGTCCAGGGGCATGACAGGTACCTCGGATCTGAGCTCCGTACGGGCGTCCTACGACACCGTCGCCGTCGACTACGCCCGTCTCCTCGGCACGGAGCTGTCCGGCAAGCCGTTGGACCGGGCGATGCTGTCCGCGTTCGCCGAGTCCGTACGCGGGGACGCGCTCGGGGACGGGCCCGGCGGCCGGCCGGTCGCGGACGTCGGCTGCGGTCCGGGCCGGGTGACGGCCCATCTGGCCGGACTCGGGGTGCCGACCTTCGGCATAGACCTGTCCCCGGCGATGGTGGCGGTGGCCCGTCGGACGTATCCGGGGCTGCGTTTCGAGGTCGGTGCGATGGCGGCGCTGGACGTGGCGGACGGGGTGCTCGGCGGGGTGCTCGCCTGGTACTCCACCGTTCACACCCCGCCGGCGGAGCTGCCCGTCCTGTTCGCCGAGTTCGCCCGGGTCCTGGCACCCGGCGGGCACTTCCTGATCGCCTTCAAGTCGGGCGACCGCCGGGGCCGGCTGGAGCACGCCTACGGGCATCCGGTAGCCCTGGACGTGTACTGGACGCCGCCGGAGCTGATCGCCGGGCTGCTGGCCGGGGCCGGGCTCACCGAGACGGGCCGCCTGGTGCGCGAGCCCGTCGGGGACGAGGCGGGTCCGCAGGGCTTCCTGCTCGCCCGCAAGGCCTGACGCCCCCGGCTACCAGCGCAGCGGGAGCCGGCTCACTCCCCGCATCAGGGTGCCCGGGAGCCACTGGCGGGGACCCGCGTCCGGGTCCTCCGCGAGGTCCGGGAAGCGTTCCAGCAGCGAGCGGATCGCGATGCGGCCCTCCATGCGGGCCAGCGGTGCGCCCAGGCAGAAGTGGATGCCGTGCCCGAAGGCCAGGTGGCTCTGGCCGGTGCGGCGGATGTCGAAGACGTCCGGCCCGGGCTCCGCGAACCGTGCCGGGTCGCGGTCGGCCGCCGCGAGGGCGACGAGGACCGAGGAGCCGGCCTCGATGCGGGTCGAGCCGATCTCCAGGTCGGTGCGGGCGAAGCGGTACGTGGCGTGCTGGACGGGACCGTCGTAGCGGAGCATCTCCTCCACCGCGCCGTCGATGAGGCCGTCGGGGTCGGCGCGCAGGGCCGCCAGCTGGTCGGGGTGCGCGAGGAGGGCCCGTACGCCGTTGCCGATGAGGTTCACGGTGGTCTCGTGGCCCGCCACCAGCAGCAGGAAGGCCATCCCGATCAGCTCGTCCGGGGCGAGCTGGTCGCCGTCCTCGTCGCGCGTGCGGATGAGGGCGCTCAGCAGGTCATCGCCGGGCTTCTCCGCCTTGGCCCCGACGAGTTCGAAGAGGTACGCGGTCATCTGCTCCATGGCCCGGGGGTCCGAGCCTGCGGCGTCCGCCGAGGTGACGATCTCGCTCGACCAGAAGCGGAAGCGTTCCTGGTCGAGGTCGGGAACGCCGAGCAGCTCGCAGATCACGGTCATCGGCAGGGGCGCGGCGAAGGAGCCGATCAGGTCGCCCCTCCGGTCGGGGCGGGCGGCCATCGCGTCCAGCAGCTCGTCGGTGACCTGCTGGACCCGGGGGCGCAGGGCCTCGACGCGGCGGGAGGTGAACTCGCGGGCCACCAGGCGGCGCAGCCGGGTGTGGTGGGGCGGGTCGGATTCCAGCATGTTGCGGTTGGCGGCATAGGCCTGGGAGGTGTCGAACAGCTCGGAGCCGAGCCAGTTCTTGGACAGGGCCGGGTGGTTCAGCGCCTGTCTGGCCTCCTCGTGGCCGACGACCAGCCACGAGCGCTCCCCGGCGATCTCTATCCGGTGGACGGGTCCCGCCTGGCGCAGCGCTGCGTAGAAGGGGTAGGGGTCGGCGTCGAACTCCTCGGCGTGCGAACCGAGATCCACAAGAGGCATACCGGCAGCGTACGACCGCCACCCACCGGTCCGAAGTGGTTATCCGACGAGCCGAAGCGTTTCCTCGGAAGCCGCCGGCCGTGGGCCGTTCGGGCGGCAAGCCCGGTCCGTGTGGGCCCGCCTGCACCGGGATCGGGCCGGGCGGTGGCAGAAGGGAGTATGAGCCTTCCTCGCCGCCGGGTCCTGGGCAGCGCCGCCGCGGCCGTGTTGGCCACGGTCGGGGCGGCGGGCCGCGGGCCCGACTACGGCGCTCTGGCCCGCGGGCTTCAGGGGCGGCTGGTCCTCCCCGGCGACCGGGAGTTCGCCGAGGCACGGCAGCTGTTCCAGCCCCGCTACGACGCGGTCGCACCGGCCGCGGTGGCCTATCCCGCGCACGCCGCGGACGTGGCGGCCTGCCTGGACTTCGCGCGCCGCTCGGCCGTCCCCGTGGTGCCGCGCGGCGGCGGGCACGGCTACGCGGGCTGGTCCACGCGCGCCGGCGGGCTGGTCGTCGACCTCGGGGCCCTGGCGCGGGTGGCCGTGGCGGGGGACGGCGTCCGGGTCGGCGCCGGGGCCCGGCTCGGGGACGTGAACGCCGCGCTCGCCGGGCGCGGACTGGGCGTCCCGACCGGGCTGTGCCCCTCCGTCGGCATCGCCGGCCTCACCCTGGGCGGCGGCCTGGGACTGTCCTCACGGTCGTACGGGGCCACGTGCGACCGGCTCACCGGTGCCACGGTCGTCACCCCCGACGGGGCCGTCCGCGAGGTCGGCCCGGACCGCGAGCCCGAGCTGTACTGGGCCCTGCGCGGCGGCGGGGGCGGCAACTTCGGGGTGGTCACCGAGTTCCGCTTCCGCACGCATCCGGTGGCCGACGCGGCCTTCGCCGAACTGCACTGGCCGGGCTCCGACTCGGCGGCGGTGCTGCGGGGCTGGCAGCGGTGGCTGGCCGGACTGCCCGATCCGTTCTGGAGCCAGGTGGAGTTCACCGTCGGCGCCGACGCGGGGGCCGACGGCGTGCCCGCGCTGCGGGTGGTGTGCCTCGACGGGCGCCGGGAGCTGGAACGGGAGCTGACCCGGCTGACCGACCTGGTCGGCAGGCCGGTCCGGGACGACTGGATCGTCGTACGCGGATACGGGGACACGGTACGGGCCATGTCGGGCTGCCTGGAGCGGAGCGCCGAGGAGTGCCGGCTGCCGGGGGCGCTGCCCGGCCGGGACCCGAAGGGGCGCCTCGGCCGGGAGTCGTACGCCGCCCGCTCCGACTTCTGGGCGGGCGGCGGGCTGCCGGACGCGGCGATCGGCGCGGTACTGGCCGCCGTGCGGCGCCACCCGTCGGCGGTGCCCCGGGGCGGCCTCGGGGTGGTGCAGTTCGACGGGGTCTGCGGCGGGGCCCTCAACCGGGTCCCGGTCGGGGCGACCGCGTTCGCCCACCGGGCCGCAGCCTTCCTCGCCCAATACCTCGTCCACTGGCCGGAGTCCGCGACGGCCGCGGACGTGGCCCGGCACCAGGAGTGGCTGGACGCGCTCTGGCGGGACCTGCGCCCGTGGGCGAGCGGGAGCGCGTACCAGAACTACGTCGACCCGAAGCTCACCGGCTGGCGAGAGGCCTACCACGGGCCGAACCTCGCCCGGTTGGAGGCGGCCCGGCGCCGCTACGACCCCGACCGGCTCTTCCGTTTCCCCCACGCCCTCTAGGAGCTGCGCATGGTGCTACGTACGTTGACGATCGCCGCGGCGGCGGCCGCGCTGCTGGTGCCCGGGGGCCGGCTGTCCGTGGCCGCGGCGGAGCACACCGTCGTCCCGGAGACCTTCGCCGCCGGACGCTGGACCGCCCGGGAGGCGGAGTCCTTCTGGACGCCCGAACGCATGGCGTCCGCCGTCCCGCTGCCGGTCGCCCCGGTCCCGGACACCACCACCGCCGACGCCACCCCGGGCACCGCCCCGGCGGCGCCCCCCGGGCTCCACGCGCCCGTCCCGGCTCCGCCGGACGCGGCGCCGGGCGTGGCACCTGTCCCGGCACCGGGCACGGCGCCCGGCTCCGCGCCGACACCCGCCCCGGATCCCGCACCGGCCCCCGTCCTGGATCCCGTGCCGGATGCGCCCCCGGTCCCGGTCCCGGTTCCGTTCCCTGACCCGGACGCGGAGGACCGCGACCCGGAGGACGAGGCCCTGAACCCGCCCCCGGTCCTGGAGCCGGCCACACCCCGCCTGCCCGCCCCGGGACCCGGCGTCGGCCAGGACTTCAACGGCATGCCGACCGTCGGCAGGATGTACCTCGTCAAGGGCGGCGGCGCCTACTTCTGCACCGCGAGCGTGGTCGCCTCCGCCGGCCACGACCTGGTGATGAGCGCGGCGCACTGCCTGACCGGATCCGACTACCAGCAGGTGGCCTTCGTACCGCAGTACACGCGCGCCGATCCCCAGCCCTACGGCATGTTCCCGGTGCGGCGGACCGCGGCCGGGAAGTCCAGGATCTGGATCGACCCGCGCTACCGCACGCAGGGCGTCAACCGGGCCGCCGGACTCGACGTGGCCTTCGCCCAGGTGGGACCGGACGCCGACGGGCTCCCGGTGGAGGACGTGGTCGGCGCGAACCGTCTGGTGACCGGCTCCGGTTACGCCCACCCCCAGGTGACGCTGGTCGGCTACCCGGCCTCCGCCGCCCGGCCGCGGCTCTGCGTGAACCGGACGACGAAGTTCACCAGCTCGGATCCGGCGATCCCCGGATCGTTCCTGCGCATCGACTGCACGGGCTACCCGGGCGGGACCAGCGGCGGCCCGTTCCTGAGCCGCTACGACGCGCGGACGCGCACCGGCGACGTGATCGGGGTCATCGGCGGCTGGAAGACCGGCGGGGACACCGCCGACACCTCCTACAGCTCCTACTTCGGCGCGGACGTCAGGAAGTTGTACGCGAAGGCGGTTGCCGAGGCGGAGGCGGGCTGAGCGGGACCCGCACCCAGCGGGTGCGGCGCGGATTGCCGACCGTACGCGGGGCCGCGGGCAGCCCGTCGGCCGTCAACGGGTCGGCGGGCGCGAGGCCGAGCCGGCGCCGCAGATCGGCGAGGGCCGCGTGGACCGGCGCGAGGACGACCTCCGCGCCCGGGTCGATGTGGGCGAGGGCGTGCGCGGTGGTCTCGATGGCCTCGGCGGCGTCCTCGGCGGCGGCGCGGCTCCACCCGCCGTGCACGGCGCTGTCGTAGAGGTGGCAGGCGGCATCGGCCACGGCGTCGGCCCGTTCGCCGACGCCCGGCGCCGCGATGGTCGGCAGTTCCATGCCGGGTCAACGAGCCGGTCCCGCCGGAGGCTACGACCGGATCCGGCGGGCCGCCGCCTGCACGGCGACCGCGGCCGCGCCGGCCACGGCCAGCCCCCGGGCCAGGTCCCTCGGCCTCGTGGGCCGCAGGACCCCGGCCCGGCGCAGCCGTCCGCGCGCCCACAGGGTGAAGGGGATCACCAGCAGCGGCGAGGTGACCACCCCGGGCGTGTAGCCGCGCGTCGCGGCGGCCTGCGCGAGGTGGACCAGGCCGTGCAGCCCGAAGCCGTTGAGGGAGTCCTGGTAGAAGGCCGAACGCCCGCCGGTGCGGTACCCGTCCGCGGCTGCCGCCGTGACGACGAGCCCCATGAAACCGACGGCGGTGGCGAACCGGCGCCCGTCCACGCCTTCGAGGGTGCGCCAGATCCGGTCGGGCACGCGGGGGTGGCGTGCGCGGAGCACCGGGACCCGGGTGCGGGACCAGCGGCCCATGGTGGCGACTTCTTCGAGGTCGTGCACGGCCCAGGCGGCGAGCAGTCCGAGGGTGGCCGCGCCCGACGGTAACGAGGTTCCTGTCATGGAACGACAGTCTGCAGCCACAGCGGCAGCAGCAGAAGGGAGATCACGGAACTCTTGATCACGAGGGAGGCCGAGAGGTCGACGCCCACGTCGTAGCGCTGGGCGAAGATGAACAGGTTCTGCGGGGTGGGCATCGCGGCGATCAGGACCAGGTACGCCAGCCATTCCCCCCGCACCCCGAACAGCGTCCCGCACACCACCCAGGCCACCAGCGGGAAGGCCAGGCACTTGAAGCCGATCAGGGCGAGCTCCTCGCGGGTGGTGCCGCGGACGTCCAGCCCGAGACCGCCGAGGTGGAGGCCGAGGGCGAACAGGGCCACCGGGGAGGCGCTGTCGCCGACGAAGGCGGCGCCGTCCAGGACCACGGCGGGCACGTGCACGGAGAGCAGGTTGAGCAGGATGCCCGCGTTGCAGGACAGGACCAGGGGCGTGGCCAGCGAGGCGCCGACCGCGCGGGCGAGGCGCCGGCCCGGACCGCCGCCGGTGGTGGGATCGGTCCGGCCCAGTTCCATGAGGGAGATGACGACCATGGACAGGACGCAGACCTGGAACAGCAGGATGGGGAAGATCGGCGCGGCGGTCCCGAAGACGGTGATGAAGACGGGGACGGCGAAGTAGGCGGTGTTCACCTGCACTCCGGCCATCACGCGCAGCGCGACGGCGCGCGGCTCCCGGATGGAGCTCGCGACCGACCCCGCCGCGACGAGGGCCACCGCGAGGGCGGCGGCGGCAGCGTAGCCGCCGATCGCCCGCCAGTTGAAGAGCGCGCCGAGGTCGCTGGCGTAGATGTTGCCGAAGAGGTAGCAGGGGACGGCGAAGAGGAACGCGTAGTCGGAGAAGGCCTTGGACGCCTCCGCCGGAACGATCTTGCGGCGTGCGAGCAGCACCCCGCCGCCGAAGGCCAGCAGTACCGGCAACAGCTTCTCCAGCGCGGCTGCCCCACCCATGCGTACCCGACTCCCCCGTGATCGACCTGCCGGCAGCCTACCCGTACCCGCGGTTCCGCCCGGTTCCGGTCGCGGGGCGCATACGCTGGACCGATCATGAGCGACAGACCCCGCATCCGGCCGGGCCGCCGGAACCGTGAACGCCCCAGCACCCCCGAGGCCGCGGGCCCGGGGGCACTGGCCCAACTCGGCGTGGTGCTGCGGACTCCCGCGCGGGCGGCGGAGCCCCTGTTGGCGCAGGCACCCAAGGCCTGGCAGCGGATACTGCCCTTCGCGATCGCCGGCGTGTTCGTGGTGACGCTGCTGCCGGTGACCATCACCGTCCTGGCCTCCGACTACGGGCTCGGCGGCGGCTGGTCGGGAGCGCTGGGCGTGGCGCAGACCGTGCCGCTGCTGCTGGCCGTGACCCGGCCGGTGCGGGCGTGGGCGGTGGTCCTGATCGCGGACACCATCGGCGCCCTGCTGCTGCTCCAGGCCGACAAGGTGGCCTCGCACCCCTGGCCGTGGCCGCCGATGACCATCGTCGGGTACCTGCTGCTGATGGCGTGCCTGGGGCTGCGCGAGTCCGTCCGGACCCTGGTCGGGGTGTGGCTGGCGACCGGCGCGGTCGGGGCGGCGCTCGGCTTCTTCCCGCCGGCGGGCACCTCGAACACCGCCGCCCTGCTCTTCGTGCTCGCCGGGGTGGTGCTGGCGCTGACGGGCGCCCTGCGCGGGTACGGAGACGCGCAGCGGCGGATCGCCGAACAGGAGAGCATCAGCGAGGCGGAGCGGGCCCGGCGCACCCTGCTGGAGGAACGGGCGCGGATCGCACGGGAGTTGCACGACGTGGTGGCCCACCACATGTCGGTGATCACCGTGCAGGCGGATTCGGCGCCGTACCGGTTGCCGGACCTGACCGAGCCGGTGCGGGAGGAGTTCGCGGCGATCGCCGCCAGTGCGCGGGAATCGCTCGGCGAGATGCGGCGGCTGCTGACCGTGCTGCGCGGTGACGGTACGGAGCGCGCCGAGGGCGAGAAGGCCCCGCAGCCGGGGATCGACCGGCTCCAGCAGCTGGTGGAGACCACCGTACGGGCGGGGCAGCCGGTGGAGTTGTCCCTGGCGGCCGGGGCGGCCCGTACGGCGCCGCCGGCCGTGGACCTGTCGGCGTACCGGATCGTGCAGGAGGCCCTGGCCAACGTGGTGCGGCACGCGCCGGGGGCCGCCACGCGGGTCTCGGTGACGGTCGACGCGGACGAGGTGCTGGTGGTCGTGGTCAACGGCCCTGCCCGGGGCGCCGTGGTGGCGCTGGAGAGTTCGGGCACCGGGCACGGTCTGGTGGGGATGCGGGAGCGCGTACGGTTGACCGGCGGGACGCTGGACACCGGTCCGCTGCCCGACGGCGGCTTCCGGGTGGCGGCCCGCCTGCCCCTGAACGACGCTACGCAGGAGACGACTTGACCATCCGGGTGATCATCGTCGACGACCAGGCCATGGTGCGGGCGGGGTTCGCCGCGCTGCTGTCGGCGCAGGCGGACATCGACGTGGTGGGCGAGGCCCCCGACGGGCGGGAGGGGTTGCGGGTGTCCCGCTCCACGCATCCCGACGTGGTGCTGATGGACGTACGGATGCCGGAGATGGACGGGCTCACCGCCGCCCGCGAACTCCTCGATCCCCCGCCGGGGGTGGTGCACCGGCCGAAGGTGCTGATGCTGACCACCTTCGACATCGACGACTACGTCTACGAAGCCCTGCGCGTGGGCGCCTCCGGCTTCCTGTTGAAGGACGCCCCGCCGGCCGACCTGATCTCGGCGGTCCGGGTCGTCGCGTCGGGCGAGGCCCTGCTGGCCCCGTCGGTGACCCGCCGGCTCATCGCCGACTTCGTCCACCGGCGGCCGGCTCCGCGCAAGGACCCGGCGCTGCGGCTGAAGGGGCTCACCCCGCGTGAGACCGAGGTACTGGAACTCATCGCGCGCGGACTCTCCAACCAGGAGATCGCCGCCCATCTCGTCCTCGCGGAGCAGACGGTGAAGACCCACATCGGCCGGGTCCTGGCCAAACTGGACCTCCGCGACCGCGCCCAGGCCGTGATCTTCGCCTACGAGGCGGGCCTGGTGCGGCCGGGCGGTTCAGGCTGAAACAGGATCAAGATGAAGGCGCCACGATCGGCGAAGGGCGGATGCCGCTGCCTCAGGGCTGCGGAGGGTCCTGCGGCCGCTCGGTGCCCAGCTGCTCGTTGATCTTCTTCTGAGCCATGTCGGTCTGGCTCTGATACTTGTTCCCGGTCTTCGCGTCGAAGGCGTCTCCGGCCTTCTCCACACCTTGCCTGGCCGTGTCCTCGTGGCCTTTGAGCATGCTCTTGAGCTTGTCGAGCATCGACATCTGCGATCCCCTTCCCGAGGGTTTGAGGCGTACCCAGCATCGCCGCATTCGCCTGGGCTCGCATCCGGGGGCCGGCCTTCAAGCGGCGGGTGACACGTCTCCTCCACCCCCTACCGGGGTATGACGTCCGACTTGGCTCCCCGGTGCGACGTCGGCCGCGGTACCTCATTCCTACCTTCCTCCTCGTCACGAGGCTCGCCACGAGGCTCGCCACGAGGAAGGGAGAAGGGGCATGCGCCGCTTCGGGAGGACGCTGGTCACGGCCGCGCTGGCGGTGGCCGTCGTCGCGGGGACCGCGGGATGGGCGTCCGGGGAGGGTCAGGCCGCGGTCACCGGGCCGCCGCCGGGCGCCGCCGCCTGGCGGGCGGACTCGGTGTACGGCCGGGCGCTGCCCGATCCGGCGGGCGCGACCCCGGCCGAGGTGGCCCGGTTCTTCGCCGGGCTGGACGATTCCGCGCGGCAGGCTCTCGTACGGTCGCACCCGCTGGTGCTGGGGAACCTGGACGGGGCGCCGCTCACCCTGCGGTACGAGGCCAACCGGATCGCCGCCCGCGCCACCGGCGAGGCCCGGTACGCCTCCCTCGCGGCGCCGGGCCGCCAGGTCCTGGCCTTCGATCCGCGCGGCCGGGGGCAGGTGGCCGAGGTGTTCGGGGACCTGGAGCGGGCGCGGCACGTCTCGGTGATCGTGCCCGGCTCGGACAACGACGCCACCACCTACGACGCGGTGCGCACCCCGCACACCGGTCCGGCCGGGATGGCCCGCGCCCTGCGCGTGGCAACCGGGGGCGACGCGGCGAACGGCCACGGCTCCGGGGACGTCGCCGTGATCGCGTGGACCGGGTACA
The DNA here is from genome assembly GCF_044762985.1 of Streptomyces sp. NPDC096339. Classification (NCBI taxonomy): domain Bacteria; kingdom Bacillati; phylum Actinomycetota; class Actinomycetes; order Kitasatosporales; family Streptomycetaceae; genus Streptomyces; species Streptomyces sp. NPDC096339. Next base: position 125,446 of record NZ_JBIWFI010000020.1, on the reverse strand, counting down.
CCACCCCGGTCGGAGTCGGCCTGGACGTGGCCGGCGGCCGGCTGGCCGAGGCGGGGGCGGCCCGGCTGGCCCGGTTCACCGCGGGGCTGGACGCGGTCGGCGCACCCGACCCGGTGCTGTTCTGCCACAGCTACGGCTCGGTGGTCTGCGGGCTCGCCGCCCGCGACACCGACGCCACCGACATCGTGGCCTTCGGCTCCCCCGGCATGCGCGCCGATACCGCCGCCGCCCTGGGCACCCGGGCCCGGGTGTGGGCGGCCCGGGGCCCCGACGACTGGATCGCCGACGTGCCGAACGTCCGGTTCGCCGGGATCGGCCACGGCGTGGACCCCACCTCCCCGGCCTTCGGTGCCCGGCGGGTGCCGGCCGCCGATGTGCAGGGCCACACCGGCTACTTCGCGCCCGGCACCCGGTCCCTTGCGGCCTTCGCCGCGATCGCGAAGGGAGAGGTCCGATGAGCGCCCTCACCACCGTGAAGCGGGCCGCCGAGCGGATCGACCGGCAGACCCCCGCCCATCGCGACCGGGCCGTCGACGGGCTGCGCGCCCTGGCGCTGCTGGCCGTGCCGACGGGTCACTGGCTCCTCGGCGGTTTCACCCTCGATGCGGACGGCGGCCTGCACAACGCGAGCCCCCTGTCGGCCTTCGGCGCGCTCGCCCCGGCCAGTTGGGTGCTCCAGATGCTGGGCGTCTTCTTCCTGGTCGGCGGCTACGCGTCGGCGCTCTCCTTCAACCGCCGCAAGGGTTCGACGGGCGCCTGGCTGAAGGACCGGATCGTCCGGCTGGGGCGGCCCGTGCTCGGGGTGACCGCCGTGTGGGCGCTCGCCGCGCCGCTGCTGTACGCGGCCGGGGTGCCGGAGGCGACGCTGCGGACCGGGGCGACGTTGGTGATCCAACCGCTGTGGTTCGTCGGGGTGTACGTGGTGATCACCGCGCCGACCCCGTACTGCGTGCGGGCGGCGCGGCGGCTGGGCGGCTGGGCGGCGGCCCCGCTGCTCGGTTCGGTGGCCGTGGTGGACTTCCTGCGCTACGGGCCGCTTTCCGGTTCCGTGCCGTCCTGGCTGTCGCTGCTGAACATCCTGCCGGGCTGGCTGTTCGCGTACCAGCTGGGCGTCTCGTGGGGCGAGCGGCGCATCGGGCGGCGCGGGGCGTGGCTGCTGCTGGCCGGTGGGACCCTGCTGTTCGCCGCGCTGCTGGTGGTCTTCCACTACCCGGCGTCGATGGTGGGCGTGCCGGGTGCGGCGCGCACCAACTCGCACCCGCCGTCGCTGCTGGTCCTGGCCCTGGCCGCGGCCCAGTCGGGGGCCGCGATCCTGCTGCGCGACCGGCTGGCGGCCCTGCTGGCGCGGCCCGCGGCGTGGGCTCCGGTGGTGGTGATCAACCTGTGCGCGATGACGATCCTGTGCTGGCACCAGACGGCCATGCTGGCGGCGGCCGTTCCCGGTTCCCTCGTGGGTGGGGCGGCCGGATTGGCGGGGCTCACCACGGCCCCGGACAGCCTGGGTTGGATCGCGGCGCGGGTGGCGTGGATGCCGGTGTTCGCGGTGCTGCTGGTGGTCATCGCCCGGTACGCGCGCCGGTTCGAGGAGCCGCCGCGGGCCGTGCGCGGAGGCCGGGCGGTGCGGCGGACCGTGGCGGGGCTGCTGGCGGCGGGGTTCGCGGTGTTCGCGCTGGGCCTGGCGTAAACGTGGATGCGGCGAGAGCGCCGCTCCCCTTGGGGAGCGGCGCTCTCGTCATGTCCTGCTCGGCGCGTGGCGCGTGGCGCGTGGCGCGCGGCGCGCGGCGCGTCAGGCGATCGAGGCCGCCACGATGGCCGCGACGGCCAGGTTGCAGGCGGCGGTGACCCACACCGCGGGGTGGGGCTCGGGGTCGACGACGATGGCGCCGAGCTTGCCCGGGGTCACCAGGTCGAGCACCAGGAAGGCCACCGCCATCAGGACCAGGCCGAGCAGGCCGAAGGCGGCCGTCGACAGCAGGCCCTTGCCGAAGTCGTCGTACGTGGTCCAGATCGAGGTGAAGACGATGCCGCCGATGCCCAGGAGCGCCGAGCTGAGCATGACGGACGCGTTGCGGTTGCGCTCTTCCCAGATCTGCTTCGGGAGCTTCCCGGGCGTCAGCACGTCCACGAGGACGATGCCGAGGATCAGCAGGACCAGGCCGAGGGCACCGTAGGCGCTGGTGCGGCCAAGTCCGTTGACGATGTCGCTCATTGAGAAGCCTGTCTCCGCGTGGGTGGGATAAGTATGTGCCGTGGGCTGGCCGAATCTATCGCACGGCCCAGCGGTGGACCATGGGGAGGTCGACAAATGGTAAAGGTCAGGGCTGCGCGGGCGGCCGAGGCCGAGGCCCTGACCGGACTGGTGATGCGCTCCAAGGCGCACTGGGGGTACGACGCCGGCTTCCTCGCCTCGTGCGCGGAGGAACTGCGGATCCGGGCCGAGGAGGTGACAGCCCGCCGGATCGTGGTCGCCGAGGACGGGCACGGGACGGTGCTCGGCGTCGCCTCCCTGGAGGGCACCGGCCCGCACGCCGTCCTCGGTCTGCTCTTCGTGGAGCCCGCTGCGATCGGGCGGGGCGTGGGGCGGCTGCTGTACCGGGACGTGCTGCGGCGGGCGGCGGAGCTGGGGGTGCGCAGGCTGGCGATCGACTCCGATCCGCACGCGGCCGGGTTCTACCGGGCGATGGGGGCGCGGGCCGGAACCGGCCGCCCGGGCGGCGGTGCGGGTCCCGGCGCCCTCGTGCCCTTCGAGGTGGCCCCTGTCCCGCTCGCCGGCTGGGCACGGGAGTGGACCGGAGGTGGCCGGGCCGTGCACCTGGGCAACGTCGCGGAGTTCAACGCGCAGTTCGCCGACGCCACCTTGGACGGGGAGCAGCGGCCCGCCCACCACTACGCGTCCCTGGCCGCCTTCTACAGCCCCGAGCCCGCCGTGCTGGTGCTGCCGAGGGCGGTGCCGCGGGGCTGGACCGACCTGGTCGGGCGCCAGTTGGGGTGGTCGGTCGTGGAGGTGTACGACGGGCTGGTGGAGCGGGGCCCGGGCCTCCTCGACGCCGTACGGGAGCGGCCGGCGCTCGCCGCGCGGCTGACCGGGTCCGGGCTGCCGTTCGTACCGTGGGGGCTGACCCGGCCGTTCGGGGAGCTGGCGGGCCGGCCGTGGCAGCCGCGGGAGCTGCGGTACGAGTCGAAGTCCGCGGCGCACGAACTGTTCGGCCGGATCCTGGCGGAGGGCGGGCATCCCGGGGTGCTGCTCCCGGCGCAGTGGCGGGCCTCCACCCGGTGGGCGGCGGTCCGGCTGCTGTCCGCCCGGGCGAAGGCGGGGCGGAGCACCGTTCTGAAATCGGAGCACGGTGTCGGCGGTTCGGGCACGACCGTGGTCACGCCCGAGCGGCTCCGGGTGGCCGGTGGGGCCCGGGCCCTGCTGCGGCGGCTGCCGCGCGGACCGCTGCTGGTGGAGGAGTACGTCGAGGGCCCCGCGGGGGAGGACGGCCCGCGCGACCTGACCTACGACGGCTTCGTGGGCCCCGACGGCCGCGTCCACGCGGTCGGCGGGGCCGTGATGGAGGTGCGGGACGGCTGCTACGCGGGGGCCACCGTCGGGCCCGGGGTGGTGCCCGAGTGGGCGGAGAAGCCCCTGACCGCCTTCGGCTCGGCGGTGGGCCGGGAGCTGGCGGCCTGCGGCTATCGGGGCTGGTTCGACGTGGACTTCGTCACCGCCGAGGGTCGGCGGCTCGCGCCGACCGAGACGAACCTGCGACTGACCGGGCCGTCCGTCGCCTTCATGGTGGCGGCCCGGCTCGACGTGCTGCGGGGCGCGGGGCACCTCGTACGGATCGTCGACCGGGTGGAGCTCGGCGCACGGCTTCCCGAGGCTCAGCTGGACGAGCTGTGCACGGACCTGGCGCGGGCCTGTGCCGGGCTGGGAGCGCTGTTCGTCCCGGCCATCGCCACCGCGGCCTTCGACCCGACGCCCTGGATCGGCGTGTTGGTGGCCGCGCACAGCGGGGAGGTGCTGGACGCGGCCGAGGCACTGGTGCGGGCCGGGGCGCTGTCGGTCGGCGCGATGTTCGGCCCGCCGTAGCGGACCGGGAACGCGCGGCCGGTCAGGCGTCCGTGTCCTCCCCGGGGTCGAAGTGGAAGGGATCGTCCGGCTTCCTGGCCAGGAAGAGGGCCACGATCAGGCCCGCGACCATCAGCGGGATGTTGAAGGTGTAGACGAGCAGGGCCTGTTGCGGCCAGTCGTGCTTGGCCGCCAGCCGGTAGAAGTTGTCCTGCGGCCACCAGGCCAGCAGCAGGTAGCACACGGCGAGATGGGCGGCCCTGGTGCGGCGCGGGCCGAGCCCCCGGTGCTTCATCCTGCGGTGCCCGTTGATCAGGAACAGCACACCGGCGCCGAACGCGAGCACCTCGCACAGGTAGAGGACGAAGAAGAGGGGCGCCCACGGGAACGGCACCCCGGTCAGATCCGTCGAGCCGGGCCACAGCACGTTCGTGAGCAGCAGGGCGACGAAGCCCAGCACGGCCGCCATGCACCCGAAGGCGCAGCCGCCCGGTCCTTCGGCCGTCCCCGTGGCGCCGCTGAACTTGCTCGGCCGGGCCACCCCCTCGGGCAGGTGCCGTGCGGGCAGCGGCAGCGCCGTCCGGTCCTCCTGGCCCGCCCGGTTGCGCGGCAGCGCGCGCATCCGGATCACGGTTCGCGGGGTCTCCTCCCGGAGCACGACCCCCGCCAGGTGGTCGCGCAGCCCCTGGATCTCCGGCAGCGCGGCGGCCGCGTCCCAGGCGATCACGTCACCGGGCGGCGGCGCGAGGTACGCGACGAGCCGCTCCACCCCGGTGTCGTCGGTCACCGCGGTCACCATCGCCCGGCCGACGCCGGGGTGACTGCGGATCGCGGTCTCCACGGGGTAGGGGTCGAGGACGCGGTCGGCCAGGGCGATCCGGTCCCGGATCCGGCCGCGGAACTCCAGCAGGCCGTCCGGGCGGAGCGCCCCGAGGTCCCCGGTGGGGACGGCGTCGCCGCCGTCGGGCGGCGTGAGGCGTATCTCCCCGTCGTGGAGGTGGACCCGGCAGCCCGGGAAGGGGATGCCGAGGAGGGACAGCCCTTCCAGGTCGTCCAGCGGGCCGCGCAACTGCGGGAGTTCGAAGTGGGTGCCGACTCCGGCCGTCTCGGTCAGACCGTAGACGTCGAGCACGCGCACTCCCGGCCGCAGCCGCGTGTGCAGGGCGTCCAGTTCGTCGAGGAACACGCGGTCGCCGGTGAGGGCCAGCAGCCGCAGTGACCGGATGTTCCCCTGGAGCGCGCTCCCGCTCCGCGGGATCCCGGGCGCGGGCCTCGCCCCGCGCACGACGAGCCGGTCCGCACCCACCGGGTCGGTGTACAGGACGGAGACCCGCTCGCTCTCGACCTCCTTGAGGATGTCGTCGGGCTTCCAGGGAGAGATCACGGGAAGGACGAGGGTGCCGCCCGAGCACAGGGCCCGGGTCCAGCCCGCGGCGAAGTCGGTGAGGGCCGCTCCCGCCGTGATCAGGTGCCGGTCCTCGGGCGTCAGCCGGGCCACTTCGGCCCATGCCCGGTACGCGGCGAGCAGTCGGGCGTGCGTGACGGGTACGGGACGCGGATGCGCTCCCCCGGTGAACAGGATCGCGGCGGTCCCCCCTGGTGCCGGGGCCTGCGGCGGCTCGGCGGGCAGCGCCGCGATCGCGTCGGCCTCCGCCTCGATGCGGATCACCCGCAGGCCGCTGCCGTCGTCGAGGGCTGCCTCCTGGGCGGCCCGGGTGAGCAGGGCGAAGGGTTCGAGGGCGGTGAGCTGCCGCTGTCCGGTGCGCGGGGTGTCGACGTCGATCACGGCGTAGACCCCGCCGGCCTTGAGGACGGCCAGGAGGGCGACGAGCAGTTCGGCCTGGCGGGTGGTGCCGACCGCGACGATGCCCCCGGGCGGCAGCCCGGAGGCGAGCAGGTGGTGGGCGAGTTGGTTGGCGCGCGTGTCGAGCTGCGCGTAGGTGAAGCTCTCGTATCCGGCGATGACGGCGCGTCCGTCGGGGGTGTCCCGGGCCCACTGCTCGAAGCGCTGCAGGACGGTGTCGGTGGTGCTCTTGCCGAAGCGGACTGACTCGGTTCCCTGCGTCATGGACCGATGATGCCACCGGGTACCGACAGCGGGCGGCGGTCGACAATTTCCTTGGAGGGGGCGTCAGTTGAACGCCCCCTCCTGCGGACGCCCCGGAGGGGCTCCTCGGGGCCGGCCGCCGTCACCGCGTCAGTTCGTGGCGCCGTACCAGGTGCCGTCACGGCCGCCCATGCCGGTCTTGACGGTCGAGTTGTAGCCCCCGCTGCAGTTGCTGGTGCTGTAGAGGTAGAGGGTCGGGCCGAACTTCCACCACCAGCCGCTGAACGCGGTGTCCCAGCCGGGCGTCGCCCAGCAGCCCTCGACGAGGTTTCCGTTCTGGTTGTAGCCGACGACCTTCACGGAATTGGCGACGTGCCGGTTGTCGAAGAACTCGATCTGCCGGTTGATGTTGTCGAGGGTGGTGTTGCCCGGGCGCCCGATCGCCTGCCAGTCGTTGCTGGAGGTCGCGGGGATGTCCGCGGTCCACGAGTAGCTGCTGTTGCTCGGGTTGTTGTTGCTGCAGTTCGTGGAGTAGTCGTACCAGTAGACCGACATGCTGCCCTTCCACCACCACCCCGAGATCCAGGTCTCGTATCCCGAGATGGAGAAGCACTGCTTGACGGAGTTGCCGTTCTGGTCGTTGCCCCAGACCAGGACGGTCTTGGCGCTGCCGCCGTTGTTGAGGATCATGATCTGCTGGCCGTTGCTGCCGGCGTGGGCACTGCCGGCCGTGACCAGGCCTATGCCGAGGGCCAGGCCGATGGATCCGACGATGGCTGCGATCTTGCGCCGCACGGTGTTCAAGGTTCCCCCGAGGATGGTGCCGGTGGGACGGGTGGTGTCCCGGTCCCGATGACGGATCTGCCGCGGGAATGATCGCGGCAGGGTGATTCTCCAGTCAACTGGCTTGTTTTCACTGGCCTCTTGGGGGATCTCTTGACCTCAAGTTTGGTCGAGGTATTAGCGTTCGGGTCATGGACATGGAAGTCACCGCCTGGACCTCGCTCCACAGCGCGATCAACGCCCAGCAGGACCGTCGCCCGCTCTCCCGGGCGAGCCTGCGCCGCGTCGCCGCCTTCGCCCGCCCGCACCGCCGCGGGCTCACCTTCTTCCTGCTGCTCAGCGTGGTCACCGCCCTGCTCGCGGTGGCCACCCCGGTACTCGCCAGCCGGGTCGTCGACGCCATCGTCGCCGGGCGGGACAGTGACACCGTCGTCCGCCTCGCCCTTCTCATCGCGCTGATCGCCGTCGCCGAGGCGGGTCTGGGTCTGCTGACCCGCCGGCTGTCCGCGACGCTCGGCGAGGGGCTGATCCTGGACCTGCGGACGGCGGTCTTCGACCACGTGCAGCGGATGCCGGTCGCCTTCTTCACCCGCACCCGGACCGGAGCCCTGGTCAGCCGCCTCAACAACGACGTGATCGGTGCCCAACGGGCTTTCAGCAACACCCTGTCGGGGGTCGTCGCCAACACGGTGACCCTGCTGCTGACGCTGGCCGTGATGCTGAGCATCTCCTGGCAGATCACCCTCCTCGCGCTGGTGCTGCTGCCCGTCTTCGTGCTGCCGGCCCGCCGGATGGGCGCGCGGATGGCGGCGATGCAGCGGGAGGCATCGGCGCTGAACGCCGCGATGGGCACCCAGATGACGGAACGCTTCTCCGCTCCCGGCGCGACCCTGGTCAAGCTCTTCGGGCGGCCCACGGACGAGTCCGCCGAGTTCAGGGCGCGGGCGGCGCGGGTGCGCGACATCGGCATCCGTACGGCGATGGCCCAGTCGGCCTTCATCACGGCCCTCACCCTGGTCTCCGCCCTGGCCCTCGCGCTCGTCTACGGCCTCGGCGGGTTCTACGCCCTGCGCGGGACCCTGGACGCCGGTTCCGTCGTCGCCCTCGCCCTCCTCCTGACCCGGCTGTACGCCCCGCTCACCGCACTCGCCGGCGCCCGCGTCGAGGTGATGAGCGCCATGGTGAGCTTCGAGCGGGTCTTCGAGATCCTCGACCTGAAGCCGCTGATCGCGGAGAAGCCGCAGGCCCGCCGGGTGCCGGACGGGCCGGTGGCGGTGGAGTTCGACGCCGTCTCCTTCGGCTACCCCTCCGCCGACAAGGTCTCGCTCGCCTCGCTGGAGTCGGTCGCCACCCTCGACACCCGGGGCGGGACGCAGGTCCTCCACGAGGTGTCCTTCCGCGCCGAACCCGGCCAGATGATCGCCCTGGTGGGCTCGTCCGGCGCCGGCAAGTCGACGATCGCGCAGTTGCTGCCCCGGCTGTACGACGCGGACGCGGGCGCCGTCCGCCTCGGCGGGATCGACGTGCGGGACCTCAACGCCGACTCGATCCGCGAGACCCTCGGCATGGTCACCCAGGACGGGCACCTCTTCCACGAGTCGGTACGGGCGAACCTGCTGCTCGCCAGGCCCGGTGCCACCGAGGAGGAGATCTGGGAGGCCCTGCGGCGCTCCCGCCTGGACGGGCTCGTCGCCTCGCTGCCGGACGGGCTGGACACGGTCGTCGGCGAGCGCGGCTACCGGCTGTCGGGCGGGGAACGCCAGCGGCTGACCATCGCACGGCTGCTGCTGGCCCGTCAGCGGGTGGTCGTCCTCGACGAGGCCACGGCCCACCTGGACTCCACCTCGGAGGCGGCGGTGCAGGAGGCCCTGGGCGAGGCCCTCGCGGGCCGGACCGCGGTGGTGATCGCACACCGGCTGTCGACCGTACAGGCGGCCGATCTGATCCTGGTCGTGGAGGACGGCCGGATCGTGGAACGGGGCACGCACGCCGAGCTGCTGGCGGCGCGGGGACGGTACGAGGAGTTGTACCGGACCCAGTTCGCGGCGGCGGACACGGCTCCGGGCGGCGGCGTCCCGGCCGCCGGCGCATGATGCTGTGATGGACATCAAGTTGGAGCTGGTCGCCGTACCCGTCACCGATGTGGACCGGGCCAAGGCCTTCTACGAGCGGATCGGCTTCAACGCCGACCACGACGTGACGGTGAGCGAGGACATCCGCTTCGTGCAGCTGACCCCGCCGGGATCGGCCTGCTCGATCGCCATCGGAAAGGGGCTCACCCGGATGGCCCCGGGATCGCTGGACAACATGCAGGTCGTCGTCACCGACATCGAGGAGGCGTACGAGGACCTGCGGGGCCGGGGCATCGAGGTCACCGAGATCCAGGACATGCCCTGGGGGTCCTTCGTCTACTTCTCCGACCCCGACGGCAACGGCTGGGCGGTGCAGCAGACCACCCCCCGCAAGGCGGCCGAGTCCCCCGCGTGATCCGCGCGGGGGCGGCCGCCGAGCGAGCCGGGCGGGGGTCAGGCCTCCGCGGAGACCACGTCGTGGTCGTGGTGGTGGTCGAGTTCCCAGGCGTGGTGCTTGAACTCGTGGCGGAAGTCGGCGTGGTCCTCCCACTGGCGGGCGATCCCGCGCAGGACGTCCCAGTTGTGCTCGACCGACTGGTCGATGACGCGGCGCATGGCCGGTTCGGCCGACTCGCGCTTCTCCAGCAGGCCCTTGATCGCCGAAGCCTCCAGGACGGCGTTGCGCAGCGCCCGGAGCGCGCGGCCGGTGTCGTCCATGGAGAAGCCGTACTCGCTCCCCGTCTCCGCGTCGAACAGCGGGGTGAGCCGCGCTTCGATGAATGCGGTGATCCGCTCGAAGTGCTGCACATCCATCAGGGGCTCCCTCTCCTGCCGGGCCGCGATTCGGCCCGGCGTCTTGCTCGTTCACTCGCTTCGGCTGTCCGGCGCCATTATGCCGGGCCCCGGCTCCGGTCTACTTTGATCATCATCCGCTAGGGGAGGAATGAAGAAGTGGACGAGAGCTCGAAACTGACGGACCGCTTCGAGGAGCACCGCTCTCATCTGAGAGCAGTGGCCTACAGGATGCTCGGTTCCCTCAGCGAGGCCGATGACGCCGTTCAGGAAGCCTGGCTGCGCCTGGACCGCTCCGACACCAGTGAGGTCGAGAACCTCGGGGGCTGGCTGACCACGGTCGTGTCACGGGTGTGCCTGAACATGCTGCGCAGCCGCCAGACCCGGCGTGAGGAATCCATCGAGGCCTACCCCACCGACCCGGCCGCCGGCCGTGAGGACGGGGTCGACCCCGAGCAGGAGGCGGTGATGGCCGACTCGGTCGGGCTGGCCCTGCTGGTCGTGCTCGACAAGCTGGCACCCGCCGAGCGCCTCGCGTTCGTCCTGCACGACATGTTCTCCGTCTCCTTCGACGAGATCGCCGAGATGATCGAGAAGACCCCGGCCGCGACCCGGCAGCTCGCCAGCCGTGCCCGGCGCCGGGTCAAGGGCGTGCCTCTGGTGCCCGATGCCGATCTGACCCGTCAGCGTGCCGTCGTGGACGCCTTCCTCGCCGCCACCCGCGGCGGGAACTTCGACGCGCTGGTCACCCTCCTGCACCCCGGTGTGGTACTCACCGCCGACACGGCGGTCGGCCCCTCCCCCAAGCCGATCGTCGTCAGCGGCGCCGTCACCGTGGCCACGGGTGCGATGGCCGCCATGCAGCGCGCCCTGGCCACGCAGACCGCGCTGGTCGACGGCACGGTCGGCCTCGCGATGGCTCCGTACGGGCAGCTGTTCCTGGTGCTCCGCTTCACCGTCGAGGACGGGCTGATCACCGCGATCGACATCGTCGCGGAGCCGGAGCGGCTGGACGCGATCGAGATCGCGGTCCTCGACGCCTGAGGCCCTGCCGTGCGGTGCCGGCGCGGATGACCGCGCCGGCACCGTGTAGCGGGCCGCGGCAGCGGGGAAATGCGGTTGAGTGGTGGACACGGACCGGGGGCGACGAGAACGGCGAGGTGGACGTGGGCGCACAACGCGTCATCGTGGTGATGGGCGTGGCCGGCACGGGCAAGACGACCGTGGGCCAACTGCTCGCGGAGGCCCTGGGCATCCCGTACGCGGAGGGCGATGCCTTCCACCCCGCGGCGAACGTGGCCAAGATGTCGGCCGGCATCCCGCTGGACGACGCCGACCGGTGGCCGTGGCTGGACGCCATCGGCGAATGGATCCGCAACAGTGCGGGGCGCAGCGGCGGGGTGGTGGCGGCCTCCTCGCTCAAGCGCGTCTACCGGGACCGGCTGCGCGCGGCGGCGCCCGGCGCCGTGTTCGTGCACCTCACCGGTGACCGCCCGCTGATCGAGAAGCGGATGTCGGCCCGCAAGGGGCACTTCATGCCCACCACGCTACTGGACTCCCAGTTCGCCGCCCTGGAGCCGCTCCAGGCGGACGAACTCGGCGTCGCCGTCGACGTGTCCGGGTCCCCGGAGGATGTCGCCGAGAGGGCGCTGGCCGCACTGCGCCGGCTCCGTGCCGCGAAGGGCTGAGGGGCAGGGCCTTCCGCCGTCATACGACCTGTAGCTGTACGGCGGCGAGGGCGAGACCGGCGGCCGCCGTCGCGCAGCGGTCGGCGAGGGCCGCGACCTCGGTGCGCAGGCCGTCGGCCTCCGGGCCGTGCCATCCCGGGGCGGCGGCGGCCGCGCGCAGCCGGACCGCGTGCGAACGCAGGGCGGCGGCGTGGTCGCAGAGGCCGAGCGGGCCGCCGGACGCCGGACGCGGGGCCCGCCGGGGCACCTGCCCGGCGGCCCGGCGGCGGGCGGCGGCGTGCCGTGCGCGGGCCGGCTGTACGGCGGACAGCCACGCGGGCTGCCCGGCGTACGACCTGGCCGACGGCTTGGCGGACGGCCCGGCGGGTTGCGCGAGGGGTCGCACAGCGGGCTGACCGGCCGGCTGCCCGGCGGGCCGTTCCGACAGGCCCTGGCCCCGGTCGCAGAAGGCGAGGAAGGCGGCGCCGAGTCCGAGGAGGGGTTCGGCCTCCTGGGCCCGACCCGTGGCGACCTGCCAGCCGGCGTGGTCGTTGAAGGGGTTCACGTCGGTCAGGGCGCTCCAGGCCAGGACGTCGGCGAAGTACGGGGACAGCAGCCCGTACGCGTGCTCGGCTCCCCGGTCCCGCACGATGCGCCGGAACAGGCGGGCCGCCTCCCCCTGCCGGCCCTCCCGGACGGCGGTGAGGACGGCCGAGGCCTCCGGGTCGGCGAGGAGTTCGGGGCGGGTCGTGCCCGCAGCCCGGATCCGCGCCCGCAGCCCGCAGACGGCGATGCTGATCGCGAGGCTCTCACGGCCCGCCAGGACCCCGGCGATCCGGCCCACCCCCGCCACGCCCCGGCCCCGCGGGGCCCAGCCGAGCCCCGCCGGATCGGTGAGGGTGCGCAAGAGGGTGCGCCAGCCGAGCCGGTGGGTCCCTCCCCGGGCGAGGGCCGCGGCGGGCAGCCGGCGGCCGAGGGCGAGGGCGGAGGCGTCGCGGGCGGCCTCGCCGACGGCGTCGGCGGCCTCGGCGAGCGCGCGGCACAGGGCGTCGAGCAGGTCGGCGTCCAGGTCGGGGGGCGGGTACGACGAGGAGGACGAGGACGCGGTCGCGGCGTCGGGCATGGGTTCCTCTTGGGGTCGGCCAGGGGGAGTGAGGGAGGTCGGGCGGGACCGTCAGCGACGGGTGAGCGTGATCCGGACGGCGGCCGGGTCGAGCGTGGCTGGCAGCGGGCCCACCGGGTCCAGGACCGGCCGGGCGGCGGCGACGCGGTGGCCCCGCAGGACCTCGGCGCAGAAGGCCGCCGTGATCATCAGGCCGAGCTGGTCGCCCGGGCAGCGGCCGCCGCCGTGGCTGAAGGGTGCGATCCGGATGTCCTGGTCGGCGTCGGGGTTCTTCCACCGGCCGGGTACGAACACGTGAGCGGCCGGTACCCGTTCGGGATCGCGCTGGTGGAAGGCGGCGGGCAGCAGTACGGCGGTGCCCGGCGGGTAGCGCACGCCCCGCCACTCGGTCTCGGTCCGGGTGACGCGGATCAGGTCGGGCACCACCGGGTAGAGGCGCAGGGCCTCCCGGACGCAGGCCCGCAGCCGCGGCAGTTCGCCGTCGTCGCCGCCCCGCGCGGCTTCCGCGGCTGCCGCGTCCTGTTCGGCAGGGTGCGCGCCGAGCAGGAGCAGGGTGCTCAGCAGGGTGCCCGGTACGGCGTCCATCGCGAGGAGCCAGTGGTGTGCCTGGCGCAGCGGGTCGAGGGCGCCGGCGGGGTCTGCGCGGCGGGTGGCCCGGCCGACGAGGGTGTCGTCGCCCGCGCGGGCGGCGTACTGCTGGATGCGTGCGTGCGCCTTGGCGTACACGGTGCGGGCGGACCGGGCCCGGCCGCCGCGCAGTTGCCGGAGCCAGCCGGCGAGCTCCTCGTCGCGGGCGGCGTCCTCGCCGAGCACGATCCGGCGGGCGGCACGGTGTACCGCGTGCCGGGCGCGTACGAGGTCCAGGGTGCGGGCGGCGGTCAGGTGGGGGGCTTCCGCGGCGACGGCCGCGAGGAAGGTGCCGTACGAGGGGTGCACGGGGATGCCCGCGGCCAGGGTCTCCTCGTTGATGCGGCGCCGCTGGGCGCGCAGTTCGCCGCGGGAGCAGCCGATGCCGGCGGGCTCCTCGGCGGCCGGGCCCCGGCACTTCTCCGGCGGGTCCGCGGCCAGGAGGCTCACGGGTTCGGCGTAGAAGCGGTCGAGGTCGCGGGGGTCGAGCAGGACGAGGAAGGTGCGTCCGGACCGGGAGCGCAGGAGGGCGGGCGCGTCGCCCCGGCGGGCCCGCAGGGCGCGCAGGGCTGCGGCGGTGGCGCGCGGTGTGCCCGTGCGGACGAGGCCGCGCAGACGGGCGCCGAAGGTGGGGGCGGCGGGTGTCCGCCGGTCCGGTGCTTCCGCGCCGAGGGCCCGTACGCGGGCTCTCAGCCCGTCCAGGGCGGCCCCTTGGACCGTACGCATGCGTGTACCTCCGCGGCATGGACGACGACGGTCGGTGACATCGGCATCACCGTACGTCCCACCCCGGGAGTGCGCGAGCGCCGGTCCGCTGGAAGACGGCCTCGCGGAAGGCGGAGCGCAGGGGCCGCTGTCCGGCGGCCGTGGGAAGGAGGATCGCCCACCGGTGGAGGCGCAGCGAGATCCACACGGCCGGGCCGTCGTCGCCCGGGGCCGGGTGGGTCCAGACGCCGTCGGGGGCGGGGTGCCAGAGCAGGCCCCGGGCTGGGGTGAGTTCCCCGGTGCGGATGCGGAGGGATTCGGTGGTCCAGGCGCGGGTGGGCGCCGTGGGGCCCGTCGGCTCCTCCTGCCCGACCGGCCCGGCCTCGAACTCCGGCTCGGGCCCCGGCTCGGGCCCCGGGCCGGGCGCCGGAACCGGTGCGAGGAGGTGGCGCAGGAAGCGGACGAGGTCGTCGAGGGAGGTGTACAGGGTGCCGTCGGCGAACCGGGTGGCGGTCATGCCGAGGGGGCCCCAGATCCCGGTGGCGGCGAGCTCGCCGAGGGGGCTGCCGCCGAGCCGTTCGGCGAGCCGGGTGAGGTCGGCGGTTCCGGCGGGGTGCGTGAGGAGGTGGTGCGCGGTGGTCCCGGCCGGGGCGTCCGTTTTCCCGTAGGCCGCGATCGGGGTGTGCAGACGCAGGGAGCCGTCCTCGACGAGGCTCCCGATCACCGGCCAGAGGGCCAGTACCGCGAACAGTCCCCCGGCGTCGACGACGGTCCGCCCGTCGTGCGACCCCGCGCGGACCCCGTCGGCGTCGCCGAAGGCCCACACCGCCCCGGGATCGGCGGCGGCCACGAGGGCCCGGATGTCATCGGCCCGGTCGCTCAGGAGCGTCATGGTCAGTCACGCTAGCCGGCCCCGCACCGGCCCCGGGGCCGGTCGCGCCGGAGTCCGCGCACCGGCCACTCGAATGCCGGTCCTCCCGGCGGGAGTGAATGTGCCCACGGGTGGCCTTTCCCGGCCGCGCGCGCCAGCCTGGGGGCATGACCGCACCCGCCGGTTCCGGCGACCAGGGCGACCAGGACGGCCCCGCCGTTCCCGGTGTCGCGATCGCGTCGGCGCGGGGCCGGTGGATCCTGCTGACCACGGTGCTCGGGTCGAGCATGGCGCTGCTGGACTCGACGGTGGTCAACGTCGCGCTGCCGCGCATCGGGGAGGACCTCGGCGCCGATCTGGCCGTGCTCCAGTGGACGGTCAACGCGTACCTGCTGACCCTGTCCGCGCTGATCCTCGTCGGCGGGGCGCTCGGCGACCGTTTCGGGCGGCGGCGCGTGTTCGTGCTGGGCGTGGTCTGGTTCGCGGCGGGCTCGCTGCTCTGCGGGATCGCGCCGAACGCCGGGGTGCTGGTGGCCGCCCGCGCGCTCCAGGGCATCGGCGGGGCACTGCTCACGCCCGGTTCGCTCGCGCTGATCCAGGGCTCGATCCGACAGCAGGACCGGGGGCGGGCCGTGGGCCTGTGGTCGGGGCTGGGCGGGGTGGGCGCCGCGGTGGGGCCTTTCCTCGGCGGCTGGCTGGTGGACGGGCCGGGCTGGCGGTGGGTGTTCCTGCTGAACGTCCCGCTGGCCGCGGTGTGCGTGCCGGTGGCGCTGCGGCACGTACCGGAGTCGCGGGATCCGCAGGCGCACGGCCGGTTCGACGTGGCCGGCGCGGTGCTGGGGGCGGCTTCGCTGGCCCTGGTCACGTACGCGCTGATCGAGGCCCAGGCCGCCACGGCGCCGGTGATCGCCGCGGCGGTGGCCGGCGTGCTGCTCGCGGTCGCGTTCGTCTGGCTGGAGCGGCGGCGGGCGGACCCGATGGTGCCGCCGGACATCTTCCGCTCCCGGCAGTTCACGGCCGTCAATCTGGTGACCCTGTGCGTGTACGGGGCCATCTCCGGGTTCTTCTTCCTCGTCGTGCTCCAGCTCCAGGTGGTGTCCGGATACTCGGCGCTGGCCGCCGGGGCGGCGATGCTGCCGACCACCGCGCTGATGCTGCTGCTGTCGGCCCGTTCGGGTGAGCTCGCGGAGCGGATCGGGCCTCGGATCCCGCTCACGGTCGGGCCGCTGGTGTGCGGGGTCGCGGCGCTGCTGATGCTGCGGGTGGGGCCGGACGCCTCGTACGTGGGGGACGTGCTGCCCGCGATGGCCGTGATGGGGCTGGGGCTGGTGGCCCTGGTGGCTCCGCTGACGGCGACCGTGCTGTCCTCGGTGGATCCGGGCCGGGCGGGCCTGGCCAGCGGCATCAACAACGCGGCGGCGCGGGCGGCCGGGCTGCTCGCGGTGGCGGCGCTGCCTCTGCTGGCGGGGATGGGGCCGGAGTCGTACCGCTCGCAGGTCGAGTTCGACGCGGCGTTCGGGCGGGCGATGCTCTGGTGTGCGGGGGCGTTCGCGGTGGGCGCGGTCGTGGCCTGGGCGACCGTACGGTCCCCGGCGCCGGGGGCCTGCCACCCGGAGTGCCAGACGTACTGCGCGGTGGCCGCTCCGCCGCTCGAACCCCCGCGGGAGCCCGGTGAGGAGCGTGGGCGGAGTTGAGCGCGTCCCCTGGGGTCCGTCGTCACATTCCCCTCGTCGCCCGGAGGGCGGCCCCGTGCGGGGCGGACGGGAATGTGACGACAGACCCCAGGCCGGGTCCGGGCTGATCCCGTGTGCTGGAGCGCCACGGCCGATCTGGCGGCGGGCACGGCCGTCGCCGCCGTCGGGGTGATGTGCCTGGCCCGGGTGCGGCGGGTCCGGGATCTGCCGCTCGCCGCGCTGCCGCTGCTGCTGGGCGTGCACCAGTTGCTGGAGGCCGCCGTCTGGGCGTCGGACGGCGGCCGCTCCCCCGCCGCCACGGCCTGGGCCGTGATCGCCTTCCCCCTGCTGCCCGTGTGGGTGCCGCTCGGAGTGCTCCTCGCGGCCGAACCGGTGGCCCGGCCCCGCCTGTGGGGGCCACTGGCCGTCGGTCTCGCCACCGCGGGCGTGCTCTCGTACTGCCTGGCGGCGGGGCCGGTGAGTGCCGAGGTGCGGGGTCACACCCTTGGCTACGGCGTGAATGTTCCGTGGATGCCGCTGGTCCTGGCGGGCTATCTGTTCGCCACTCTGGGCTCGTTGCTGCTCGCCGGTGACCGGCGGCTGCGGGTCCTCGGCGGGGTGCTGGCCGCCGGGGCATTGGCCTGCTCAGCGCTGTGGCGCCTGGAGTTCGCCTCCACGTGGTGCGCCTTCGCGGCGGTCGCGTCCGTGCTGGTCCTGGGGTGGGTGCGGCGCCGGCAACCGGCCCCCACTGTTACGTGATCGACCGAAAGTTACCTAGACGTATGTAGTGACTTCACACGATGGCGGCAGTAGAACTCGTTCCCATTCCGCCGAGAGTGAGGAACGTCACATGAGTGACAGAACCCTGCCCGGAAACGATTCCAATGGATTTTCGCGTCGCGGATTCATCGCTAGAACGAGTTCCATTCTCGGGGCTGTGACCCTTGCCGGTCACATCACCCCGGCTGCCGCCCATGCGCAGGATCAGGCCGCCGCCGGAGCCGGTCCCATCGCCAGTGGCGCCCATGTACCGGCCCTGGTCATCGGCACGGGCTACGGCGGCTCCGTCGCGGCACTGAGGCTCGCGGAGGCGGGCGTCGACGTGCAGATGGTCGAGATGGGCATGGACTGGGTCACCCCGGGGTCGGACGGCAAGGTCTTCCCCAAGGTGACCAGCCCGGACTACCGGTCGTTCTGGCTGCGCACCCGGACCAAGGCGCCGCTGAGCAACTTCCTCGGCTTCCCGATCGACAAGGACGTCCCCAAGTACACGGGCATCCTCGACGCCGAGGACTTCGCCGGCATCACGGTCTACCAGGGCCGCGGCGTCGGCGGCGGCTCGCTGGTCAACGGCGGCATGGCGGTCACGCCCAAGCGGGCCAACTTCCAGTCCGTGCTGCCGTCGGTGGACGCGGAGGAGATGTACGGCACCTACTACCCGAGGGCCAACGCCGGCCTCGGGGTCGGGATGGTGGACCCGGCCTGGTTCGAGACGGCCGAGTGCTACCAGTTCTCCCGCGTGGGCCGCAAGCACGCCCAGCGCTCCGGCTTCGCGTGGACCTTCGTGCCCGACGTGTACGACTGGGACTACATGAAGCAGGAGCAGGCGGGCACCGCCGCCAGGTCGGCGCTGGACGGCGAGATCCTGTACGGCAACAACCACGGCAAGAAGTCCCTGAACCAGACCTACCTCGCCCGGGCGAAGGCCACGGGCCGGGTCACCATCTCCTCCCTGCACAAGGTCACCTCGGTCTCCCCCACGTCCGGCGGCGGCTACACGGTCGTCATCGACCAGCTGAACACCACCGGCGACACCGTGGTCACCAAGACGGTGACGGCGGACCGGGTGTTCTTCGCCGCCGGCAGCGTCGGCACCAGCAAGCTCCTGGTCAAGCTGAAGGCCACGGGCGCGCTGCCGAACCTCAACGGCGAGGTCGGCAAGGGGTGGGGGGACAACGGCAACGTCATGTGCGGCCGCGCCAACCACATGTGGGACCCGACCGGCAAGCTCCAGTCGACCATTCCCTGTTCCGGGATCGACAACTGGGACGCGGGCGGGGCGTTCGCCGAGGTGGCGCCGCTGCCGACCGGGATCGAGACGTACGCCTCGTTCTACCTGTCGATCACGAAGAACCCGAACCGCGCCGAGTTCACCTGGAACGCCGCCACCGGCAAGGCCGACCTCAGCTGGCAGACCGCGTGGAAGCAGCCCTCCATCGACATGGCCAAGACCATCTTCGACAAGATCAACTCGAAGGAGGGGACGATCTACCGCACGGACCTGTTCGGCGGCAACAAGATCTGGAACGACACCCTCACCTACCACCCGCTCGGCGGTGCGGTGCTGAACAAGGCCACCGACAACTACGGTCGCCTGCACGGCTACACCGGCCTGTACGTGATCGACGGCGCGCTGATCCCCGGAAACACCAGCGTGAACCCGTTCGTCACGATCACGGCGCTCGCCGAACGCAACATCGAGAAGATCATCGCCACCGACCTGTAAACCCGTAAGAGGCAGCCGAGCCTTCACCCCCCACCGCAGCCGCCGTACGGCGGCTGCGGTCGACCCGTGTCAATGGCCGGGCAGGACGCACACGCTGTCGAGGCCCAGGACGTGGTTCAGCCGGCCGAAGGCGAGCCAGGAGCCGATGCTCATGGTCAGCTCCACGATCTCCAACTGGCTGTAGTGCGCGGTCATCCGGTCCCAGAACTCCTCGTCGAGGCCGTGGTGGTCGAGCACGTACCGCTCGGCGTACTCCGCCGCCAGGCGGGTCCGGTCGTCGAAGGCCCCGGTGGTCCGCCACTCGGTGACCGCCTCGGAGAACTCCTCCTCGACCTTCTCCCCGTCGCGTTCCGTGCGCCAGTCCAGGCAGAAGACGCACCCGTTGATCTGCGCGACGCGCAGCCGGGCCGCCTCGAACTCCCGCAGCCCCAGGGTCGTGTGGGCGTACACCGACAGCGAGAAGTTCGCGGCGGCCATGCCGATGCCGGGGACCATGTCGCCCCAGACGTACTCGATGGGGTGCTGGCCTTCAGGGATGTCGATCCTCATGACTGCTTCCTTCCGAGTCTGCCGATGGCGGGGCGCAGCGGGACGTCCAGTGCGTCGTAGAGTCCGGGTTCCGCCTCGGTGAGCCAGTCGATGGCGCTCACGAGACGGCCCACGGCGGTGGCGTTGCCGCCGGCCGAGCGGTTGTCGCCCTCGTCGGTGGCCTCGACGGTGACCTCGATGCGGGGGCGGCCCTCGATGACGACCCGGTGGGCGCCGTCGCCGCCGTCGGGCGGGGTCGGCCAGTCCGGTGCGCACGAGGCGTGGATGCGGGTGACGTGCTCGATGACGATGCGGGGTTCGCCCTCGACGATGCCCTGCACCTCGAATCGGATGGCCCCTTGGGTGCCGGCCTCGAACTCCCCCATGGTCCGGGTGGTCACGGTGGTGTCGAGCGCGCGACGCTCCGACGTCTCGCGGATCTCGTCGAGTTCGACGCCGAGGGCGCGGGCCATCATCCGGATCTGCCCGCCCCACACCATGGTCGGTATGGAGGGCATGAGCATCATCGGCTCGAAGTCCATGGGCCGGCCCATGCCGACGAGGTGGCGGACGGAGTCCGGCTGGTCGTAGGTGGAGTAGTCGAATATCTCCTGGCAGCGGATGGCGTCGATGGTGGTGCCGAGTCCGCTGATCAGGAGCGGGAGCACGTCGTTGCCCCAGCCGGGGTCGACGCCGGAGGCGAAGAACGAGCCGCCGCCCTCCGCGATGGCCGCCAGTACCGGATCGCGGAACTCCGGTGGGGCGCTGCGGTGGTCGTAGAGCGGGTAGAGGGCGGGGCTGACGACGACGGCCCCGGACCGGACGGCCCGGGTGATGTCGGCGAGTGCCTCGTCGGGGCGGACGTCGCCGGAGGCGGCGTACACCACGGCCCGGGGGCGGGCGGCCAGTACGGCTTCGATGTCGTCGGTGGCCGCCACCCCCAACGGGTGGTGGAGTCCGCCGAGTTCGCCCGCGTCGCGGCCGACCTTGGCCGGATCGTGGACGATGACGGCGGTGAGTTCCAGCGCTGGATGGGCCTCTACGGCACGAATGGCCAAACGGCCGACGTTGCCGGTGCCCCAGACAACCGTGGGAATCATGCGCGGAGGGTAGCCGCGGGACCTGCACGTTTCCAGAGTCGTGCGGCATGCGGTCACGCGCTCCGCGGCGTCACTGGTTCTGGGCTCCGAGCACGAAGAGGAGGTAGACGAAGAAGGCGAAGAGGTGGCCGACGAACAGGTAGGCGATCAGCCGGATCACGAGCCCGCGCGGGAACTTCGATTCGAAGCGGGCGCGCAGGGTCATCGGGGATGCGGGGGTGACGGGGGCGGCGGCGTCCGCTGTGCTCACCGGGTTCTCTCCTCGGGACATGGTTACGGCTCCTGCTCGGCTAGGGGCGGTGCGTGGACGTGGTGGATCCGCCGAGGCACAGCCCGGCGAGACTGCTCTGCAGCAGGGTGTGCACGAACAGCAGATCGGCCCCGCCGGAGGAGGCCGCGCCGATCCGGTGCGGGGTGAGCGAGTCGAAGTGGGCGCTGTCCCCCGGTTCGAGGAGGTGCTCGGTCTCCCCCAGGTGCAGCCGCAGCCGCCCGTCGAGCACGTACAGCCATTCCTCGCCGGGATGTACGCGGACCAGCTCGCCCTGGCTGCGTCCGTAGGGCACGTGCACGCGCAGCGCCTGCATCCCGCGCCCGGAGCCGCCGGCCTGCCAGTACGTCCACCCGTCGGCCTCGCGGGCGCCGGGTCCGCCGGCCCGTACGATGGGATCGGCGACGGCCGGGGTCTCGCCGAGCAGCTCGGACACCGTGGTGCCGTAGGTGCGGGCGAGCCCGAGCAGGAGCGGCAGCGAGGGCTGGCGGCGGCCGGTCTCCAGGCGGGACAGATGGGCGGGCGACAGCCGGGCCCGGGCGGCCGCGGCCTCCAGGGTGAGGCCCGCGCGCCGGCGCAGCTCGCGCAGTTGCGGGGCGACGGCGGGCAGCTCGTCCGCCGGTCGGTCGGTACCGGCCGCGTCTTCGGGGCCGGTTTCGGATCCGGAAGTCATACGCCGATTGAGCCAGAGCATTGCCCGCCTGGCAAACCTTCTTGCCTCTGAGGCAAAACCCCTGCGGGTCTGCGGCTCGGCCTCACCTGTTCGAGGCCCGTTGCCGGGCGAATGCGTCACCGCGGTTGCGCGCGCCGCCGCGCCGTACAGGCTGGGATCCACGGCACCGGATGACCTACGGCGAGGGACGATGATCGTATCGATGATGTCCATGCCGGACGGCGCCCTGACCCGTGGCGATGTGTCGGAGGCCCGCGAGCGCCTCGCCACCTCCCCCTTCCTCTTCGTGGACGTGCAGCTGCCCGAGGAGGACGAAGCACCCGACGGGCCGCCGCTCGTCCGCCTGCTCGGCCTGGAGGCCGCGGGCGTGCCGTGGCTGGGGCAGAAGGACGAGTCCCCGCGCGCGGAGGTCATCGGGGACAGCGCCGCGTTCGTCGTACCGGCGGTCGACGGGGACGAGGTCCGCCACGTACACGTCCTGGTGACCGAGCGCTTCCTGCTCACGGTGCACCGGGGGCCGGCCACCCTGATCTGGGACGTCACCGCCCGCTTCCCGCTCGAAGGCCCGCCGGACTCCGTGGCCATGCTCTTCCTGCTGCTGGACGAGGCCATGGAGACCTACCGCCGGGCCGCCGTCCAGGCCCTGCTGGAGGTGGAGGACCTGGAGGACGCCATGTTCCGGCGGCGCGAGCCGGAACAGCTCTACCGCCTGTCACGGCTGCGGCGCACCGCGGCCCTGCTCCATCACACCCTCCTCCCCTACCACCGGGTGGCGGAGGAGAGCGTGACGCGCCGGGTGATGAACCGGGGCTTCCAGGAGGAGCGCGGGCAGCTGGTCCGCGAGTACCGGCGCACCGGGAACCTGGTGCTCGCGGACATCGAGTCCCTGCAGGAGAGCGCCCGGCGGGCCTTCGGCAGCTACTCCTCGCTGGTCTCGGGCGACCAGAACGGCGTGATCAACCGGCTGGCCGTGGTCTCGACGATCTTCCTGCCGCTGACCTTCCTGACCGGGTTCTTCGGCATGAACTTCGCCTATCTGACCGACGAGCTGGAGAGCAGGGCCGTGTTCTGGCTGCTCGCGGTGGGCCTGCAGGTGCTCTTCCTGCTCGCGGCCCTGTACGTGCTCCACCGCACCAACCTCTGGCGCAGGCTGCGCGAGGACGACAGCGACCTCGACGACGACTAGGCCGTTCCGCGGCGATTTCGGTCTGCCAGTCCCACGGCTCAGGAGCAGGAGCGCACCGCATCGTCCCAGGCACGGGGGCTGCGGTAGTGGTTCTTGTGCCCGGCGGCGAGTACGTGGCGCAGTTCGGCGAGGTGCCGGGGGTTCTCGGGGAGCTCCAGCCGGCCGAGCAGGGCCAGTGCGGCAGCCGGGTCCAGGTCGCCGTAGAGGTCGTGGAAGCTCGCCCGGAGAGCACGGAACAGGGCCGGGTGCAGGGCGGGAAGCCGCATGGCGGTGCGGTACGTCGGCTCCTTCACCGTCCAGCGCACCGGGCCCGAACACTCCAGGACCCGACGGGCCCTGCGGAGCAGGGCTTCCGACCGCTCCGCCACCACCCGGTCGATGTCGTCGCCGAGGACTTCGGCGAAGGCCCTCTCGGACGTGGTGTGGTCCTCGAACCAGTCCACCCACAACGAGTAGGTGACGGCTTCGGCGTCCCCCTCCGCCTCCAGCCGCCGACGGTAGCCGTCCCACAGCACGTCGGCCGGCAGGGGGTCCTCCGGGCGCTCGTTCGCGAACCGGATCTCGCACGTGACCCAGTACTCGCCGAGGAGGTCCAGCAGCCCGAAGGCCAGCCGCAACCGGTCGGCCGCGTCCAGGTCCTCGGCGAACACACCGTCGGCCCAGGAGTGCGCCACCTGGTTGGCGGTGAGCAGCACGTCCGGCTCCTCGTCGTTCACCCATCCGTCGCGCACCTGGCGGACGCCCTGATCGACAAGCCAACGCCGCGCCGCCTCCACCGCTTCCCTCTCCATTCGGGAAGTATGACAAGCCTCGCGAGATCCGAACGGGACGGCCATGACGGGGAGGTGGGCATCAGCCGGTGTGGGCCGCCAGGACGGTGTCCACGGTGTCCGCCTCGGCCGCGGTCTTGTCCGGGCGGTGGCGCACCACCCGTGCGAAGCGCAGGGCCACTCCCGCCGGGTAGCGCGGGGAGCGCTGCAGGCCGTCGTAGGCGATCTCCACGACCAGCTCCGGCCGCACCCGCACGGTGAAGCCGTCGTCGGAGGTGGCGAGGGCGCGCAGCGCGTCGGTCTGCCAGCGCAGCATCTCGTCGGTGAGTCCTTTGAAGGTCTTTCCGAGCATGGCGTAGGTACCGTCGGCGGCCCGTGCCCCCAGGTGCAGGTTCGACAGCAGTCCGGTGCGCCGGCCGTGGCCCCATTCCGCTGCGAGGACCACCAGGTCGAGGGTGTGGACCGGCTTCACCTTCAGCCAGTGCTTCCCGCGCCGGCCCGCCGCGTAGGTGGAGTCGAGGGCCTTGACCATGACTCCCTCGTGGCCGCGCCGCAGGGTCTCGGCGCGGAACTCCTCGGCCTCGGCCGCCTGCGCCGCCGCGTCCTCCACGACCAGCCGGCGCACCCGGGCGTGCTCGGGCACGAGGGCGGCCAGGGCCGAGTACCGCTCGCGGACCGGCAGGTCGAGCAGTACGTCCTCGCCGCGGGCCAGGACGTCGAAGAAGAAGGGGACGACCGGGAGCGTCCGGCGGGCCGCGGCGACGTCCACGCGGGAGCCGACCCGGCTCGCGATGTCCTGGAAGGGGACCGGGCGGCCGTCCTGTGCCAGCCCGATCACCTCGCCGTCGAGGATGAACCGCTCGCCCTCCAGCTCCCGCGCCAGCTCCGCCACCTCCGGGAGCCGGTCGGTGATCTCGTCGAGGGAGCGCGTGTACACCCGTACGTCGTCCCGCTCGCGATGGACCTGCACCCGGATCCCGTCGAGCTTCTCCTCCACCGCGCAGGGTCCCAGCGCCTCCAGGGCCTCTGCCAGCGATCCGGCGGTGTTGGCCAGCATGGGCTGTACGGGCTGCCCGACGCGCAGGGTGAACTCGCCGAGCGCGCCCGCGCCCCGGGCCAGTACGGCCCGCGCGACCCGGGGCAGCGAGCCGTCGAGCATGACCGCCCGGCGCAGGCCCGTGGCCGGTACTCCGGCGGCCGCGGCCACGCCCTCCAGGGCCACCGCGTCCAGCGCGCCCTGGCGCACCTCCCCGGAGAGCAGGCTGCGCAGGAACGCCTGTTCGGCCTCGGTGGCCGCGCCCAGCAGGGCTCCGATGATCCGGCGCCGCTCCGCCTGCGACCCGGTTCCCGTGGCGGCGGCGAGCGCGGTCACGGCCCCGTCCACGTCGAGCACCGTGAGGGCGGGCTCCCGGGCGGGGGCGGTCTCCTGGGCGAGGGCGCGCCAGCCGATGCCCGGACGGCCCTGCGGGAGGCGCCCGGCGAGGTAGGAGATCACCAGGCCGGCCTCCTCGGGCGGGGCGGCGGCGAAGACCTCCGCGAGCAGGGCGGTCTTCCGGGAGCGGGCGGAGGTGTCGGCGACCTCCCGGGACACGCGGGCGAGCTCGGCCAGCAGCATGCGGCCATCCTCCCGCCGCCCGGCGCGCCCCGCAGGTCGGACGCGCGGACCGGGCGCGTACCGCAGGCGCGGTACGCGCGGCGGTCGGCGTACTCCTCGAGAAGTGCTGGACATCCCCCTTCGGGCGCTCGGGCGCGGGGCATCCGGGCGTCTAGGGTTCCCGTATGAAGCTCCGATTGCCACGGCGCCGCCGGGACCGCCTGCTGGCGGGCGCCGCCGCCCTCGTCGTCGTCGCGGGAGCCGGCACGTGGTCGGCCGCGAGCGGCGACGACGGGCCGGCGGTGCACCGCGAGGACCGCGTCTTGCCCATGGCCGGTTCGACCGTGCCCGGTTCGACCGTGCCCGGTTCGACCAATCCCGATCAGGCCGCGCCCGGACAGCAGACCGGCGATGTCGGGATCGACATCTCCTACTTCACCACCGGCGGCGGGGAGAAACGTCCCGCGGTGCTCCTCGGGCACGGATTCGGCGGCAGCAAGGACGACGTCCGCGAGCAGGCCGAGCGGTTGGCCCGCGACGGCTACGCCGTCCTGACCTGGTCGGCGCGCGGATTCGGCCGCTCCGGCGGCCTGATCGGGCTGAACGACCCCGAGTACGAGGTCAAGGACGTGTCCCGGCTCGTCGACTGGCTCGCGGCCCGCCCGGAGGTGCGCCTGGACTCCGAGGGCGATCCGCGCGTCGGCGTCGCCGGGGCCTCCTACGGCGGGGCCGTGTCGCTGCTCGCCGCCGGTTACGACCGGCGGGTGGACGCGATCGCTCCGCAGATCACCTACTGGAACCTCGCCGACTCCCTCTTCCCCGGCGGCGTCTTCAAGAAGCTGTGGTCCGGCATCTTCTTCACCACCGGCTCGTCGGGCGGGATGCAGCAGTTGGCGGGAGCGCCGCGGGACGGCCGCGCCGCCCCCGCCGCCCCCGGCTGCGGCCGCTTCCAGCCCGAGCTGTGCGCCATGTACGAACGGGTCGCGGTGGCCGGGAAGCCGGACCCGGAGGCGCGCGCCCTGCTGGAGCAGCGCAGCCCGTCGGCCGTGGGCGCCAGGATCAAGGTGCCGTCGCTGATCGTGCAGGGCCAGGACGACTCCCTCTTCCCGCTGGACCAGGCCGACGCCATGGCCAAGGCCATCGCGGCGAACGGCGCGCCCGTGTCCGTGGACTGGGCCGCCGGCGGCCACGACGGCGGGATGCGCGAGGCGGACCGGGTGGAGGCCCGGGTCGAGGCATGGTTCGACCGCTACCTCAAGGAGGACGCGGGCGCGGACACCGGCCCGGTCTTCCGGGTCTCCCGCTCCGGCGGCATCGACTCCACCGACGGTGAGGTGAAGCTGCGCGGCGCGAGCGGCGGGAAGTACCCCGGGCTGACCTCCGGGCCGCGGGAGTTCGCCCTGACCGGACGCGAGCAGACCTTCGCCAATCCCGCGGGCGGGGCGCCCCCCGCGCTGTCCTCGCTGCCCGGCATCGGCGGGCAGCTCTCGGCCCTCGGCGCCGGTCTCTCGCTGGACTTCCCCGGGCAGAACGCCCGGTTCGAATCGGAGCCCCTCGACCGGGAGCTGCGGATCACCGGGACCCCGACCGTAACCCTGAACGTGAGGTCGACGGCCGCGGACGGATCGGCCGTGCTGTTCGGCAAGGTGTACGACGTGGGGCCGGACGGACGCCAGCAGGTGCTGCCCAGTCAGCTCGTCGCCCCGGTACGGGTGGAGGACGCGCAGCAGGGCACGGACGTCGAGCTGCGGCTGCCCGCGATCGACCACTCCGTGGCGGCGGGACACCGGCTGCGGCTGGTGGTCGCCGCGACGGACCTCGGCTACGCGACCCCGGCCGCGCCGGCCACGTACACGGTCTCGGCGCGCAGCGCCCTGGCCGTCCCCGAAGCCCCCGCGGTGCGGACCGCCGCGGCCGGGCTGCCCGCCTGGACGTGGGGGCTGCCGCTGGGCGCCGCCGCGCTGGCCGCGGCGCTGCTCGGCATCCGGCGGACCGGCCGGACCCCGGCCGCACCGCCTCCGGAGGCCGCGCGGGCCGACGTACCGCTGGAGATCACCGGTCTGACGAAGCGGTACGCCAAGTCGCAGGACCGGTACGCGGTGCGGGACCTGTCCTTCCGGGTGGAGAAGGGGCAGGTGCTGGGGCTGCTCGGGCCCAACGGGGCCGGGAAGACCACCACCCTGCGGATGCTGATGGGGCTGATCTCTCCGGACGCCGGGGAGATCCGGGTGTTCGGGCAGGCGGTGCGGGCCGGAGCGCCGGTGCTGTCGCGGGTCGGGGCCTTCGTGGAGGGCGCGGGGTTCCTGCCCCACCTGACCGGGCGGGCCAACCTGGAGCTGTACTGGCAGGCCACCGGCCGGCCCACCGAGGACTCCCACATGGCGGAGGCCCTGGAGATCGCCGGGCTCGGCGATGCGCTGGAGCGGGCGGTGCGCACGTACTCGCAGGGCATGCGCCAGCGCCTCGCGATCGCGCAGGCCATGCTCGGGATGCCGGACCTGCTGATCCTCGACGAGCCGACCAACGGCCTGGACCCGCCGCAGATCCGGGAGATGCGGGACGTGATGATCCGTTACGCGGCGGGCGGACGGACGGTCATCGTCTCCAGCCACCTGCTGTCCGAGGTGGAGCAGTCCTGTACGCACCTGGTCGTCATGGACCGCGGCCGGCGGGTGGCGGCGGGCGAGGTCGCCGAGATCACGGGCGGCGGGGACACCCTGCTGGTGACGCTGGCTGAGCCGGTGGACGAGGCGGGGGTCGAGAAGGTGGCGGCGCTGGAGGGAGTGGGTTCGGTGGCGGCCACCGAGGACGGGCTGCTCGTACGGCTCGAAGGCGCGACGGCCGCGGGGCTGATCGCCGAACTCGTCCGACTGGAGGTGCCGGTGACCGGAGTGGGTCCGCACCGGCGACTGGAGGACGCGTTCCTCACCCTGATCGGAGGTCCGGCATGAGCACGGTGCAGAGCCCGGGGCGGAGCCCGGCGCAGGAGGTGGCTCCTGGCTACCGGGCGAACCGTACGCTGCCGCTGCGCGTGGAGGCGCTGCGGCAGTGGCGCCGGCGGCGGACGCTGGTGATGGGCGGGGTGCTGGCCGCGCTGCCGTTCATCCTGATGATCGCGTTCGCGGTCGGCGGCGGTCCGGGCAGCCGGGGCGGCGGTGACGGCCGGATCACCCTGATCGACACGGCCACGGCTTCGGCGGCGAACTTCGCGGCGACCTGCCTGTTCGTCTCGGCCGGCTTCCTGCTGGTGGTGCCGGTGGCGCTGTTCTGCGGGGACACGGTGGCGTCGGAGGCCAGTTGGTCCTCGCTCCGCTACCTGCTGGCCTCGCCCGTACCGAGGGCGCGGCTGCTGTGGAGCAAGCTGGTGGTGGCGCTCGCCTTCAGCCTGGCGGCGATGGTCCTGCTCCCGGTGGTGGCGCTCGCCGTGGGGACGGCCGCGTACGGGTGGGGGCCGCTGAAGCTCCCGGCGGGCGGGGTGCTGCCGGCCGGGGACACCCTGCCGAGGCTCGCGCTGGTGGTGGCGTTCATCTTCGTGTCGCAGCTGGTGACGGCGGGGCTGGCGTTCTGGCTGTCCACACGGACGGACGCGCCGCTGGGCGCGGTCGGCGGTGCGGTGGGGCTGACCATCGTCGGCAACGTGCTGGACGCGGTGACGGCGCTCGGGTCCTGGCGGGAGTTCCTGCCGGCGCACTGGCAGTTCGCGTGGGCGGACGCCTTGCAGCCGCACCTGGAGTGGGGCGGGATGGTCAAGGGGGCTGCGGTGTCGGTCTCGTACGCGCTGGTGCTGTTCGCCTTGGCGTTCCGGGGGTTCTCCCGCAAGGACATCGTCTCGTGACCGTCGCGAGCGGGAGAACCGTCCGGAGCTAGCCGAGCAGTCGTACGGGTGAGCCGTCGAGGAACGCGATGATGTCCTCGACGGCTTCGCCGTAGTACGTGGCGTAGTTGTCGCGGGTCACGTACCCCAGGTGCGGGGTCGCGAGCAGGCGCGGCGCCGTCCGCAGGGGGTGGTCGGCGGGCAGCGGCTCGATGTCGAAGACGTCCATGCCCGCGCCCGCGATCCGGCCCGTGTGCAGGGCGGCGAGGAGCGCCTGCTGGTCGACGATGGCGGCCCGGGAGGTGTTGACCAGGTAGGCGGTCGGCCGCATCAGCTCCAGCTCGGCCGCGCCGATCAGGCCGCGGGTGCGCTCGCCGAGCACGAGGTGCACGGATACGAAGTCGCTGCTCGCCAGCAGTTCCTCCTTGGAGGGCGCGAGGGCGACCCCCACCTCGTCGGCGCGTTCCTTGGTGAGGTTGCCGCTCCAGGCCACCACGTCCATGCCGAAGGCGAGCCCCACTTGGGCGACCTTGCTGCCGATCTTGCCGAGGCCGAGCAGACCGAGCCTGCGCCCGTGCAGGTCGGCGCCGACCGTCTGCTGCCAGGGTCCGCCGTCGCGCAGGGCCGTGGACTCCTGCACGAGGCCGCGGGCCAGGCCGAGCAGCAGGGCCCAGGTCAGTTCCACGGGCGCGGTGGAGGAGCTGACCGTACCGCAGACCGTCACGCCGTTGCGTGCGGCGGCCGCGTAGTCGATCACGGTATTGCGCATGCCGGAGGCGATGAGCAGGCGCAGGCGGGGCAGCCGGTCGAGCAGCGAGCCGGGGAACGGCACGCGCTCGCGCAGGGTGACGATGATGTCGAAGCCGGCCAGCCGGGCGACGAGTTCGTCCTCGTCGTCGGTGTGCCCGGGGAAGCTCACCACCTCCACGCGTCCGGCGAGCGGAGACCAGTCGGCAGCCGTCGTACCGACGCCCTGGAAGTCGTCGATCAGCGCGCAGCGCAGCAGCGGGCCGCCGGTCATGCGACGGCCGGGGCGATGGCGTCGATCTCGGCGAGGAGCTCGGCGTCCAGCGGGCGGTCGGCGACGGCCGCGTTGGCGCGCACCTGCTCGGCGGAGGTCGCCCCGGCGATGACGGAGGCGCAACCGGGCTGGGCGGAGAGCCAGCCGATCGCGAGTTCGAGGACGGTCCGACCGTGCTTCTCCGCGAGGGCGGCGAGCGATTCGACCACGTCGAGGCGTTCCTCGGTGACGTAGCCGTCGCGTCCTTCGAGGCGGGAGCCGGCCGGGACGGGCGCACCTCGGCGGATCTTGCCGGTGAGCAGGCCGTTGGCGAGCGGGAAGTACGGGAGCACGCCGACGCCGTAGTGCAGGGCCGCGGGGACGAGTTCGCGTTCGGCCGAGCGCTCCAGCAGCGACCACTGGTTCTGCGCCGAAACGAAGGGTGCCGCGCCGGTCTCGCGGGCCACGTGGGCGGCTTCGGCGAGCTGCCAGCCGGAGAGGTTGGAGTGGCCGATGTAGCGGACCTTGCCCTCGGTGACGAGCTCGGTGAGCGCGGCGAGCGTCTCGGCGATGGGGGTGGCCGGGTCGGGGCTGTGCAGCTGGTACAGGTCGATGCGGTCCGTGTCCAGGCGGCGCAGGGACTCCTCGACGGCCCGCCGGATGTAGGCGCGCCCGCCCCGGGATCCGGCGGCGGGCCCGTACTTCATGTCCATGCCGGAGAAACCGAACTTGGTGGCGAGGACGACCTGGTCACGGCGGCCCTTGAGGGCCTGCCCGAGGTGGCTCTCGGAGCCGCCGAGTCCGCCGTAGATGTCGGCGGTGTCGAGGAGCGTGATGCCCGCGTCGAGGGCGGCGTCGACCACGGCGCGGGTGGCGCGGGCGTCGAGGCGGCCGCCGAAGTTGTTGCAGCCGAGGCCGACGGCGGAGACCTGAAGGCCTGAACGGCCCAGCGGGAGATGGCGCATGTGATTTCGTTCCTCCGCACTCGTCAAGAGAAGATCGACCGAATGGTCGGTCCGGGCGGGCCGGTTCGGCACGGCCCCGGTGACCGGTTGATCGGAAGTGATCGTATCGATCGCATCGGGATCGCGATCGGGGGTTCCCCGCGGCAGCGACCACGGGACACCACCGGTTTTGCGGAACTACGAGTCCGAATCCGAGTCCGCGTAGTCGTACTTCATGCCGATGCCCAGCGTGCTCTGGGACGGCAGGAGACCGGTGGCCACGACGTCCAGGACCGGAGGGAGGAGCAGGTCGGCGAGCCGGGCCGCTTCCTGGCCGCTCAGCGCGGACCACGGGGACGCGGCGAGTTCGTCGGTCAGCTTCTCGACGGCGGTGCGCACCGCCATGCCGGCATCGGTGGCCGCGCCTTCGTCGGTCAGGAGGTTCCGGGCGGCGAGCCGGCGGTGGGCCAAGTGCCATTCGCCGGCGGACCACTGACGGCTCTCGAACGCCTCGGCCGGCGCGGCCCCGGCTCCGGCGTGCAGGACCAGGGACTCGACCGGATCCAGGTGGTGGGCCTGGAGGGCGACGAGGTGGCCGTCTCCCCGGTGCTCGCGCAGGATCGTGGCCGCGTGCCACAGCACCGTGTGCGGGGCCTCGGGCCAGGGCAGGGCGGCGTTGGCCGCCGCCAGCGGGCGCCCGGCGGTGACGGCGGCCTCGGCCGCGCGGCGGGCGAGCGCTGCCGCTTCGGCGAGTTCCGGGGAGTCGGCGCGCTCCCCCAGTGCGGCCCGCAGGGAGCGGTCGGTGGCGGCGGCCCGGGCCGCGAGGACCCTGGCCGGCGGGGCGGACTGCCAGGACCGGTCGGCGTAGTGCCGGACCATGCGCGGGCTGAAGCTGTAGAAGAGGGCGTTCACGAGCTCGGCGTCGGCCGGGCCGAGCGGGGCGGCCCGGAACGCGAAGTACATCGGCCAGCGGTCGTCGGTGGCGTATCCCAGGGCGCCGGCCTCCTCGTAGGACTCGGGCGCGAAGTAGACGAGCGCGTGGACGGGTTCGAGCAGTTGCCACAGCTGCCGGACCTGGCCCAGGTCATGTGCACCTTCGTACGTCATCTCGCGTTCCCCCAGGCTCGGTTGATGTACGGGACTGCCGGTTGTCAGGGTAGATCAGCGGCGACGGACGGGGCGGTCGAATCCGAGTTCGAAGCGTGACATAACGTGCCCTCCATGGATCAGGAGCACATGGCCGGGTTGCCCGGGAGCGGTGACGGGGCGGTCAGGCGGCGGTTCCTCGCGATCGCGACGGGGGCGGCCACGGTGGCCGGGCTGGGGGCCGTCTCCGGCTGCGCGGGCGGGGACGGCAGCGCCGGAATGCAGGGCGGGGACCGGCACGGCGGGTCCGGCACTCCGAGCGGGAAGCCCTCGCCGACCGCACCGCACGGCTTCGACGTGAAGGCCGAGAACGCCCGCCCCGGCAACGCCGACTGGCCGGTGACCAAGGCCGGCCCGGACCGCGCCGTGGAGGGGTTCGCGGACGAGGTCAGCGTGCTGCCGGGCGAGTCCTTCGGGCTGTACGTGTCGACGACGGCGCCCCGGTTCACCGTGTCCGCCTACCGGATGGGCTGGTACGGCGGGGCCCGGGCACGGCTGGTGTGGCGTTCCGAGGCGCTGCCGGGGGTGCGGCAGCCGGAGCACACCGTGGACTCGGGGACCCGGATGGTCCGCACGCGCTGGGCCCGCTCCACGACGGTCGAGACGAAGGACTGGCCGGAAGGCAGCTACCTGCTGAGGCTCGACGCACAGGGCGGCGAGGGGCAGCGCTTCGTACCGGTGACGGTTCGGTCGGCGTCGACGGCCGGCCGCACGGTCGTGGTCAACGCCGTGGCCACCTGGCAGGCGTACAACAAGTGGGGCGGCTACAGCAGCTACGACGGCCCCAGCGGCGGGTACGCCTCGCGCTCCCTCGCGGTGACCTTCGACCGGCCGTACGACTACGACGACGGCGCCGGACTGTTCCTGGTGTACGAGGCCCCGCTGATCGCGCTCGCCGAGCGGCTCGGCATACCCCTCGCCTATGCGACCACCACCGACGTGGCGCGGGAGAAGCGGCTGCTGGAGGGTGCGACGGCGGTCCTCTCGCTCGGGCACGACGAGTACTGGTCGCCGGAGCAGCGGGCGCACATCACGGCAGCGCGCGACGCGGGCACCAACCTCGCGGTACTCGGGGCGAACTGCTGCTTCCGGCGGATCCGCCTCGAAGCCTCCGACCTCGGCCCGGACCGTACGGTGGTCTGCTACAAGTCCTCCTACGACCAGGATCCGGCGATCAAACGCGGACACCCGGCGACCGTCGACTTCCGCTCGCCGCCCGGCGCGGATCCGGAGAGCTCCCTGCTCGGCGTGATCTACGACGGCTACCCGGTGGACGCCCCGTACGTGGTGACGAACCCCGGCCACTGGCTGTTCGAGGGCACCGGCGCGAAGGCGGGCGACCGCTTCGAGCACCTGGTGGGGGTGGAGTACGACAAGGTGAACACCGGGTTCCCGACGCCCCGGCCGATCGAGATACTGGCGCACTCCCCCGTGGTGTGCGACGGCCGTCCGAGCCACCAGGACACCGCGTACTACACGACGACCGGCGGGGCGGGGGTCTTCGCGACCGGGACGATGCGGTGGGTGGAGGCCCTGGACGCGACGGGCGACGGCCGCAGCGGCCGCAACCACGGCCTCGACGCCCGCTCCGGTGCCCTGACGACCCGCGTGACGGAGAACCTCCTGCGGGTCTTCGCGGCGGGCCCGGCGGGCCGGACGCATCCTGCGCAGGACAACGTCAAGGCGGTGTACGGAGGTTCGTGACACCTGGGGCCCGGCCGGAATCCGGTGGACTCATCCGAACGGCACGCATAGGATCGCGATCACGGCATCGCGTGTCGGTCACCGACCGGGTGAGGCATGGAGGTGCCCGTGACGTGCCTTTCGGAGGCATTCACTCATGTCGGTCGAACTGAACCACACGATCATCCACTCCCGTGACAACCGGGAGTCCGCCGAATTCCTGGCGCACGTCCTCGGCCTCGAGGTCGGGACGGAGTGGGGACCCTTCATCCCCGTCGAAACCGCCAACGGCGTCACCCTGGACTTCGCGACCATCCCGGCCGGGTCCATCACCGTGCAGCACTACGCGTTCCTCGTCTCCGAGGAGGAATTCAGCGCCGCGTTCGAGAAGATCAGGTCGGCGGGGGTCCCGTACTTCGCCGACCCGCACGGCAGGCTCCCCGGCGAGATCAACCACAACGACGGGGGCCGCGGGGTCTACTTCACGGATCCGAGCGGGCACGGGATGGAGATCATCACCCGCCCGTACGGCTATCAGGAGGGCGTGACCGAGTAGGTCACCCCCCGGGGGATGAGTACCCGCACTCATCCCCCACCGCCGGCGGTCCCACAGACTGGGTGCGTCACCGCAGGTCAGTCACCAGCAGGGAGCCACCGGCCATGTCCGCCCCGAACCCCACCCCCATGAACTCCGCCGCGTACGCAGCCCTGTACGCCTCCGCGCCGGCCCCCGCGCCCGCCCGGACGAACAAGTCGCTCGCGGTGGCGGCCGCGGTCCTGTGGGGCATCACGTGTTCCGCGCTCTCCCTCATCGCGTTCTTCGTGCTGATGATCGCCGTCTGGAGTGCCTCCTCCGGAGCGGACGTGACCGAGCTGCTGCTCTGGCCGGTGATCGTGCTCGCCGGGGCGGGCGGGCTGCTCACCCTGCTGTACTTCGCCCCCGGCATCCGCCGCCTGTCGCGCGAGGCCCGCTTCACGCTCCTGGGCGCCCTGGCCTGCCCCGCACCGATCGCGCTGGCGCTCTACGTGATGACCAGCTAGTGCTGTGACCGGCACACCCGCCGGAGGCGGTCGGGCATGATGCGCGGGTGAGCACCATCGTTGAATTCTTCGCGGCGCCGGACGACATGTCCGCGGCTTCGTTCCTTCGGACCGGGCCGGGACGCGCCGAGTCGCTCTCCTTCGGCAACTTCGACCCCGAAGAGGCTGTGGTCGAGTGGGAGTGCCTCCTTGCAGGCGGCGGCTTCGAGGACCTCGTCGAAGCCGGCGAGCCTCGTACGGTCGCCGACGAGGACGACGACGGGCCCGTCATTTTCGCGATCTCGCCCCGTCTGACTGCCGCACTCGCCGACGCCGAGCGGACCGAGTTGCGGGATGCCGCCGATTCGTGGGCCGCGCGGCGCGCCGATGACGGTGAGGTCATCGGCGCCGACATCGCCGAAGTGATCCTGAACGACCTGGCTGCGCTCGTCAGCCACGCCCGACGCCGGGGCCAGGGCGTCTACTGCCGGGTCGCGTAGACACTCACGGCGCAGCCGGACCGCGCCCACGTCGGACGCCGCCATGGCGGCGCCGAGTGGGTCGTGGCCGCGCGGACAGGTCCTGGTCGCGGCCGGCGCCCTTGACCATCCGGTCGATGACGGCTGCCGCCCGCTCGGGGTCTTCCTCCAACCACGCCCGCCAGAGCCACGTACGACGCCGTTCCGGTCGGTCCCGAGGCCCCGGATTTCAAACCGGCTGCGGCGCGCGGGCCCGAGGGCCCGCCCGCGTACCCGACGGGAAGACGCGTCAGAACGCGGCGAGCCGGTCCACCAGAAGCTCCACCCTCTGGGCGGCGCCCTCCGGCAGCAGCCGTCCCGCCCGGGTCAGAGTCGCAAGCCCGTGCAGGGACGCCCAGAAGACCTCGGTGAACATGCCCGGATGGACGCCGTCCCCGGCCACCTCACCCAGACTCTCCAGCAGCGCGGCGAAGGCGTCCTTCAACGGCTCCGGGGTGTCCTCCCGCGCGTACGCCAGGCCACCGTCGAGCTGGAACAAGGCGTCGTAGACCGCGGGATTGCGCTCGGCGAAGTCGAGGTAGGCGCGGGCCAGGGCGGCGACCCGCTCACGCGGCCCGCTCGCGGCGGAGGTCGCCGCCCGCATCGCCACGGCCATCTCGGCGGCGCCTTCGAGGGCGACGGCGCCGATGATCTCGCGCTTGCCGCGGAAATGGCTGTAGAGGACGGGCTGACTGTATTCGATGCGCTCGGCGAGCCGACGGGTGGTGACCGCGTCCCAGCCCTGCTGCTCGGCGAGTTCGCGGGCCGTGGCCACGATGAGGCGCTCGCGCTCCGCCCGTTCGCGCTGCTTGCGTTCCTGTAGCGACATGATTCGATCCTAGCACCGCTAGACAATCG
Organism: Streptomyces sp. NPDC096339; assembly: GCF_044762985.1. Lineage (NCBI taxonomy): Bacteria > Bacillati > Actinomycetota > Actinomycetes > Kitasatosporales > Streptomycetaceae > Streptomyces > Streptomyces sp. NPDC096339. Next base: position 89,424 of record NZ_JBIWFI010000020.1, on the reverse strand, counting down.
AGCGGCAGTAGTACTAGCGTTGCCTCATCAGCTAGCAATGCTAGAACTCAGGAGGGGTCATCATGCTCAACGCACTCGAGGTGTTCACCACGGTGGTCGTCGGCCTGATGGTGGGGGTGGAGTTCTCCGTCGCCTTCGTCATGAACCGGATCTTCGGCGCACTCCCCGAGGACAGCGACCAGCTCGCCCGCTCCCACGGGGGCCGGATGCTCGGCGCCGTGATGCCGGTCTGGTACATCACCTCGCTCGTCCTCACCGCGGTCTGGGCCGTCGCCGGATGGCACCACGACGGCACCGGCCTCGTCGTCACCGCCGGCGCGCTGCTGATCCTGAGCGTGATCATGTCGGTCCTGCTGCTCGTCCCGATCAACAACCAGGGCAAGACATGGACCCCCGAGAACCGGCCCGAGGACTGGAAGGAGCAGATGAACCGCTGGGACCGCTACCACTACGTCCGCGTCGCCGTCATCATCGCCGCCTTCGCCCTGCTGGTCGCCGCCCTCGTCTGAGCCCGCGGTCTCGGCCGCTCCCGCGAGCCCCGCCGTCGACGGTCCTCTCGTCGCGGCGGAGCTCACGGTTTGTGGCTCACCCAGAGCAGTTCCGCCGGCCAGCGGTGCGCCCAGTCGGGTGGGTCGGTTTCGTTGTAGCCGTTGGGTGTTCCGAGTTCGGGCCGCGGCTCGATGAGGTCGTCGATGACGAGGCCCGCGCCGCGCAGGACCCTGACCCAGTCGCCGTAGGTGAGCTGATAGCTGGTCGCACCGTCGTCCTCGGCGATGGTGTTCAGCCCGAAGTAGTCCTTCTGCAGCGTCGTGGTCACGCGGCCGGCGGCTTCGTCGTAGCAGGTTTCGAACCACGGGCCGGCGACGTTGAACACCAGGCGCCCGCCCCGGTTCAGGACACGTGCCGCCTGCGGGACGGCCAGGTGCGGGGGCGCCCAGCTGAGCCCACCGAAGTCGCAGAACACCAGGTCGAAGCTGTCGGCGGCGAAGGGGAGTCGTTCGGCGGCGCCTTGCACCAGCGGGTAGCGGACCGCACCCATCGCGCGGGCCGCTGCGGCGAGTTGGGCTTCGGAAAGGTCGAACCCGACCACGGTGGCACCCTCGGCGGCGAGCGCCCTGGACCACTGGCCGGCGCCGCAGCCGAGTTCGAGGACGCGCTTGCCGGAGACGTCGCCCAGGGCGCGCAGATGCGCGTCGGGGATGGAGTACATGCCCCACAGCCGGGGTGTGGCGCCGATTCGCGGGTCGTGCTCGTGCTGGTAGGCGCTGCTGATCCGGTTCCAGAACCGCCGGTTGGCGGGGATGCTGTCCACGTACCGACTCCAGCACTGCCGACCCGGAGGGGTCAACACGATTAGGGCCGGGCCGGCCCTCGCCGCGGTCCGGCCCCGGCTCGGGCTCGACCCGTGATCCGCCGGACAGGCCCTAGCCGATCAAGCGCCGGCGCCAGGCCAGGTGGGTGACGGTGATGGCTCGACCGGGGTCGCCGTTCCACTCGGTGTGGAGGCCGACCGCCTCGAGGGCGACCACGACCTCGTGGCCGATGGCCACGGTGGTCTCCGACGAGCCGTCGAAGCCGCCGTAGAAGAGCATCAGGCCATGGCCGGCCGCGGCGGAGTCCGTGCACTGGGTGTGGAAGTAGACGAAGCCACGGGCGTCGGGGGCGCCTTCGCCGCCGATCTCGGACTGGCCGCAGCTGCGGCAACAGGTGAAGTTCTCGCGGGCGGTGATACCGGTCTCCTCCAGGGCGGTGAACGCGCGGGTGAGCCGCTCGGGGTCGGTCTCGCCGCGCCATCCGGCCTGTTCCGCGACCCGCTCCAGCCACAACCGGTCGGCCAGCGCCTCCGCCTGCTCACGCGTGACGGGCCGGCGGTCCCCGGTGACCAGGTACTCCTCGGCGAGCTCCGCCAGTTCCGAGCGGGAGGAGTAGCCGCCGACCAGCACCTCCCGGACGTGCTCCTCCAACTCCGCGCGCGCTTCCTCGTCGAGGTCGAGCGGAGGCACCTCGCGGGCGGGGCCCGTGTCCAACAGCGACCAGGCCAGGCCGCCGGCCCATCCCGCCTCCTGCCGGGCCCAGCCCGCCATCGCCGCGATCACGGCCTCGGGCCCGTCGGCCGTCGACTGGAAGTGCCGGTCAGCGGCACCGTCGCGGTATTCCAGCGTGTAGTCGCCACCGGCCTCGTGCCAGACCTGGGCGAAGACGTCGGGCAGGTCGGGTATGCGCTGCACCACCAGGAACCGGTCATGGTCACCGCCGATTCGGCGGACCAGACCGGGCAGCTCCTCGGCGGACACACGGATGTGCCGCTCCCGATTCTCCGTCTTCACCACGATCTCGAACATGCGCCGACTCTGACACACGCCTCTGACAGCGGGCTGATCCCGGTCCCGCGCCGAAGCGGCCGAGCCGTTCGGCGGCGCCGCGCGGCCGCCGGCCTGTCGGCTCATCCGGCCGGTCGGCCACGGGGCGCGCCTCGAACGGTCAAGCGCGGCGCGGCACGTACGCCATGCCGTGCGCGCCGGCCTCGCCGAGCTTGGCGATGTCCAGACGGGCCAGCCGCTCCAGCGTCTCCAGGTCGACGATGTCGACGGTGGAGGAGACGACGCAGGCCACGTAGCCGAGCCGGCCGTCCGGGGACGAGGTGATGGTCAGGGGGAAGAGTCCGACCTCGACCTCGCCCAGCAGCTTGCGGGTGTCGGCGCTGAACACGGTGAGGCGGCCCGGTGCGTGGCGTCCGAGTCGCGCCCCCGGCTCGGCCGTCATGCGCAGCTCGCCCGCGAGGAGTTTGCCCGTCGACGTCAGGTGCACCGGCAGGATGACGTTGTCCGCGGGCAGGGTGTCGACGACGGACGCCGTCCGCGGGTCGATGACGCGGATGCCGGCGGCCGGCCGCTCCTCGGCGCTGCCGGCGAAGTTGCCGTACGGAGCGGCGACGAAGGCGTGGGCGCCGTCGGCGGAGACGGCGAGCCCCTCGCTGCCCGGGACCTCGACCTTCGCGGTGAGGACGCCCCGTTCGAGGTCCACGACGGATACGAACGGCGCTTCCTTGTTGGTGGCGTACCCCGTCCGTCCCGCCGGATCGATCGCGAACCAGTGCGGGCCGGGCGCGTCCGTGTCGATCCTGCCCAGGGCCCGGCGAGTCCGGGTGTCGATGACCACGACGCCGCCGGGCCGGTCCCGGCCGCTTTCCACGCTGACGTAGAGCCGCCCGCGCGCGGTGTCCAGCGCCAGCCCGTGCGGCCCGTGTTCGGGGGCGAGGTCGACGATCTCGACGATGCGCCGGCTGTCGGGATCGATGACGGCCAGCTCGGTGCGGCGGCCGCCGTTCGCGTGGTAGTAGCCCGAGTGGTAGGTGAGCGTGCACCACAGCAGTCGCTGTGTCGGGTCGTAGCACAACTCGTGGGGTTCGGCGGGGACGTGTACGTCGCCGAGGTGGCGGTCCGACGCGGCGTCGAAGAACGAGACCGTCGGTCCGCTCTGACTGACGACGGCGAGTACATCGCCTTCCCGGCCGGTACGGGGGGACTGCTGCACAGGGGCTCCTTGAACGGGGCGAAGGGGAAATGCCGCGCGTCTTCGCGGACGTCTCCACTCTCCGGTGCAGGCGGATGCGGCAGCAATGCAAAGATTGACAGCCAATCATTGCCTCAGACGCAAAACTGCGGTTCAGGAGTCGGCCGTCCATGGATCTCAACCTGCTGCGCGTCCTGGACGCGCTCCTCCAGGAGAACAGCGTGACCCGCGCCGCCGAGCGCCTCGGCACCTCGCCCGCGGCGGTCAGCCGCACCCTGGCGCGCCTGCGCCGCACCGTCGGCGACCCGCTGCTGGTCCGGGCCGGACAGGGTCTGGTCCCGACCCCACGCGCCGCGGAACTCCGCGAGGAGGTGGCGGAGTTGCTGCGCGGATGCGACAGCGTGCTGCGGCCCGGCGCCGGGTTCGACGCCGTCCACCTCCAGCGCACCTTCACGGTGCAGGCCACCGACCTGCTCCTGGTGGGCGTGGCCGGGAGCCTCACCGAACGGATCCACGCGGAGGCCCCGCAGGTGGACGTCGTCTTCCTGCCGGAGGCGGTGGAGGGCGGCCCCGGGCTCCGGCAGGGCTGGATCGACGTCGAACTGGGGGTCCTGGGGCACCTGGACCCCGAGATCCGGACCCGGCAGCTCGCCCGGATGCCGCTGGTCGGCATCGCCCGCAGCGGACACCCCCTCTTCGACGGGCGGATCGACGCCCGCCGCTTCGCCGAAGCCGACCACATCGGCATCTCCCGGCTCGGCAAGCGCCTCGGGCCCATCGACGCCGCCCTCGCGGAACTCGGACTGCGCCGCCGCACCTCGGTCGTCGTACCCAGCCACACGAGCGCGATGATGCTCGCCCGCGACACGGACCTCGTCGCGCTCAGCCTGGCCGACTGGCTCCCCGACACCATCTCGGCCATGGGCCTGCGGACGTTCCCCGTCCCCCTGGACCTGGAACCCCTGCACCTCGGGATGGCCTGGCACCCCCGCAACTCCGCCGACCCGGCACACCGCTGGTTCCGCGACCACCTCGCCTCCGCCGTCCTGGCCCCGTCCGGTCCCGGCGAGGCGACGGCGCGTACTGCCGGCTGACCGCACGGCCGGGGCTCAGTACGGGACCAGCCGCCTCCCCGAACTCCGCGGATTCGCCACCGGCCTGCGCAAGGACCGCTCTCCTCGCATCCCGAAGATCACAGCGGGCGGCGCGGAGCCCGCGCCGGAGCCAGATCGGGCAGCACGTCGCCCGGCGCGGGAGAGCGGCGCTCCTCAAGCCAGTAGAGGTAGACCCGGAGGTCCGCCTCCAGGCTCCCGGCGTCCGCGCCGCCTTCGATGTAGGCCGCGAAGTCGCGGACGCCCTCCACCACGCACTGGCTGGGCATCCACGCGTCGAAGCGCCCCCACTCATGCGCCTGGTCCACCAGGTACTCCAGGACTCGCCCGCGGTCACGCCACCACTCCCGGACCAGTTGCGGTGTCCACCGCTGGTCGCCGTCGCAGTTGTAGCCACCGAACGGCTCCTCTTCGATGGCCATGAGCACGTCCTGGACCTCGTCGGGCGACTTCGGCTGGCGGTAGACGTACTCACCGAAGTAGTCGCCTCCGTAGAGGACATGGCGAGGCGCTTGGAGCCTCCCGGTCCCGCAGTTGTCCGTCTCGCCTCCGTACACCGGCCCAGGCACGTTGAGCCAAAGGCGGTCCTCCCACCGGCCCGTGTAACTCGGGTGGGCCTCGAACAGGGCGGCCGCCGCATCGAAGTAGAGCGTCATGCGGTCATCGTATGGTCGGCCCTCGCAGGCGCCGGCCCTGAATCCGGCGGCGGCCCCGGGACCGGCTACGTCCGCGATACCCCCTGCGGGAGTCAGTTCGGTGTCCGTACCGGCGACGTCGATGGCACTCGGTGCAGCAGCTCTTCGGCCGAGCAATCGGAATCGGGGTCCTCCACCAGACAGAGGTTGATCCCCTGCCCGTTTCGCCGGATCAACGCCGACAGGCCGCACGGCCTGGCCTCGCCCTTGACGGCCAGGTTTACGTGGTCGCCGCTGGTGAACGCGGCATCGACGTAAGTGATATGGCCTTCGACGGGACTGTAGAAGCTCCAGTGCCCCTCCATCGCGTCGGGGCACCGCGTGCCGCCCAGCATCGCACTGTGCAGACTCCGTCCCGACACGACCCGGTCCGCACCCAGATGCAGACTGGCACCTCCGGGATTGCTCCACTCGCCCACGAGCTCGGTCTGATCGATCCAGGCCGCTTCTCCACCCGCATTGGCGCAGCCCGAACAGGCCCACGCCAATGCGGCGACGAGAGCCGCCAACCGCCCCGCTGTATTCCTCATCGCCATCCCCCACCCCGCCCCATGATTGACTGAACGCGTTCAGAATAGGCGACCCTGGATGTCACCGGCATCACCTCCGTTTGCCGTCGGAGGTCGTCGGGGTCGATGCTCCGCGCATGGACCTTCCGCAGCAGGTGATCGAACTGGGTGATCTGACACTTCGTCGCTTCGACCGAGAGGCGGACGTAGCGGAGTTGGCCAGGGTCATCGAGGAATCACTGGAGCATCTGCGCCCCTGGATGGTGTTCGTTGCCGGGCACAGCCGGGGCGACACCACCGAGTTCCTGGGCCGACGCCACGAGGCCTGGGAGAGCGGTCGGGAATTCACCTACGCCATCGTGCTGAGCGGAGCCATCGTGGGCGCCTGCCAGCTGTTCCTGCGCGAGGGCGGTCCGGAGAACGGCCGCGAGCTGGGGTACTGGCTGCACCCGGCGGCCACCGGCCGCGGCGTGGTCACCCGGGCCGTGCGCGCCCTGGTCGACCAGGCCTTCCGCTTCCCCGGCGTCGACTACGTCGAGGTCGTTCACGACCCGGCCAACCGCGCGAGCGGCGCGGTCCCGGCGCGGCTCGGCTTCCACGAACTCCTACGCCGGCCCGCCGAGCGAAGGAGCACGGCCGGGACGGGAGAAGAGCAGGTGTGGCGGCTGACCCGCGAACAGGCGGATCACCCGGATCAAACGGATCAAGCGGCCTCGGAGGCCCGTTGACGGCGAGGGCCACAGGCAAGCGCTCGCCCCGCCGGCGCCCGATGCCCCGGCGAAGCCCCGAGGTTGACGTGGTCCCGCAGGCTCTGAGCATGAACCGCGGCGGCAAGTGGGCGGTGCTCGTCTAGAACGCCACTCAGTCCAACGCCGTCCTTGGTGCGGGACAGGCAGGAGCGGGACGCAACGCAAGTGGGTTCGATCCGCCGAGGCCAGGGCTCGGCCGGCTCGTCACAGCCTTCGCGGGCGTCACCGACCTGGCCCGGTCCTTCGACCTGGATGAGGACGAGCGCGGAGAGATCACCATGCCCCTCCGCCGGACGGCCGAATTTCGTTGGGCAGCAGGCCGTCTATCGACCGGATGCGGACCGAGCGCCGGGCCGAGGCCATGCACCTGACCGTCGACGAGCAGAAGGCCAAGATGCCTGCCGCCGGCGTCGGCGACCCGACTCCCATCGGCGCGATCGACGGTCTGTAGAACCCCCACGGCTGCAAGCGGGACATGCTCACCAGCGCCTGACATGCGCAGATCACACCCTTGATCGAGCTCTGCTCTCCCTGCTCCACCGCAGGTCAGACCCCGCTCGCCGCCTGCTCGCCGCGCTCGGCGAACGGCACCCGAGCACATCCTGAGCAACCCCTGACCTGTACCGGAGCAGCGCCGAGCTGCGCCGATCGGGCGGACAAACCAGGATGAACTGAACGAAGGAGAGATCATGTGTCAGAGCTGGACCACCCGACGCCGCGAAGCCCGATGGACCGGCAAGGGCAAGACCGTCCACGACGTCCCGCCGCCCGGAATCCCGCACGCCTCCGACCCTGGCCCCGACTGCCGCGCCGAGCCGAGGCGCCGCTACGGCGCCGACCGCAAGGCCGGGCGGCGCTGATGCCCCTCACCGTTGCCGCCGCCACGAAGGAGATGGCCGCACCCCTTGCCCTCGACGGGCGCCTCGCCCTGACCGGCCTGGCCATGGACGACCGCCTCGGCCGCGCCGGCCTCGCCATGGACGTCCGTACCGCCCCGATCGGCATCCCCGAGATCCTCGTCGACCCCGTACCTGCAACCCGCCACCGGCCGAACACCGTCGACGAAGTCTTCGCCGAGGCGGCCCGCCTCATCCGTACTCACGGATGGATCCGCCGCTACCTCGGCAGCCCCGACACCGGCTACTGCCTCCTCGGCGCCATCCGAGCCGCAGCCGGCGGGGAAGGGCCGCTCGACGACGAAGCAGGCGAGGAAATCTTCAAACGGATCCTCCACGAGGCCCCCCATGCGCTCTCGTCCGGAGGATGGAACGACGCACAATCCGGACCGGGGCCAGTACTGCGGATTCTGGGCGGCTGACAGACCCACTGCCACACTCACCCCAACCCAGGGTGATCAGCGCGCATTACCCGCGTCCGGGTGCCGGTGCGATCGGTCCGATGAGGCCGGGCGGGGGGGTACGAGGGGGCGTTCCGCGGGCTGCGCGAAGACCCGACGCAGGACACGTGAACGTTCTGCGCCGCTCCTGGAACGATCCATTCCGGAGGGGTTGACGTAGGCATGTGCCAGGCGGATCGTGGGCGCCTCAGCCGAACGAACGCTGGAGGCTCCATGGTCGACGAGTACCGCACCAGAGTGATGACCCTGTCCGACGGCACCCCCATCCGAGCAGTCCTCGGGGGAGCCGACGCGGACATGAGTGACGCCGAGCTACTTGAGCGGTACCCGCGCGTGGCCGAGATCCTGGCGCGTTGGGAGCGTGACGAGGTCGGGTGACGCCAACCGCCTGACCGATGCCGATGACGCTCCCGGCCCTCCCCTACGGGAGCGTCATCGCGCGCCTACTCGGCGGGCACCCGCATCCCGATCCGGGCCTGAAACTCGCCCGCGGCCTGCCGGGGAGTCGGTCCCGGCTCGCCGACCTCCCGGGCCGGCATCCGGAGCGGTCAGTCGCCGTCGCCCCATTCTTCAGGGCCGCCGCCCAGCCACCGGATCGGCGGCCGGCCCTCGGCCGTCTCCAGCCCGGCCTCCCGCATCAGCTCGATCACGCCGGTGAGGGCGTGCGCGACCCCGAGGGCCCGGTCCTCGGCGTGCACGTGCGCGACCACAGACCTGCCACCCGCGACTACGGGGTGGACGACGACATACACCTGATCGGCCATACCTCCAGGCTGCGACGGGCCGCTCGGTCCAGCACGCCGAGCGCGGTGTCGCGGTCGACGCGCCTGCACCGGGTTCGGGTATCCCCGCAGATGCCGATGTGGACGCGGACAGGTGAGCGGCCGTCGCCGACTGTCGGACATGAGTTCGATTTCATGTCGAGACCGCACCCCCCGTTGTCAGTGCCTGGGTCTAGCGTGGACACATCACATCAACGTGATTGCCCGCGGGCTGCGGGTGCTGCACGATCCCGCCCCACCGGACCCCACACGGGGACAGCGCCCGGCGGGGCGGAGGTGCGTCGGGCCTCAGGCGGCGCCGGCGGACATGACCACTCCGGTAGCCGCACACGGGACGCACTCCCCGGCATCCGGGGGCCGCCGCTTGGTGTCTGACCTGCTGTTACACACGGCAGGTCTTGGGGGAGTTCAGGAGGTCCAAGACCGTGTCGACGGCGCGGCGAGGGCGCTCTCCTGGCCTGGCGTCAGCGCATGGCGCCATGACGAAGGCCCAGGCAGACCGGGTCCGACCTGGGCCTTCGATGGTGAAGCACCTGTTCACGATGGCAGGGGCGGCAGGATTCGAACCTGCGGCATCTGGTTTTGGAGACCAGCGCTCTGACCAGCTGAGCTACACCCCTTCGGCGAGACCAACCATGGCACGGACCGCTCGGGAGGTCCATCGAATTGGGCAAGTGTCCACCTCGCGAGACGTTCGAGGGGGCCACCGCCGGCGCGGCGATCCGCGCGCACCCTTGACTCCCTCTGGTCCAGACCAATAGTTTCCGGCATGCACCGCGCACGCGCACACTCCTCACCTCCCGCCTCCGCAAAGGAAGCCCATGCGCCGCAGCATGCTCGGCAGGCTGGCCGTCGCCGCCTGCTCCCTCTCCCTGCTGACCGCCCTCGCGCCCTCCGCCGCCGCCGGCGCCGCGCAGGCCGAGGGTGGCCGGGACCGTCCGTACAGGAAGGTCGGCTACTTCACCCAGTGGGGGGTCTACGGGCGGGACTTCCAGGTCCAGGACCTGGAGGCGAACGGCTCCGCCGGCAAGCTCACCCACATCAACTACGCCTTCGGCAACGTCAGTCCGGAAGGCAAGTGCTTCACCGGGAACGTTCCGGGTGAAGCGGACGCCTGGGCCGACTACGTGCGCCCGCTCGACGCCGCGAACTCCGTCGACGGGGTCGCCGACACATGGGAGCAGCCGCTCGCGGGCAACTTCAACCAACTGCGCGAGCTCAAGGCCAGGCACCCCGGCCTCAAGGTGCTGATCTCGCTGGGTGGTTGGAGCTGGTCCACGCACTTCTCGGACGCCGCGCTGACCGCCGCCTCCCGCAAGGCCTTCGTCGAGTCCTGCATCGACCTGTACATCAAGGGCAACCTCCCGCAGGACGGCACCCGCGGTGGTGCGGGCGCGGCCGCCGGCGTGTTCGACGGGATCGACCTCGACTGGGAGTGGCCCGGCTCGGCCGGGGACACGGACACCAAGTACCGCCCCGAGGACAAGGAGAACTTCGCCGCCCTCGTCAAGGAGTTCCGCACGCAGCTCGACGCGTACGCGCGCGGCCAGAAGCGGAAGGCGGCGTACGAACTGACGGCCTTCGTCCCGACCGCCCCCGCCAAGATCGACGCGGGCTTCGACGTCCGCCGGATCATGCGGGACCTGGACTTCGTGACCCTCCAGGGTTACGACTTCCACGTGTCCGGCGAGGCGGTCACCGCCCAGCAGTCCGCGCTGTACGCCCGGGGCGACTTCAGCGTCGACGGCACCGTGGACGCCTGGCGGCGGCGCGGGGCGCCCGCGCACAAGCTGGTGATGGGCATGCCGTTCTACGGGCAGGGCTGGACGGGTGTCAGCGGCGGCGGGGACGGCATGGGGCAGCCCGCGACGGGTCCCGCACCGGCCACCTGGTCCGCCGGGTACGAGGACTACAAGGCGCTGAAGAAGCTCGCCGCTTCCGGGACGTACGAGGTCTACCGGGACCGGCGCGGCGGGCACGCCTGGCTGTTCGACGGCAGCACGCTGTGGACGTACGACGATCCGCAGGTGCTCCGAGCCAAGACGGGCTACATCCGCGAACACGGCCTGGGCGGGGCGATGTTCTGGTCGCTGGACGCGGACACCGCGGACGGCGAGCTGATGACGGCCGTCGACCGCGGGCTGCGCGGCCACTGACCGGCGCCGCCGGGCCGCGGAAAAGACCCGGCCCGGCGGCGTCCCTCCACGTACCCTCCCCCGCATGAGGAACTCGACGGTACGGGCGGTCAACCGCCTCACGAAGCAGTGGGCCGCACAGGACGGGGCCGCCGAGCAGGGCACGGTCTTCACCGCGGCCGGGGTGTGGCCGCTGCTGGCCCTGCTGGCGGACGGCGCGGACGGCGCGGCGCGCGAGGAGCTGGCGGGGGCTCTGGGCATACCCGCCGGGGCCGCGGCCGGGGCCGCGCGCGAACTGCTGGCCGCGCTGGACGGCGTACGGGGACTCCGATCCGCGACGGGGCTGTGGACCAGGGAGGAGCTCCCCCTGGAGGAGCGCTGGTCGGCGCAGCTCCCGCCCGGGGCCCGGGGTGGCCTCACGGGCGACGCGGACACCGACGGCAAGGCGTTGGACGCGTGGGCCTCGGACCGCACCGGTGGGGTGATCGAGCGCATGCCGTTGCAGGTGACCGAGGACACCCTGCTGGTCCTGGCTTCGGCGCTGGCACTGCGACTGCGGTGGATCCAGCCGTTCGAGGAGTTCGAGGGCACCACCGGCCAGGGTCCGTGGGCCGGGCGCGAGCTGCCCATGCTGGGCCGCGAAACCACCCTGCTGGACCGGGTCTCGGTGGCCCGGGGACCGCGGGGCCCGGTCACCGTGCTCGAGGTGGTCGGCAGCACCGGGGTCGACGTGCACCTCGTGCTGGGCGAGCCGGAGGCCGCCCCCGGGGCGGTGCTCACCACCGGGATCGACGCGGTCACCCGGACCCTTCCGTCGACGGGCGCGAGCCTGCTCCCCGAGGGGGACGCGGGGCCGGGGCTGACCGTCCGCACCGTGCGCGCCGAGACGCCCGAACCCCGGCTGGCCATAAGGACGGTCGCCTTCGAGGTGCGCGCCGAGCACGACCTCCTCTCCCACGCCGGGCTGTTCGGGCTGACGACCGCGAGCGACGCGAGCCAGGGGCACTTCCCGGGGATCAGTCCGCAGCCACTGGCCGTCGACTCGGCCCGCCAATCGGCGCTGGCCCGCTTCCACGCGGCGGGCTTCGAGGCCGCCGCCGTCACCGGGTTCGGGGTGGCCGCGGGCTGCGCCATACCGCGGCTGCGGTATCGGGCACGATGGGTGGACGTCCGGTACGACCGGCCGTTCGGCTTCATCGCCGTGCACCGCACGTCGCGGCTGGTCCTGGCCGCCGGATGGGTTGCCGAACCCGAACCTGTACGGTCCGACGATGACCACTGACATGATCACCGCGGATGCGGCGGGCACCTGGCAGCTCGGCGACCTGACCGTCAACCGCATCGGCTTCGGCGCCATGCGGCTGACGCAGGACGGCGCCGCGCTGCGGGCCGACGCGCCCGCCGGCGACCGCGACCGCGCGATCCGCGTTCTGCGTCTCGCCGTCGAACTCGGCGTGAACCACATCGACACCGCCTCGTTCTACTTTTCCTCGCTCCGCTCCGCCAACGAGCTGATCAACCGGGCGCTGGGCCCCTATGCCGAGGGCCTCGTCATCGCGACCAAGGTCGGTCCCGGCCGCGATCCGTCCGGTGTCTTCCACTGGGCCGCGCCGGGGCAGTTGCGCGGGCAGGTGGAGGAGAACCTGCGCCAACTGGGCCGGGACCACCTCGACGTGGTCAACCTGCGCCTCCCGGGCTCGGCGGCCGAGGAATCGCTCGCCGAGCACTTCGGCGCGCTCGCCGACCTCCGCACGGCGGGGCTCGTCAGGCACCTCGGGATCTCCAACGTGCGCGCCCATCACCTGGCGGAGGCCCGGTCCATCGCGCCGGTGGTCTGCGTGCAGAACCCGTACGGAATCGATTCGCCGGCCGAGGACCACGCACTCGTCGAGCTGTGCGGGAAGGAGGGCATCGCCTTCGTCCCCTTCTACGCCATCGCCGGCGCGGGCAAGGAGGCCGGATCGGTGGCGGACGACGGCGAGCGGCTGCGCGCAGTCGCCGAGGCCCGCGGCGTGTCCGTCGCCCAGCTGCGGCTGGCGTGGACCCTGCACCGGGGCCCTCACGTGCTGGCGATCCCCGGCACCGGGAACCCGGACCACCTGGTCGAGAACGTCTCCGCCGGGGCCCTGCGCATCACCGCCGAGGAGATCGCGGCTCTGGAGGCCGGCCGTCCGTAGGCCGTAGGGCCACAGGCAGTCCGGCCGTGGGCCGTCCGGCCGTCAGGGCCGCGAGGGCCGCCGTCTCCGCGAAGGCCGGCACCCGCCCGGTGCCCCCGCGGCCGGAGACGGAGAGGGAGGCGGCGGCGATGCCGTAGCCCACCGCGTCGTCGAGGGTGTCGCCTAGGGCGAGGCGGGCGGTGGCCGTCCCGGTGAAGCAGTCCCCGGCGCCGGTCGCGTCGACCGGCGCCGGGTTGAGCGGCACGGGGTGGCGGCGGGCTGCGATGCCGTCGTCGAGCAGCAGTCGGCGGGCCCCCGCGGTGACGGCCACCGCCCGGGCGCCGAGCGCCCGGTAGCGGGCGGCAGCGGTGCGCGGGTCGTCCGTGCCGACCAGGGCCAGCGCGTCGGCCGGGCAGGAGGTCTTGAGCAGCCCGGTCAGCGGGGCGATCCGGGCGAGGAGCTCGCGCGCCTCGGCCCGGCCGGTCAGCCGGGGGCGGAAGTTGGGGTCGTACGAGAGGTGCCCTCCGGCACCGTGCACCAGGCGGGCGGCGGCCAGTACGGCTTCGCGGCTGGTGGGCGACAGGGCGCCGGTGATGCCGCTGGTGACGAGCGCCCGGCAGCCGGTGAGCAGGGCCCGCCAGGACTCGACGTGCTCGGGCGCGAGGGTGGAACCGGCGCTTCGGGTGCGCCAGTAGACGAACTCGCGCCCGCCGTCCGGGTCGGCGGACAGGAGGTAGGCGCCGTTGGGGCGCGGGGCGCGCCGTACGTGGGAGACGTCCACGCCGAGTTCGGCGGCACGCCGCAGCAGCGGCTCGCTGAGTTCGTCGTCGCCGACCACGGCCAGCAGCGCGGTCCGGGCCCCGGCGGCGGCCGCCGCGGCGGCCGCGTTGAGGGCGTCCCCGGAGTAGGAGATACGGGCCGGGGTGCCGTCCGCCGCGTTCCGCAGGGTGGTGTCGGCGTGGATCTCTACGAGCACCTCTCCCAGCACGAGGACGTCGTAGCCCCCTCGGCCGTCGTCCGCGATCACCTCGCCTCCCCCGTCGCGCAGCCCGCGCAGCACGGCCCGGCCGACCCGGCGAACAGGGCGGCCAGTTCTCCCGGATCCGAGGGCAGTCCGCCGCCGATGCCGACGGCGCTGGCCCCGGCGGCGATCCAGTCGGCGACCTCCTCGGGCCGGATCCCGCCGGTCGGGATGATCACCGCGCCGGGGAGGACGGCCTTGAGGGAGCGGATGAACCCCGGGCCGCCCACATGGGCCGGGAACACCTTGGCGGCTCCCGACGCGCTGACGGCGGCGGCGATCTCACCGGGGGTGAACCCGCCCTCGACGAAGACGGCCCCGCGGCGGGCGGCGACCTCGCGGACTTCGGGAGCGGGGTACGGGGAGATCAGGAAGGCGGCGCCCCCGTCCAGGGCGGTCGCGGCCTGCTCGGCCGTGGTGACGGTGCCGACGCCGATGACGGCGGGGCGGCCGTGGGCGTCCGCGAGCGGGACCGTACGGGTGAGGGCGTCGGCCCAGCCCGGCGTGGAGGTGGTCAGTTCCACGGCCCGGCAACCGGCGGCGAGCAGGGCGCGGGTGGCTCGTACGGCTTCGTCGGCGTCGGCATTGCGCAGCACCGGGAGCAGGCGCTGGGCGGCCAGCACATCGTACGGGTGGCAGGACAAGGACCCCTCCCCTGTGTTCCGCGGGGCGGGACGAGGTGGTCGCCGCGCGGGAACCGTGTGGTCTAGACCCTAGCCGGACGGGGGGACCCTTGGTACCCGGGAGGCCGAGATCGACGCCCTGTCAGAGGCGGTGGATGCGGTCGATTCCGTACCACTTCGACACGCACGCGGCGACCCAGTCCTTGTCGTAGGCGGACGTGTAGAAGGGCTCCGCCAGGTTTCCGATGTGCAGGGGGCGGTATCCGATGTCGGTGGCGCCTCGTGCGGCCTCGGCCCGGATGCGGGCGTTCTGCGCGTCCCAGGCCACGGAGCGCGTGACCGTGGCGGTGGTGAGCTGCCGGACGCTCGGGACGAGCACGGCCAGCGCCGCCAGCCCGAGGCCGCCTGCGGCCACGATGCCGGCGGGCAGGGCGAACCCGGCGGTCCGCCCGTGTGCCGGGAGGCGGCGGGCCCATGCCCCGAGCAGTGCTCCGTAGGCGCACAGCGCCAGTTCCATCGGTACGAGGAAGTTCGTCCACGTACGGGCGTACGTCCACCCGCTCGGGCCGTAGCCGCTGCGCAGCCCGAGCACCACCGCGAACGAGCCCAGCACCACCACCGGTACCGGGAGCAGCACCGCCGCGACCAGCGTTGTCCGCGGGACGGCGCGGCTCCGATCGCGTGGTCCGAGCCGCCCGGCCGGGGCGCGCAGCCCCGCCGCCAGGCCCAGGAGGACGCCGGCGGCGACGGCTCCGAGGTAGGCCCACTGGCCGGTCACCGACTCCCACACGTGCAGCCAGTCGCGGAGGGTCGCCCGGAGTTCGCCCGCGGAGAGCAAGGACTCCTTCTCCGGCTGCTGGGCGCGGCGCCATCGGGCGCCGGGTGACGTGTAGAGCACGATCAGGCCGCAGACGAGTCCGGAGCACCAGAGCAGGCACCAGGTGAACGGGTGCCAGGTCCGTGCCAGCCCCAGGCGGGGCAGCGCCAGCAGCCCGGCTCCCGCCGCGAGCAGACCGCTGACGAGCGCGAACGGCTCGCTCAGGGTGCCGAGCGCGAACGCGATGAGGAACGCCGCCGCGAATCCGAGCGCGCGTGCGCCGGGACGGGATCTTCCGACGGTCCAGATGGCCAGCAGGAACGCCCACACCCCGATGACGCTCGGGATCGTGTGGGAGATTGTGGCGGGAGCCCACAGCAGGACCTGGAAGCTGCGCGTTCCGGCGTAGTAGAGCACCGCCTGAATGACCAGGGCGCAGGCGGTCAGCGTCATGACCCCGGGTCTTCCCCCGAGGAGGCGGACGAACCGGCTCCCCAGCAGGACCAGACCGACCGTGAAGACGACCGTGATGGCGGTCGGAAGGATCTTGATTCCGCCGAGTCCCCCGCCGTAGACGACGCCACTGAGGAAGGCGTTGGCGATCCGGCCGTTCTGAGTCGTGTAGAAGTCGGATGTGATGCCGAGGACACCCAGGTCACGGGCCTTCCAGGCGGCGCACCAGTCATCGGAGGTGGGCCGCAGGTAGAGCCCGAGGAAGCACCCCACGGCGACCAGGGCTCCGGCCGCGGCGAGCAGGACTCCGCCCGCGCCCCGCAGCATCCCGCGGATGAGCCGGCGTCGGCCGCTCTCCCGGCTCGCCCCGGGGGAATGCGTTCGACGGCCCCCGTCCCCGTCCTCGTCCTCGGTCTCGGTCTCGGTCGGATCAGTGATCATTCGGCAGTCCTCCGCGGCGACGGCTCCCGGCCCGGCCGACGGCCGGTGTGCCCGGCGATGGCGGTCGCCTCAGGGCGGGTCCGATCACACCAATGTGCACAGTCCACCGCCGACCGGCATCCGGGCCCGGCCCGATCACCCGGGCGGCGGGCATGTCGTGGCGGGCCGCGCACGCCTGTCCCACGATGGGCCTTCCGGGGGGCCGCGCGCCCGGAAGGACCGGAGGCCGGGAGAGCCGAGGGAGCCGAGGGAGCCGAGGGAGCCGGGACATTCGGGACGGCCCCGACAGCCGAGGCAACCCCGACAGCCCGGAGAACCCGGACAGCCCAGACAACCCGGACAGCCCTGAGAGCCCGGACAGCCAGGAAGTTCAAAAGAGCCCTGCAGAAGGAGCGGTCATGCCTGCTGTCCCGCTGGTTCGCTGGGCGGTCGTCACGGCGTCCCTCGCGAGCGTCGCGCTTCCCGTCTGCGTCGCGGCGGTCCCGGTCGCCCGTCCCGCCGTCGAGAAGCGGCAGGTGTTCTTCGTGCGGGCCCTGGGGCACCAGAGCCACGGTGAAGCCGAGGGCAGTTACGCGCCCTTGTCGATCCTCGCCGCGCCCACCGTCGGTCTCCTGGCCAGTGCGACCGACGTCGAGGGCATCACGGCGTCACTCGCCAAGGACGCGCAGTACGTCGAGCGGAGCAACGTACTGCGGCTGCCGTCGGGCCGGTGGAGGTACGTCCCCGCCGGCCGGACGGCATCGGCTCTGGTCGCCGCCGATGATCCGGCGGCCCGGCGGCAGATCGCGCAGAGCCGCGCCTGGCTGGACGCCGGCCGGGTGCCGGGCAGGTCACCCGCACAGCGCGCGGCGGCGGAGCGGGCCCTGCTGTCCACGCGCGCCCTGCTCCGGCCCAACGGAGCCATGGCGGCTGGGTGGACGCCCGGCTGGATGTACTCCTGGCCGCGCGACGCCGGCTTCGCCGCCGCGGCGTTCGCCCACACCGGCCACGAGGCCGAGGCCTACCGGATCCTGCGCTACAGCGCCGCGACGCAGCGGAAGGACGGCACCTGGGACGCGCGGACGAAGCTCGACGGCTCCGGTCCGCCGGACGGCAGGCGGTGGCAGCTCGACGCCAACGGCTGGGTCCCCTGGGCTACCTGGCAGTGGTACCGGACGGCGCCGCGCACCACCCGCCACGACCGGCTGACGAGCCTGTACCCGATGGTCCGCAAGGCGGCCGACCGCGCGGCGGCCTCCCTGGGGAAGGACGGGCTGCCCCCTGCCTCCCCGGACTACTGGGAGCTGATGACGACCACGACGAACATCGGGACGGCCGCTCCCCTGCTCGCCGGGCTCAACGCCTCCGCCGACCTGGCCCGGGAGCTCGGCCGGCCACTCGACGCGGCGCGCTGGTCCGGCGCCGCCCGGCGGCTCTCCGCCGGCATCGCCACGAGGTTCGCTCCGCTGGGATACCAGCGCACCGTCGACGGACAGCACGGCCACGACAGCGCGGTGGCGTTCATGGCGCCACCGTTCAACGCGGCCCCGGCCGACCTGCCCCGCGCGCTCGACGCCACGTACAAGGCCCTGCTCCTGCCCCAGGGGGGAGTCACTCCCGGAAACGATCCGACGGCGCCCTGGGGCGCGAACGCCTGGACGCCCAGTACCTCGCTCTTCGCGCTCGCCTGGGCCGGCACGGGGAGGACGGCGGAAGCCGGGAAGGTCCTGGACTGGGTCCTCGCCAAGCGGAACCCGCTCGGCGAGCTGCCCGAGAAGATCGACCGGACGGGCCGGCCCTCGTCGGTGGCGCCCCTGGCGTGGACGGGCGCGATCCTCGTCCTCTCGCTGGTCGCGCTCGACGACGGGGCCCTGCCCACGCCTCCCTTGCGGTCCTAGCCAGGGCCTGTCGTCAGATTCCCGTCGTCGCCCGGAGGGCGGCCCCGGAATGTGACGACAGGCCCTGGTCGGGAGTGCCGGTACGGACCGGACGTCACCTCGGATCAGACGGGGTCCGTCCCGTCGCCCGGCGGCGGAGCCGTGCGCAGGCGCTCCAGCTCGGCGAGGAGGTGCTCGTACGCGAGCCGTTCCGCCCGCACCGCGCGTCGGAACGGGGGGTGGTGCGGATCGTGCCTGGACACAGCCTGTTCCGCGGTGGTGGCCCGGCGCGCCCTCGCCGCGTCGAGCTCGTTCCGCGCGGCCACGTATCCGGCGTCGAGGAGCTTGTGGTCGAGGACCTGCGTGAAGGCCCGCTCCGCCAGTGCGCCCAGCCTGTCGAGATGATTCACGCAGCTCGCGGGGGTCGTCTCGTCACAGCCCTCGTCCAGGCTGTCGGAAAGCGATCTCAGGGTCGTTCTGAGCTCCGGGTACCCCCAGGCGGGCACGGTGTCGTTCCTGCACCCGGTCACGAGGGCCGCGAGGGCCGCGCAGGCGGCCGCGGCGCGGATCGCTCCGGGTCGCACGCACACGCGCCGTCCGCACGAGGGGGAGGGAGGGGTCATGGGAGCCCCGATCGCTGGTCGGTGGGAGTCCTGCCGCCGCCGTCCCGCGAGGGGGTACGGCCTCCGTCGCCCCGCGAGGCGGTCCGTCGCCCGCGAGGTGGTCCGGCCGTCATCGTCGCCCGCCTCTCCCCCCGCTGCCACCCGGGGTCCCGGGCCGGGGGCGCACGGGGCGGTTCACCGCAGCGGGGGTCCCCCGGCGACGACCCGATCGGCGTTCCCGTCCTGCGCGTGCGGCCGGGGCTGGACCGCCCTGTGCCAGGGGGAAGGGGTCCGGCTGTCGTGCGGCCCGGCCGGCGGGACCTCGCTGATGACGTGCAGTTCGGCGTCCAGTCCGAGGACCGCCGCGACGGCCGTCCCGGCCCGGTCGGCCACGGCCGCCGGGGCCCCTGTGTAGAGCATCTGGGACTGCTGCCAGGAACGCGGACCGTCCGTGACCGCCAGTCCGGCCGTGCCCGTGTCCGCGCGGCCCGCGAGCACATGGCCCGCGACGCCGACGGCGCCGTAGCCGCCCAGACCGCCCTCCTCGGCGACCGGGGAGAACTCCGGCGCGGGTTCGCCCGCTCCGGCCAGGCTCGTGCAGACGTTGCCCGTGCCGGGCCGGCGGAAGAACAGCCGGACGCCGTCGCCCTCCGGGCTCGCCGAGAGCACGCCCGTGGTCTGCGGCAGTCCGGTCGGGAACGGGCCGCCGAGCGGGTCGCCCGGTGTCCGGCGGCCCCATGCCAGGACGGACCCCGAGGTCGCCGCGTACACGTGGCGCCACCCCGACGCGTCGGTCGCGGTGACCGGATCGCCCTGGAGGCCGGCCCCGCCGAGGGCCTGCCACGCGCCGAACGGGCCGCCCGGGGCCGTCTGCGTCCGGGCGCGCAGCGTGCGTGCGGAATCGCGTACGTACACCGTCATCAGGCCCGCCGGATCGACCGCGACCGCCGGTGCGCTGATCGCCGAGGTGCCGGATATGTCGGCGGTGTCAGGGGTGCCCAGGGAGCGCCACGGGCCGAACGTCCCGCCGGCCGCGGCCTGGACGGCGTACACGACGTCCCTGCCGTACTCCTGGGGCGTCGTGCCCAGGGTCGTGCGGGTGGCGAACACGGCGATCCTGCCGTCGGGCAGCCGCACCGGCCTCGCGCCGGCGTCGATGCCGGTTCCGGTGCCGGTGCCGGGGAGGAACCGGGGGCCCTGCCAGGGGGCCTGCGCGCCGGTGCGCGACCAGTACGCCATCCGGCCGTCCAGCACCGCGAATGCCCACAGCCGTCCCGGGGCGCCTTCGGTCATCCAGGACGTGCCGTCGCCCCGGCTGTAGCGGATGGTCTGGCTCCAGCCCGCGCCGGTGGGTCGGGTGGCGGTCTTGCGGTCGCCGCAGCCGGCGGGGCTGCCGCACCAGTCCTGGTGGTCCATCCAGGCGTAGGTCTTGAGGTAGCCGAGCTTCTCCTCGGCGGTCCGCGGGTCGAGCGTGGGGGGCAGCGAGCTGTTCGGGTAGCTCACGTAGTTCTGGACCGAGAAGTGCGGCCGGTCCGCGGACTTCGCGTAGCGCTCGGCGGCCGCCTGCACGAAGCGGGCGCCGTACACGTGGTCCTGGTGGTCGAGGAAGGTGCCGGCTTCCGTCCTGCCGGGGGTCGGGTCCTGCGTCCGTATCGTGGTCGGCTTGTACCGCGCGAACACGTCCGCGATGGCGGCCACCGCCTGGTCCCTGGTGTACGAGAACCAGGGCTTGACCGGCGTGCCGGAGGTCAGCTGCGCCCCCAGGGCGGGCACCTTGCCGTCCCACAGCCCGCGCAGGCTGTCCGGGTTGTCCCCGGAGATGCTGCGGGCCTCGCGGAGCTGCATCCACACCAGATTGACCTCGGGCCTGGCGACGAGCACGTCCACCTCCGCGCTGCCCCCGCCGGCGGTGGCTATGGACCTGCGCTGCCAGACACTGGTGCGTTCGCCGGTGGCCATCTCCGCGTAGGCGGCCCGGATGCCGTTCTGCCGGGCCTCCGCGTAGGCGGCACGGTCGGCGGGGCCCTCGGCGTCCTGCAGGTGCGGGCTGTGCGCCTCGTTCCTGCCGTCGGACTCACCGGAGGTCAGGTAGACGGTGGTGACCTTGATGCCGGTCGATATGGAGCGGCTCAGGTCGGGGTTCATGAAGAAGAGGTCGTCATCGGGGTGCGCGACGACCTGGAGCGCGGAGCCCTCGGTCACGCTCGGTGTGACGAACGCCTCAGCGCCGTTCGCCTGTCGATCGGTCACTTCTTCGTAGGCCCAGGCCGTCGTCCCGGCGACGCCGACGGTGATCGCGGCGAGCAGGGCCGCGAGGCGGGGGCGGCTGGCCAGGGACATCTACGAGCGCCTTGGGGGTCGGTCGGTGCGGAAGTCCGCATGGGAGATCGGTCCGTGCCCCCATGGCTCCACTGCTTCCGGAGACGACCGGCCCGATTATGCCTCGCACGAATGCCGCTGACACAGCATCAAGGGGCATATGACGGAAAGGGAGTTGGTTGGGCGATTTCGCCGATTTGCACCTTTTGACGGTTCTCGGGGTGCCGGGAAAAACAGATTCCGGATAACTGTTATCGGGGCCCCTCTCGACGGTCTCCCAGGTATTGGGCATCATCGACCGCCGGTACGGACAGGGACATCACATGAGTACTCAGCAGACGGCAGCGCTGGTGGCAGCGGCCCGCGCGGGCGATCCGCGGGCGCAGGACGAGCTCGTCGCCACCCATCTGCCGCTGGTCTACAACATCGTCGGGCGTGCCCTGAACGGGTCCGTCGACGTGGACGACGTGGTCCAGGACACCATGCTGCGCGCGCTCGACGGGCTGGGAGGCCTGCGCTCGGACGAGAGCTTCCGGTCCTGGTTGGTGGCGATCGCGATGAACCGGGTCCGGGCGCACTGGCAGGACCGGCAGAGCGGCTTCGGGCAGAGCGCCGCCCTGGACGCGGCCGACGACGTGGCAGACCCGGGGGCCGACTTCGTCGACCTGACCGTCGTACGCCTGAACCTGTCCGGCCAGCGCCGCGAGACGGCCCGTGCCACGCGCTGGCTGGAGCCCGACGACCGGGCGCTGCTGTCGCTGTGGTGGCTGGAGTGCGCCGGGGAGCTGACCCGGGCCGAGGTGGCCACCGCCCTGGAGATGCCCGCGCAGCACGCCGCGGTACGGGTGCAGCGGATGAAGGCGCAGCTGGAGTCGGCGCGGGTGGTCGAGCGGGCGCTGGACGCGCAGCCGCGGTGCGAGGAGCTGCGGGCCGTGGTGGCGACCTGGGACGGGGAGCCGTCCGCGCTGTGGCGCAAGCGAATAGCCCGTCACGCTCGTGAGTGCGTACGGTGCTCCGGGCTGTGGAGCGGCCTGGTTCCGGCGGAGGGGCTGCTGGCCGGGCTGGCGCTCGTACCGCTGTCGGCGGCGCTGCTCGCGTGGACCCGTACGGCCGGGGAGGTCGGCTTCGTCCCCACCGCTTCGGCCGTCGACGCGGGCCCGGACGAGCTCGCCCAGGTGGGTGGCGCGGCCGACGGGGCGGGCGGCGGCAGCCGCGGCGCACAGCGCAGGCGCCGGCAGCAGCGCCGCCGGGTGGTCGGCGCCGCGGTGATCGCGGCGTGCGTGGCGGGCGGCGGCCTGGTGTACCTGGGCACGCTTCCCGGTTCCGGCGGCGAGAAGGACGCGGACGCGCCCGCCCCGCTGGCCGCGCTCTCGGCGACCGAGTCCGCCGCGCTGCCCTCTCCGTCGGCCTCCGCCTCGGCTTCGCCCTCCCCCTCGGCATCGGCGTCGGCTTCCGCTTCGGCGAGCCCGAGCCCCAGCCCGACCCCCGCGAAGACCTCGGCCTCCCCGGCCAAGAAGACCTCAGCTCCCCCGCCGGCGCCCGCCCCCCAGGGTGTGGCCGGTCAGGTGATAGCACTGGTCAACTCCGAGCGAGCAGCGGCTGGTTGCGGCCCCCTCAAGGAGGACTCGCAGCTGCGTGCGGCCGCCCAGGGGCACTCCGACGACATGGCGGCGCGGAACTTCTTCGACCACACCAACCCCGACGGCAAGGACCCGGGCGACCGGACGACCGCGGCCGGGTACCGCTGGTCGACGTACGGGGAGAACATCGCGCGGGGCCAGCAGACGGCGAAGTCGGTCATGGACTCCTGGATGAACAGCCCGGGCCACCGGGCGAACATCCTCAACTGCTCCTTCAAGGACATCGGCGTGGGCATCCACACCGGATCCGGCGGCCCCTGGTGGACGCAGAACTTCGGCGCCCGGTAGGGCCCACCCGGCCGTGATCCGCCGCGCAGACCCTAGGCCTGGATGCCGCGCAGCTTCTCCGGGTTGATCACCAGGCGCAGCGCGGTGATCCGGCCGTTCACGGCGTCGAAGGTGAGGGCGCCGGCGTTCACCCCGCCGTACACCAGCAGCAGGCCGGGCTCGCCGTTGATCTCGGCGGGGTGCATCTCGACGCCCTGGACCTCCGGTTTGGCCAGGACGCCGAGGAACCAGCGGGCGACGTGGTCCGGGCCGTGGAGCGGGCGGCGGGCGGCGGTGACGCCGCCGCCGCCGTCGGACCAGGAGACGACGTCGGGGGCGAGGAGCGCGAGCACCTCGCCGAGGTCTCCGCCGGCGCAGGCCGCGCGGAACTTCTCGGCGATCTGGCGCTGTTCGGCGGCCCCCGTGGTGAAGCGGGGGCGGCGGGCCCGTACGTGTTCGCGGGCCCGGTGCGCGCACTGGCCGACGGCCGCCTCGGACTTCCCGACGACCTGGGCGATCTCCGCGTAGGAGTAGCCGAACACCTCGCGGAGCACGAACACGGCCCGCTCGGTGGGGTTCAGGGTTTCCAGGACGACCAGCATCGCCATCGAGACCGTGTCGGCCTGCTCGGCCTCATCGGCGATGTCGGGCGCGGTGAGGAGGGGTTCGGGGAGCCAGGGCCCGACGTACGCCTCGCGGACGACCCGGGCCGACCCCAGCCGGTTCAGGCTGAGGTTGGTGACGGTGCGCACCAGGTAGGCCCTGGGATTCTCGACGGACGCCCGGTCGGCCCTGTGCCAGGCCAGCCAGGCGTCCTGCACGATGTCCTCGGCGTCGGCGACGCTGCCCAGCATGCGGTAGGCGGCCGCGAACAGCAGGCGCCGGTGCTCCTCGAAGGGGTCAGTCATGATCGACACGGTGGCACCGCTCGGCCGGACGATCAAGGTCCGTCCGGGATCCGTCTCACTTTCCGGCGAGCGCGTTCAGGGCTTCGGTGCATCCGGGGTGGCTCGGCGCCCACCCGAGTCCGGCCCTCGCCTTGGCGTTGGAGACGCGCATGTTCGTGTTGACCACCCGGTGCACGTAGGAGAAGGGGCGCATCAGCCAGGCGGGCACGGTCAGCGGCTTCGGGGTCCCGAACGCCTCGGCGACCTTCTTCACGTGCCCGCCGAAGCCGATCGGGGTGTCGTCGACGATGTTGTACGCCTCGCCCGCGCGTCCGCCTTCGACGGCGAGGGCCACGGCGCGTCCGGCGTCGGCGAGGTCCACCCAGGACAGCACCCGGCCCTGGTCGGCGACCGCCGGGATCTTCCGCTTGCGCAGCATCTCGACGAGCGCGTCGGTGCCGCCGGCGCCGTAGAAGAGACCGAAGCGCAGCGCGATCCCCTCGATGTCCGGGTCGCCGAGTACGAGTCGTTCCTTGACCCGCATCCCTTCGAGATGGCGTTCCACGGCCGGGTCGCCGACCGGGGCGAAGGGGTCGGCCTCCTCGGTGATCACGTGGTCGCCGAAGTCCCGGTAGCCGTAGCCGAAGACCATCGACTCGGCGATGACCCGGCGGGCGCCGACCACGTGTGCGGCCTCCATCAGGTACTTGGTGCCGATGAGCCGCAGGTCGTCGGTGGCGAACACGTCCTTGTGCCGCATGGGGGCCTCGCGCAGGGCCGTCGCGGCGTGCACGACGGTGTCGACCTTGAGGCCGTCGACCGCGCGCAGCAGCCCGTCACGGTCCATCAGGTCGGCGCGGACGTCGGCGCCCGCGCCCCGGCCGAGGCTGATCACGGTGTGTCCGGCGCTGGTCAGCGCCTCGGTGATGTGGCGTCCCAGGACTCCGCTCGCCCCGGCCACCAGTACGTTCTTGGTCTCGTTCATGTCCATGGGACAAGACAACCCCAACGAACTTGACGCTCTCTGGTGTGACCCGTGTCACGAGCCTCCCGGCATCTGCGTCAAAATCAGGGCAGGATAGGAGCTGGAGACGAATCGGCAGATCACAGGGGTGGGGTGAGGTGGATGGCGAGGAAGCAGCTGCGCCCGCACCAGCGCGAGGCCGTCGATGCGGTGGTGCGGGCCCTGGAGCTGCCCGCCGGGGGCCGGGTCCCGGAGGCCGGGCTGCGCACCCAGGTGATCATGGCGACGGGGTCGGGGAAGTCCCTCGTGGCGGTCCGCTCGGCCGAGGAGCTGCGGGCCGGGCGGGTCCTGGTGCTGGTGCCCTCGCTGGATCTGCTGGTGCAGACGACGGCGGCCTGGCGGGACGGCGGCCGTAGCGGGCGCTCCCTCGCCGTGTGCTCGCTGCGCGGCGAGGACGCGGGGGTGCCCACCACCACCGATCCGGCGGAGCTGGCCCGCTGGTGCGGCCCTTCGGTGGACCGGGTGACCGTGTTCGCCACCTACGCCTCGCTCGGCCTGGGCATCGTCGAGCGGGCGCACCTGGCCGGGCTGCCCGGCTGGGACCTGGTCGTGGTCGACGAGGCGCACCGCACCTCGGGACGGATCGGAAAGCCCTGGGCGGTGGTCCACGACAACACGCGGATCCCCGCCCTCCGGCGGCTCTACCTGACGGCCACGCCGCGGGTGTGGCAGGACGGCGAGGAGAGCGCGCGGGAGGGCGGCGCCGGTACCAAGGGGCGTGGCGAACTGGTCGCCTCGATGGAGGACGATCCGCAGGGGCCGTTCGGCGCCCGCTGCTACACGCTCTCGCTGTCCGAGGCCATCGACCGGGGGATCTGCGCCCCCTACCGGGTGGTGTGCGTGGACGTCACCGATCCGGGGTTCCAGGCGGCCGTGCTGATGGGCCGTGACGGGCGCTCGGACGAGGTGCGCGGGGCCCGGCTCGCCGCGCTGCAAACGGCGCTCGTGAAGGCCGCGGTGCACCAGGGGTTCCGGCGGACGCTGGTCTTCCACCACCTGACCAAGGAGGCCGAGGCGTTCGCGGCCGGTCTGCCGGCGGTGGCCACGCGGCTGCGGCCGGCGAGCCGCAGCCAGCGCCCGGTGCATCCCCACCGGGTGTGGGCGGACTGGCTGTGCGGGCAGCACTCGGCCGCCCACCGGCGGCGGGTGCTGTCCGCCTTCGCCGATCCCCGGATCGCCCAGAAGGCGTTCCTCGGCAGCGTCCGGGTGCTGGGCGAGGGGGTGGACACCAAGGAGTGCGACTCCGTCTTCTGGGCCGACGTACGGGGCTCCATGCCCGACCTGGTCCAGGCCGTCGGCCGGGCGCTGCGGATCCACCCCGGCGAGGGGAAGGTCGCCTCGCTGGTGGTGCCGGTACTGCTGGGGCCCGGCGAGAGCCCGGCGGAGATGCTGACCTCCCGGGCGTACGGGGACCTGGCGCGGCTGCTGGAGGCGCTGCGGGCGCACGACACCCGGCTGGTCGAGTCGCTGGCCCAGCCGCAGGTGCCCGGCGGCGCCCCGGGGGCGGCAGCGGGTCCCGGCGGCGTCGGCAGCGGCGCCGAGGGGTTGCTGAGCTTCTCGACGCCCCGGGATCCGGCGCTGCTGGCAGCCTTCGTACGGCTGCGCGTCCTGAACCCGGAGCACGAGCACTGGCGCCGCGGGGTCGAGGCGGCCCGGATCTACGCCGCCGCGGCCGGGGACCTGAAGGTCCCGTTCGGCTTCAAGGCACCGGCGGGTGACGAGGCGTGGCCTCCCGGGCTCGCCCGGTTCCCGCTCGGCCAGTGGATCGCGGACGTGCGGCGCACCTACCGCCGGGGCGCGCTCGGCCGGGAGCGGGCGGCCGAGCTCGACGCGCTGGGCATGGTGTGGAGCCACTTCGACGTGGCGTTCGCGGAAGGGCTCTCGGCGGCCCGAGCGTGGGCGGCGGAGCACGGGCACCTGCTCCCGCCGGCCGATGCCACCTGGGGCGGCGCCCCGGTCGGGGTGTGGGTGAAGAACCAGCGGGCCGCGGCCCGCCGGGAGGGCCCCGGGGCACTGTCGGAGGAACGGCGGGAGGCCCTGGAGGCCATCGACGCCTCCTGGTGCCCGGACTGGGAGATCTCCTGGCAGCGCGCCTTCCACCTGACCCGGGTGCACCTGGACGCGGGCGGCCGGCTGCCGCTCGCCCCGGGCGAGGTCCTGGTCCAGGGCGAGGACCTGGGTGTGTGGGTCCGTACCCAGCGGCTGAACTGGGAGCGGCTGTCGTGGGCGCAGCGCTGGCTGCTGGAGCACACCCTTGGCGCCACCCCGGCGAGTGAGGCGGAGCGTCCGCCGCCGCGCCGCAGCCACGCCCAGGCCTGGGCGGACCATCTGGCGGCGGCCGAGCAGTTCCACCTGCGGGAGCGGCACCTGAGGGTCCCGCGCAAACACGTGGAGCTGGTCGGCGGCCATGAGCTGCGGCTGGGCGCCTGGATCGCCAACCAGCGCTCCCGGGCGGGCTCGCTCACCCCGGAGCGGGTGGCGGCCCTCGACGCCCTGGACATGCGCTGGTCGGCGTCCGGCTGACGGCCCGTACGGGACCTCAGTGGTGGAAGCCCGACCGGGGTTCGGTCGCGGGCACGGGCGGGGGCGTGGCGGTGAGGTGCTCGACGGCCCGGCGCAGGTCGGTGACGAGGAGGGCGATCTGGTCGCGGGTCACGCCGTGCCGGATGAGCACCCGCTGGATCACGGTGTCGTCGCGGGCGGGCGGCAGCGGGTACGAGGGCACCTGCCAGCCGCGCATGCGCAGCCGGTCGGAGAGGTCGTAGAGCGTGAAGGGGGATCCCGCCGGGTCGGTGAGCGTGTAGGAGACGGCGGGGAGTCCGCCCTGGCCGTCGTACAGGAGGGTGAAGGGGCCCATGGCGGAGATCTCGCCGGCGAGGTACTGGGCGGTGTCGGCGCAGGCCTGCTGGACGCGCCGGTAGCCGCCGCGGCCGAGGCGCAGGAAGAGGTAGTACTGGGCGATGACCTCGCCGCCGGGCCGGGAGAAGTTGAGGGCGAAGGTCGGCATGTCGCCGCCGAGGTAGTCCACGTTGAAGACGAGGTCGGCGGGGAGCAGGTCGGCGGTGCGCCAGACGATCCAGCCGACGCCGAGGGGCGCGAGTCCGTACTTGTGCCCGGAGGTGTTGATCGAGGCCACGCGCGGAAGCCGGAAGTCCCACACCACGTCGGGGTGGAGGAAGGGGGCGACGAAGCCGCCGCTCGCTCCGTCGACGTGGATGGGGACGTCCCAGCCGTGCTCGGCCTGGATCGCGTCGAGGGCGGCGGAGAACTCGGCGACGGGCTCGTAGTCGCAGGTGTAGGTCACGCCCATGATGGCGACGACGCCGATGGTGTTCTCGTCCACGTAGTCGGCGAGCTGGTGGGCGCGCAGGCCGGTGGCTCCGGGCTCCAGGGGGACCGGGCGCAGTTCGACGTCGAAGTAGCGGGCGAACTTCTCCCAGCAGATCTGGACCGGGCCGCACACCAGGTTGGGGCGGTCCACGGGCAGGCCCTGGGCGCGGCGGCGCTCGCGCCAGCGGAACTTGAGGGCGAGTCCGCCGAGCATCGCGGCCTCGCTGGAGCCGGTGGTGGAGCAGCCGGTGGCGGCGGTTCCGGCGGGGGCGTTCCACAGGTCGGCGAGGATGTTGACGCAGCGCGCCTCGATCTCGGCGGTCTGCGGGTACTCGTCCTTGTCGATCATGTTCTTGTCGAGGCACTCGTTCATCAGGCGGTGCACGCCGTCGTCCGACCAGGTGGTGCAGAAGGTGGCCAGGTTCTGGGCGGCGTTGCCGTCGAGGAGGAGCTCGTTGTGGAGGAGCTGGTAGACCACCTCGGTGGGCGAGTGCTCCTCCGGGATCCGGTACTTGGGGAGGATCTGACCGCTCAGCGCGGACGCGAACACATCCGTCCAGGCGTCGAGTGCGCCTTCGTCTTTCGTCTCATGAAGAGGCATATCGGGACTATATGGGACAGAAGGCAAGGAATCCCGGCGGCAGTCGATCGGCACGCACCGCCGCTTCCGGCCGACTCGGCGATGTGACCCCCTCCATAGCCCGCCGGTGCGACGGGAGGATTTCCCGTCGAGTAGGGTTCCGTCCGTAGGTCTTCCCGTTCGGACCACTGGAGCCGGCCCGAACGGGAAGATCATCCAACTTGTTCTACCGGCAACTTATCCGCGGATGTCCGGATATCGGTCAGTGGCGTTCTTCGCCCTGATACCTCTTCGGCCATGAACAAGATCACCCGCCGACAGGCCTTGGCAGGCACCACTGCCGGCGCACTCACCGCATTAGGTGTGGCGGCCACCGCCGCGAACGCCACCCCGGCCACCACCCCGACGACCTCGGGCACGGCCACCGAAGAGGTCTACCAGGGCCGCCGCATCCGGATAACCCAGGACGGGGGCGGCCACCACGGCGGCCACCACTCCGCCGGGCTGCCCACCGTCCGGATAGACGGCCGCGAACTCCACGTGATGCGCAACGCCGACGGCAGCTGGATCAGCGTCATCAACCACTACGAGACGTATTCCGACCCGCTCTCCCTCGCCCGCGCCGCGGTCCGCGACCTCCAGGGCTCCGAACTCGCCCCGTTCGGCGGTGCGGCATGACCGTCCGCAAGAACCAGGCCGCGCTCACCTCCGAGGAGAAGCGCGCCTTCACGGCCGCCCTGCTGGAGCTCAAGCGCACCGGCACCTACGACCGCTTCGTCACGACCCACAACGGCTTCATCATGTCCGACACGGACTCCGGCGACCGGGTGGGTCACCGCTCCCCCTCCTTCCTGCCCTGGCACCGCCGCTTCCTGCTGGAGTTCGAGGCGGAACTGCAGAAGGTCGACAAGAACGTGTCCATCCCGTACTGGGACTGGACCGCCGACCGCACCTCGCGCGCCTCGCTCTGGGCCGCCGACTTCCTCGGCGGCACGGGCCGGGCCCGGGACGGTCAGGTGCTCGACGGGCCGTTCGCCCACGCGGGCGGCAAGTGGAACGTGAACGTACGGGTGGACGGCCGCGCCTACCTGCGCCGGGCGCTGGGCACAGGCGTCGCCGAGCTGCCGACGCGGGCGGAGGTGGACGCCGTACTGGCCATCCCCGTGTACGACGCGGCTCCCTGGAACAGCGCCTCGAGCGGCTTCCGCAACAGCCTGGAGGGCTGGCGGGGCGCCAACCTGCACAACCGGGTGCACGTGTGGGTCGGCGGGCAGATGGCGACCGGGGTGTCCCCGAACGACCCGGTCTTCTGGATGCACCACGCCTTCGTGGACAAGCTGTGGGCCGATTGGCAGGCCCGCCACCCGCAGTCCGCGTACCTGCCGGCGGCGGGGACCCCGAACGTGGTGGACCTGAACGACACCATGCGGCCGTGGAACGACGTCACCCCGGCGGACATGCTGGACCACCGGAAGTTCTACACGTTCGACGTGTGAGACCCCGCCGCCAGCCAGCGGTAGTGCAGTTCGGGGCGGCCGACCTGGCCGTACCGGGGGGTCCGGTCCGCGCGGCCGGTGTCCACCAGGTGCTCCAGGTAGCGGCGGGCGGTGATCCGCGAGATCCCGGCCGCCTCGGCCGCCCCCGCCGCGGTCAGCCCCTCGGTCGCCGCCCTCAGCAGGGCGGCGACCCGGTCCAGGGTCGGCGCGCTCAGCCCCTTGGGGAGCTGGGCCGGGCGGGGTGCGCGCAGCGCGGCCATCGCCCGGTCCACGTCGTCCTGGCCGGCCGCCTCGCCCGCCGCCTGGCGGAACTCCGCGTAGCGCAGGAGCCGTTCGCGCAGGGTCGGGAAGGCGAAGGGCTTCAGTACGTACTGGACCACACCGAGGGAGACGCTCTCGCGGACCACGGCCAGGTCCCGAGCCGAGGTCACCGCGATCACGTCGGCGGGGTGCCCGGCGGCCCGCAGCCCGCGCGCGAAGCGCAGTCCGTGGCCGTCGGGCAGGGTGAGGTCGAGCAGCAGCAGGTCGACCCGGGTCCGCTCCAGGTGCCGGGTGGCCTCGGCGAGCGAGTGGGCGACCCCGACGGCCGTGAACCCGGGGACCCGCCCGACGTACAGCGCGTGCGCGTCGGCGGCCACCGGGTCGTCCTCGACGATCAGCACCCGCACCTCGCCCGCGCTCACCGGGCACCGCCCGGGGCGGGCAGCCGTACCGTGAACTCCGCTCCCCCGGCCGGGCCTTGGGCGGCGGTCACGCTCCCGCCGTACCGCTGCGCCACCTGGCGCACCAGCGCGAGGCCCAGGCCCCGCCCCTCGCCCTTCCCTGACCAGCCCCGACGGAACACGTCGACCCCCTCCGGCAGCCCGGGGCCGTTGTCGGCGACCCGCAGCAGCAGTTCGTCCCCGTCGGGCCGCAGGGTCACCGCGATCCGCGCGCCCGGGACGGCGGTGACGGCGTCGGCCGCGTTGTCGATGAGGTTGCCCAGCACGGTGACCAGGTCACGGGCCGGCGGCAGGCCGCCGCCTTCGGCGAGGCTGCGGCTGTCCGGCGTGACGACCAACTCCACGCCCCGCTCGTGCGCCTGCGCGGCCTTGCCCAGCAGCAGCGCCACCAGTACCGGCTCGTCGACCGCGGTGATCACCTGGTCGGTCAGCGCCTGCGCGAGCTCCAGTTCGGCGGTGGCGAACTCCACCGCCTCGTCGGCGCGGCCGAGTTCGATCAGGGAGACCACGGTGTGCAGCCGGTTGGCCGCCTCGTGGGCCTGGGAACGCAGGGCCTGGGTGAAACCCCGCTCCTGGTCCAGTTCACCGGTCAGCGCCTGGAGTTCGGTGTGGTCGCGCAGGGTCACCACGGTGCCCCGGCGGCCACCGCCCGCGACCGGCGCGCTGTTGACGACCAGGACCCGGTCGGCGGTCAGGTGCACCTCGTCGACCCGGGGCCGGTCCGCCAGCAGGGCGCCGGTCAGCGGGGCGGGCAGCCCGAGGTCCGCGGCGCCGGACCCGGTGACCCCGCCCCGCAGGCCGAGCAGTTCGCGGCCCGCGTCGTTGATGAGGGTGATCCTGCGCTGCCCGTCGAGCAGCAGCAGCCCTTCGCGCACCCCGTGCAGGGCCGCTTGGTGGTAGTCGTACATCCGGCTGAGCTCGGCCGCGTTCATGCCGTGCGTGTGGCGGCGCAGCCGGGCGTTGACCACGTACGTGCCGAGGCCGCCGAGCGCGAGGGCCCCGCCGGCGACCCAGGCGAGGGCGGAGAGCTGTGCGGCGAGCCGGTCGCTGATCGCGCGGACGGTGATCCCGGAGCTGACGAGGCCGACGATCCGGTCGCCGTCGGTGAGCGGGGTGACCACGCGGATGGAGGGGCCGAGGGTTCCGGTGTAGGTCTCGCTGAAGGTCTCGCCGCGCAGTGCGGGAGCGGTGTTGCCCATGAAGGTCTCGCCGATGCGGCGCGGGTCGGGGTGGGTCCAGCGCCGCCCGTCGGGCGCCATGATCGTCACGAAGTCCACGCCGGAGTCGGTGCGGACCTTCTCCGCGTAGGGCTGGAGGGCGGCCGAGGGATCGGTTCCGCGCGCGGCTCCGCGTACGGCCTCGCGTACGGACGGCGAGTCGGCGACCGCGTGGGCCACGGCCCCGGCCTGGCGCCGGGCGGCGTCCTCGGCCTGACCGCGTGCGGTGGCGTACGCGAAGACGGCGCACCCCGCGACGACCACGGCGACCAGCAGCACCTGCATGGCGAAGAGCTGGCCGGCGAGGCTGCGCGGGGGTCGGGGGAAGCGGAACATGGCGCTCAGTGTGCACCGGGTCGTGAACTCAATGAACGCAAGGGTGACCGGGGTCACAGCGCTGGGCGATGGTCTCCCGGAACGACTTCACCAGCAGGAGGCATCGTGGCCGCCAGGCGCGACAGAACGCACTATCTCTACATCGCGGTGATCGCCGCGGTGCTGCTCGGCATCGCCGTCGGCTTCGCCGCGCCCGGCGTGGCCGTGGAGCTCAAGCCGCTCGGCACCGGCTTCGTCAACCTCATCAAGATGATGATCTCGCCGGTGATCTTCTGCACGATCGTGCTGGGCATCGGTTCGGTCCGCAAGGCCGCCAAGGTGGGGGCCGTGGGCGGGCTCGCCCTCGGCTACTTCATGGTCATGTCCACGGTCGCGCTGGCGATCGGCCTGCTGGTCGGGAACCTGCTGGAGCCCGGCAGCGGGCTGCACCTGACCGAGGCCGCGAAGCACGCCGGCGAGGCGCAGGCCAAGGCGGGCGGGGCGCAGAGCACGCCGGAGTTCCTGCTCGGGATCATCCCGACGACCCTGGTGTCCGCCTTCACGGGCGGGCAGGTGCTGCAGACGCTGCTGGTGGCGCTGCTCTGCGGGTTCGCGCTGCAGGCCATGGGCGCGGCGGGCGAGCCGGTGCTGCGCGGGATCGGACACGTGCAGAAGCTGGTGTTCCGGGTGCTCGCGATGATCATGTGGGCGGCGCCGGTGGGCGCGTTCGGAGCGATCGCGGCGGTGGTCGGGGCGACGGGCATGGACGCGCTCAAATCCCTGGCCGTCATCATGATCGGCTTCTACACGACCTGTCTGCTGTTCGTGTTCGTGGTGCTGGGCACGCTGCTGCGGGTGTGCACGGGGGTCAGCGTCTTCGCCCTGCTGCGCTACCTGGGCCGCGAGTTCCTGCTGATCCTCTCGACCTCCTCCTCGGAGTCGGCGCTGCCACGGCTGATCGCGAAGATGGAGCACCTGGGGGTTTCCCGTCCCGTCACCGGGATCACCGTGCCCACCGGGTACTCCTTCAACCTGGACGGGACCGCGATCTACCTGACGATGTCCTCGCTGTTCATCGCCGAGGCGATGGGCAAGCCGCTCGCGCTGGGCGAGCAGATCTCGCTGCTGCTCTTCATGGTCATCGCCTCGAAGGGTGCGGCCGGGGTCACCGGCGCGGGTCTGGCCACGCTCGCCGGTGGGCTCCAGTCGCACCGGCCGGAACTCGTCGACGGCGTCGGCCTGATCGTGGGCATCGACCGGTTCATGAGCGAGGCGCGGGCGCTGACCAACTTCGCGGGCAACGCCATCGCGACGGTGCTCATCGGGACGTGGACGAAGGAGTTCGACCACGCGCGGGCCGGCGAAGTCCTCGCGGGCCGGCTGCCGTTCGACGAGAGCACGCTCATCGACGACGCTCACGTGACGAGCCCCGCCGACCAGGGCGAACCGGCCGAGCAGGCGGTGGCCGCCGTGCCGCAGCCCGCGGGCGGCCCCAAGGACGGCGTTCCGGCCTAGCCGGTACGCCCGTACGGGCCGGCCGGGCAGGGTTCGCCCCCACGGTGCCCAGCCCGGTCGGCCCCGACATCCCCCGACACCACTTGAAACAGTCGGTTTTCAGCCAACGGCGTGCGAACCGTAGTGCTGTAAAAGGTACTTCCATATCAGGGCATGCGTCTGACATCTTGCGTCCACCACTCGTTTCGTACGACGCGATAGGTGCCACCAGCACCATCGTGTCCTCGGAGGACGCATTGATACCCCACATATCCAGCCGACCTCGACGTACCCTCGTGCTGGCCGCCACCCTCGGCGCCGCACTCGCTTTCGGGGCCCCCGCCGCGCTTGCCGGCACCGCTCCCGTCTCCCCTTCCGGCTCTCCCGCCAAGGCCGGCGTCGCCCCCGCGGCGCCGAAGGCCGCGGCGCCGACCTCCCAGAGTGCGACCTGGGTTGCCGGCACCCGCGCCTACTTCGTGATCACTGCTCCCGGTGACACCACCGCGGTGCGCAACGCCATCGCCGCCAACGGCGGCACGGTCTTCCACTACTACGACGCCATCGGCGTGGTCCTGGCCCACTCCGCCTCCGGCACCTTCGCCACGACCATGCGCGGCGTGAGCGGGGTCCAGAAGGTGGGCGCCACCCGCACCTCGGACGTGCCGGCGGACGCCTACAACCCGGCGCTGCCCGCCAATCCGACGCAGGCCACGACGCCCGCGGGCGAGCCGGCCCGCGCCGACATGACCCAGATCAAGGCCGACCAGGCCTGGGCCGTCACCACCGGCTCGTCGTCCGTCAAGGTCGGCATCCTGGACACCGGTGTGGACGACCAGCACCAGGACCTGGCCCCGAACTTCAACGCGGCCGACTCCGTCTCCTGCGCCTACGGCAAGCCGGACACCCGTACGGGCGCCTGGCGCGACGTGGGCACCCACGGCACCCACGTGGCCGGTACGGTCGCCGCCGCCAAGAACGGCAAGGGCGTCGTCGGCGTGGCCCCGGGCGTGAAGATCTCCTCGGTGCGCATCGCCGAGCCGAACTCGTCGCTCTTCTTCGCCGAGAACACGGTGTGCGGGTTCATGTGGGCCGGTGACCACGGCTTCAAGGTCACCAACAACAGCTACTACACGGACCCGTGGCAGTTCAACTGCCCGGACAACCTCGACCAGGCCGCGATCATCGAGGGCGTCAAGCGCGCCCAGGAGTACGCGGAGGGCAAGGGTTCGCTCCAGGTCGCCGCGGCGGGCAACGAGAACTACGACCTCGCCAACAAGACCACCGACACGGCCAGCCCGAACGACTCGACCCCGGTCACCCGCACGATCACCAACGCGTGCGTGGACATCCCGACCGAACTCCCGGGCGTGGTCACGGTCGCGGCGAACGGCACCGGCACCACCAAGGCCTCTTTCTCCAACTTCGGCCAGGGCATCATCGACGTCGCCGCGCCGGGCAGCAACGTCTACTCGACCGCGCCGGGCGGCACCTACGCCACCATGAGCGGTACCTCGATGGCCAGCCCGCACGTCACGGGTGTGGCGGCACTGATCGCCAGCACCAACCCGGGCATCACGCCGGCCCAGATCCGCGACAAGCTGGCCACCCAGGCCAACGACGTCGCCTGCCCGTCGGACAGCCGCTGCAAGGGCACCACGGCCAACAACGGCTTCTTCGGCGAGGGCCAGGTAGACGCTCTGAAGGCGGTCGGGTCAACCCCGCCTCCCGGCAAGTACTTCGAGAACACCGGTGACTTCGCCATCGGCGACAACACCACCGTGGAGAGCCCCATCACCGTCAGCGGTGTCACGGGCAACGCCCCGGCCACCCTCAAGGTGGGCGTGAACATCGTGCACACCTACATCGGTGACCTGAAGGTCGACCTGATCGCCCCCGACGGCAGCGTGTACACGGTCCACAACCGGGCCGGCGGCAGCGCCGACAACATCAACCAGGTCTACACCGTGAACGCCTCCTCCGAGGTCGCGGGCGGCACCTGGAAGCTGCGCGTCAACGACAACGCCGGCGGCGACACCGGCAAGATCGACTCCTGGAACCTGACCTTCTAGTTCCGCCGAGCCGTCGCCGAAGGCCGTCGAGGGGCAGTGACTCCGCTCCCCGACGGCCTTCGTGCGACCGGCTTGATGTGGGCGAAGGCGCTCTTGGCGTTCCAGGTCGGGAAGGCCCGTACGAGCCACGACGGGCCGTGGAGCCGGATGCGGTCCTCCCGGACGGCTTCGGCCCAGCTCAGTTGGCCGGCGTGCCATTTGACGAAGGCCTCGGCCTCCGCCGTGACGTACAGGTCCTCGTCGACACCCGGGTACGTCTTGCAGATCTCCGTGTCCGCGTGCTCGATCAGCAGCCAATAGCGCTCCGAGCCCCTGGGCCGCCCGGTGAAGTCGAAGCGGATGACGACACGCCCGTCCGGGAGCCGGTCCCGGCGGAGCATGTTGCACATCGACCACAGCGCCACGAAGGGATCGAGGTGCTCGGGGGCGATCTCGAGCCAGGCGGCACCCCATTCACCGAGCGACACGCAGACCTTGAAGAGGTCGTGGCCCGCGGAGGTGAGCTCGTAGTGGTGTCCGCGCCCTTCGCTCTTGGGTGCCGATTCGACGATGCCGAGCCGTTCGAGCTGCTTGAGCCTCTGCGCGAGCAGGGTGCGGGACAGTCCGGGAGCGCCCTGGAGGATCTCACCGAAGTTTCCGCAGCCCAGGTACAGGTTGCGGATGATCACCGGTGTCCAGCGCTCGGCGAAGATCTCGGCGCCACGGGCGATGGGACAGTACTGACCGTAGGTCCGCACGGTGCCATTCTCCCACTCCCCCCATCGCCGGTTGAGTCCAGATTCCTGACTTCACGGCCCCGGTCCGCGGTGGTGCGATGGGAGCGTCGGGGGACGAGAAGCACGACGCGACCGTCCGGTCGGCGGGCCGGCCGGACGTCCGAGCGGGAGGCGACCGCGATGGACATCAACGGCTTCCGGGGCCGGCTGATCACCGCCGGCCACGACGACTACGACACCGCCCGGGCCGTGTGGAACGGCGCGGTCGACCGCCACCCCCGGCTGATCGCCCGGTGCGGCGGGACCGCCGACGTGGTCGCCGCCGTACGCTTCGCCCGCGACCACGACCTGGAGATCGCGGTCCGGGGCGGGGGCCACAACGTGGCCGGCACGGCGGTGTGCGACGACGGGATCGTCATCGACCTCTCCCCCATGCGAGCCGTCCGGGTCGACCCCGCGGGGCGCACGGCCCTGGTGCAGGGTGGCGCGCTGTGGGGCGACGTCGACCACGGGACGCAGTCCCACGGGCTGGCCACCACCGGCGGCATCGTGAGCCACACCGGCGTGGCCGGGCTCACGCTCGGCGGCGGTCTCGGCTTCCTGATGAGGCGGCACGGGCTCGCGGTCGACAATCTGCTGGCCGCCGAGGTGGTCACCGCTGACGGGAGTGTCGTGCGTGCGTCCGCCGACGAGGACCCCGACCTGTTCTGGGCGTTGCGGGGCGGCGGCGGGAACTTCGGCGCCGTGACCGCGTTCCGCTTCGCCCTGCACCCCCTCGGCCCGACCGTGATGGCCGGCCCCGTGTTCTGGGCTGCCGACGACACCGCCGACGTGCTGCGCTTCTACCGGGACTTCGTCTCCGAAGCCCCCGACGAGCTGGGCACCGTCGTCAGGCTGGGCACCGTACCGCCGCTGCCGGTCGTCCCAGAGGAGCTGCGTTGGCGGCCGGCCGTCGCCGTGGCCTGCTGCCACGCCGGACCCGCCGAAGAGGGCGAGCGGGTCCTGCGGCCCCTGCGCCGGTTCGGGACTCCCCTCGTGGACCTGCTCGCACCCACGTCCTACGCCGCCTTTCAGGGGGGTCTCGACGACACCGTCCCCCACGGGTGGCACTACTACTGGAAGGCCACCGGTCTCACCGGGCTCTCCGACGCCGCCGTCTCCGTCATCGCCGACCAGGCCTACCGCGCCGGCTCGCCCCGGTCGTACGCGGCGGTGTTCCACATGGGCGGCGCCGTCGCCCGGGTCCCCCACGACTCCACCGCCTACGCCGGTCGCGACGCACCCTTCAACATCGTCATCGACGGTGTGTGGCTCCCCGGGGAGACCGGCGAGCGCGCCGCGGGCGAGACCGCCTGGACGCGGAACTTCCTCGAAGCCCTCGGCCCGCACCGCGGCGGGCGCGTCTACGTCAACTTCCTCGACCGCGACGACGACGCCGGCCGGGTCCGCGAAGCCTACGGCGACGACACCTACCGCCGGCTGGCCGAGGTCAAGGCCAAGCACGACCCCGGCAACGTCTTCCACCACAACAAGAACATCCGCCCCGCCTGAGGCCGGGCCCTCGCCTACCTCGTCCGCAGCACGCAGTCCCCGCAGAGCCCTCCGCCCGGCACCTGGTAGTAGAGGCAGCAGCTGCGCCGCACGAAGGCGACCCCGAGTCCCTCCTCGTGGATGAAGGTGCCGGTACCTCCCAGCG
Organism: Streptomyces sp. NPDC096339; assembly: GCF_044762985.1. Taxonomy (NCBI): domain Bacteria; kingdom Bacillati; phylum Actinomycetota; class Actinomycetes; order Kitasatosporales; family Streptomycetaceae; genus Streptomyces; species Streptomyces sp. NPDC096339. The sequence goes on along the minus strand of NZ_JBIWFI010000020.1, from coordinate 50,831 downwards.
GCCCGCCCTCCGCGAGCAGTTCACCGGCCAAAGTCACGGCCGTGCCGCCCGGTACCCGGTCGAGCAGCACCCGCAGCGCCCCGACGAGCCCCGACGCGGCGTTGCCCCGCAGGACCTTCGGCGAGACCCCGAACCGCTCCCGCAGTCCCGCGTCGAGCACGGCCAGGTTCCCGAGGACGGTGTCCCCGAGGGCCTGAGCCGGCAGCTCTCCCGGCTCGGGCAGCCACAGCTCCAGCGAGCCGGCCCCCGGCAGCCTCCACCACACCCGGTCGGGGGCCAGGTCCGGCACCCGCCCGGCGAGCGCGGCGCAGCCGAGCCCGATCGACCACAGCCGTGAGGCGATGCCGAGCTGGGCGGTCGAGGCGGCCACCCGCCCGGGCCCGCTGCCGATCCGCCGCCCGACCTCGGCGACGTACGGCTCCAGCCGCTCGCCGTACAGCTCGCCGAGCGGCCGGTAGCCCTCCCCGGGCGGCTCCTTCCCGTAGGGCACGGTGAAGAACGGCCCGACGGAAGCGAGCCTGCGCAGTACCTCGTCCATGCCCGGATGATCTCAGGCGCGGGGGCTCAGCCGGTCGGGGAGTACGTCGCCACCTCGAAGTCGGACATGTCGAGCCGGGCCACCGGCTCCTGGAGGACCACCGTCTCCGGGACCACGCGGACCGCGTCCGCGACCCGGACCGTGTTCACGCGCGACCACGCCGAAAGGCTCTGATTCAGCCCGCCCGTACAGCTTCCGCGACGGCGCCGCGGGGCTCGCCCCGCCCGCGCGCGGCCTCGGCCCGACGCACGGCCGGACCCATCCCGTACGAGGCCGCCGACAGGAGGGCCCCCAGCAGCAGCCACCCCGGGACGCCCCACACCAGCAGCAGCGAGGTCAGCACCAGCGGCCCCAGGGTGCGGGCGACCGGAACCCCGGTGCCGAAGAAGCCCTGGTACTGGCCCATCCGGTCGGCGGGCGCCAGCGAGAAGCCGATCTGCCAGGACCCGGCGGACTGCCGCATCTCGGCGTCCACCTGGAGCACCGCTCCCGCCACGAGCAGCCCCGCCGCCGCCCAGGCGGCCCCCGGCAGCGCCGAGAGGGCGAACACCGCGCACGAGGCGGCCATCACCAGCCCCGAGACCCTCAGCGCCCGCAGCGCGGTGTCCACGTCGGTCACGGGCCGGGCCGTGCGTACCTGGAACAGCATCACGGCGACCGTGTTGAGCACGAACAGCGCCGACACCAGCCAGCCGGGAGCATGCGTGCGCTGCACGATCCACAGCGGCACGGCGAGGCTGAGCAGGGGCATCCGCAGCAGCAGCACCGCGTTCAGCAGCGTGACCAGCGCGTACGGGCGGTCGCGGAGGACCGCCAGCCGGGGCTCCCCGGCCGCCCGCAAGGGGACGGGGGCCACCGCCGGCAGCGTCAGCAGGAGGGCGGCGCAACCCAGGAAGCCCACCGCGTCGAGGACGAAGACCGCCAGGTAGGCCCGTTCGGTGTCCGCGCCCAGGGCCAGGCCGCCGAGCGCCGCGCCCAGGGCCAGCCCGCCGTTGAGCATCGACTGGAGGTGGGCCAGGACTCCCGTCCGCCGCTCCGCCGGGACCAGGCCGGCGAGCAGCGCCTGCCTGGCCGCGCCGAGCCCGCACTGGGCGGTGGCGTACACGACCACGGCCGCCAGGAAGGCCCAGAAGGACCGGATGACGAGGAAGGAGAGCACCGAGGCCGCCGTGGCCGCCGCCAGCACCGCCGAGGTGCCGCGGGGCCCGCGCCGGTCGGCGAGCGCCCCGAGCGGGACGCCGGCCACGGAGCCCACGGCCCAGGCGACGGTCAACCCCAGGCCGATCTGCGCGGGCGAGAGACCCACCACGCGGGTGAAGTAGAGGGCCGAACACACGTAGTAGGCGCCGTCACCGACGGAGTTGCTCAACTGGGCCGCGGCGAGCCGTCGCGGCGCCCCGGGCGGGGGCAGGATCCGTAGCGTCACCCCGTCATTCCATCAGCCGGGTGGCCCGCGAGGCAGAGCCATTCAAGGCCCGGGATCCTGGGCCACTCACAACCCCGCGAGGAACTCCAGCAGTGCCCGGTTGAAGGCCTCCGGCTGCTCCACCCCGGGCAGGTGTCCGGCCCCGTCGATGACCGTGAGCACCGAGTGGGGCATCAGCGCGTGCATGGCCTCGGCGTCGGCCACCGGGGTGTAGACGTCGTCCGCGCCGACGAGCAGCAGGCAGGGCTCCGCGGCCCTGGCGAGCACCGGGCGGTAGTCGGGACGCTCGGCCCGCCCGCGCAGGGCGGCGGCGGCGCCCTCGGGGTCGGTCGCGCACATCATGGCGCTCACCCGGGCGGCCGCCTCGGGCATGCCGGTCACGTTGTAAGGCGCCAGCATCTTGTCGATGACCTCTTCGGCGTACCCCCTCATGCCCTCGGCCAGGAGCCGCTCCGCGAGCTCCCGGCGGTACTTCCTGCCGTCCTCGGTCTCCGGCTCCGGCGAGGTGTCGCAGAGCACGAGCGCCCGTACCACACCCGGGTGGCGCAGCCGCAGCTCCATGGCGATCTGCCCGCCCATGGACACACCACCGACGACCGCCTGTTCGATACCCAGGCGGGCGAGCAGGGCGGCGAGGTCGTCCGCGAGGTCGGCGAGGAGCGCCTTGCCGGGCACGACCGGGCTTTCTCCGTATCCTCGCAGGTCAGGGGCGATCACCCGGTAGCCGGCGGCCGTCAGCGCGGCTGTCTGGGGGGCCCACATCGTGCGGTTGAACGGATGTCCGTGGATCAGGATTACGGGCGTTCCGTCCCGGGGACCCAAGTCATCGAAAAAGACGTTCACGCCATTGCCAAATTGGGGGTTCATGAGAGGACTTTAAGGGGCTACATTGAGCCACTCGCGTTCACCTGACAGCCCGTTGCCTTTCACCCGTGTTTTGCACGGGGGGCGACGTCAGAGACGCACACTGTGCAACCACCCCACCGCCCAGAAGGACCGAAGGCTCCGTGCCCGTACCCGTACTCCTCGCCGGCCGCTCCGTGCGGCTCGAGCCCCTCGCCCCCCACCACACCGAGGCTCTGGCCCTGGCCGGGGCCGAGGATCGTACGACTTACGCCTTCACCCCCGTACCCCATGGGGTGCAGGCGTCCCACGAGTACATCGAACGCGCCCTCGCCGATCAGGCGGCGGGCCGGTCGCTCCCGTTCGCGGTGGTCAGAGCCGCGGACGGCCTTGTTGTCGGTTCCACCCGGTTCCTGGAACTGGACTACTGGCAGGGTCCACTCGTGTGGCCCGCCGTGCCGGGTGTCCCGTTCGGCGATCCGGCGACGGCGATCCCCGATGCCGCCGAGATCGGCAACACCTGGCTGTCCCCGGGCGCCCAGGGCACCGGTATCAACACCGAGGCGAAGCTGCTCATGCTCCGCCATGCCTTCGAGACCTGGGGCGTGCGACGCATCTCACTGCGCGCGGACGCCCGCAACGTCCGCTCGCGGGCCGCGATGGAGCGTCTCGGCTTCACCTGCGAGGGGGTCCGCCGGGCCCATTCGCGGGGGCTCGACGGCGCGGTCCGCAGCACCGCCTTCTACTCGATCCTCGACGAGGAGTGGCCGACCGTGCGGTCGATCATCGAGCTGAGGCTCTCGGCGAAGGCCCCGCGCAAGCGCAGGCGCAAGACGCTCGTTCCGGCGTAACGGTCCTGCGGTCGCCCGCCCCCGCCTTCCTCACCCGAGGAAGGCGGGGGCGAGGGCCGATGCCATGAGCCGGACCGGGGCGCCGCTCCCGTCCGCCGGGACCGTGTACAGGTCGGCCCCGAAGTCCCCGGGCAGCGAGTAGGCGACGGTCCGCTCGTCCAGCCACACGACCTGGTCGTCGACGCTGCGCTCCTCGGCGAGCGGGGTCTCCGCTCCGGAGGCCAGGTCCAGGGCGTACAGCCGCCAGGGGGCCTCGGCCGGAAGGCCCTCCACCCGCTTCTTGAACACCAGCCGCTTCCCGTCCGGCGCCAGCGACGGGCACTCCACGTTCTCGCGCAGGGCGGTCACCGTGCGTGCGGTCAGGTCCCCGCGGACCAGGTGGGTGCGGCCGCCCGTGGCCATGGTCGCGTAGAACGCCTGCTCGTCGGCGGTGAAGGTGACCCCCCAGAAGTTGACGTCGGCGTTCCGGTACTCCTTGCCGTCCTTGAGGATCGTGAAGTCCTCCAGGGAGGCGTCGAGCCTGCCCGTGCGCAGGTCGAGCACCGAGGTCCGCGTCGAGAAGTTCGTACCGGCGTACGAGTCCCCGCCGACGAAGACGGTCCACGCGGCGAGGTGCCCACCGGGCGAGACCCGGGCCCGGGTGGGGATGCCGGCCAGCGGGTGCGCCGACACCTCCTTCAGGCCCTTGTCGAGCACGACGGCCCGGTAGCCGTCCTGGACCCCGCCCTTGACCGCCTGGAGGCAGATGCCGGTACCGGCCGCGGAGTGGAAGCGCAGGCAGCTCACCCCGGAGGCGGTACGGGCTCCCTCGGGCGCGGAGGCGGGGACGGAGGCCAGTTCGTCTCGGTGCGGGCCCCACGCCATGTTGCGGAAGAGGATCCGTGGGCCACCGTCGCCCGGGGTCAGCGAGAGCTCGCCCCGGATGATCTCGGGGCCGCCGGCCTGGGCCTGGTTCTTCTGCTCGGCCCGGTCGGCGGCCCGCAGGAAGGACAGCCCCGCGATCACGGCCAGGACGGACACGACGGCGGCCAGGATCAGGATCCGGCGGCGGAGGGACAAGGGGGGCATCGGTGGCATGGGGGCCTTTCGGTGGTGGGGGCCTTGCGGCGGGCCTCGGGGCCCGTCGGCACGGGTCCGGGCGTCAGCCGTCACCCGCGGGCAGCAGACGCCCGGACAGGCAGACGGCCGCGGCGAGCAGTGCGGCGGCCACGGCCAGGGCGGGGCGGGCGCCCCAGACCGTCCAGGCGGCTCCGAAGCCGAGGGAGGCGGCGAACCGGGCGAGGGCCTGGCCGGTCTGGACGAGGGCCAGACCTCCGCCGCGGTGCTCCTCGGGGACGGCTCCGGCGGCCGCCGCCATCAGCACGCCGTCGGTCGCCGCGTAGAAGCCGCCGTGCAGCAGGAGCACCGCGTACGGCAGCCACGCCCCCGCCCCTCCGGCGAGCAGCAGCCCGTAGGCGAGCAGCAGGGCGAGGTGGCCGCCGACGAAGACGCGGCCGCGGCCGATCCGGTCGGCGAGCCTGCCCAGGGGCAGCGCGAGCAGGAAGAACGCTGCGGCGGTGCCGAGCGGCAGCAGCGCGAACCAGCGGTCGGCGATGCCGGTGGCGTGCTGCAGCAGCAGGAAGACGAAGGCGTCGCTGACGGTGCACAGGCCCAGGACCAGCGCGCACAGGCCGATCCGGCGCAGGTCGGGCCGGCGCAGCAGTGCGAGGGCGGCGCGCAGCGAGACCGGTTCGGCGTCGGCGGCCGGGGCGGTCCGACGGCCGGGGACGAACAGGACGAGGACGAGGACGCCGAGGGCGGCGACGCAGGCGCTGACGGTGAAGACGGCGTCGTAGCCGTCGGCGGCGCCGCGCAGGACGAGGAAGGCGAGGATCGGGCCGATGAGCGCGCCGGCGGTGTCCATGGCCCGGTGCACGCCGAAGGCCCGGCCGCGGTCCTCGGGGGCGGCCGCGAGGGAGATCAGGGCGTCGCGCGGCGCGGTGCGCAGGCCCTTGCCGGTGCGGTCGAGGGCGAGGACGGCGCCGATCGCGGGCAGGGTGTGCGCGAGCAGGAGCAGCGGCTTGCAGAGAGCGGAGAGTCCGTAGCCGATCCCGGCGAGGGCCTTGTGGCGGCCGAGGCGGTCGCCGAGGTGGCCGCCGGTGAGCCGGACCAGGGCGCTGACCCCGTTGTAGAGGCCGTCGAGCAGTCCGAAGCCGAGCGGGGAGAGCCCGAGGCCGGCGACGAGGTAGAGCGGGAGCACGGCCGTGACCATCTCGGAGGAGACGTCGGTGATCAGGCTGACTGTGCCGAGGGCGAGAACCGTGGGGGCGAGGGCGGCGCGCCGCCCCGGGTGGGTGCCCGGGGCGGCGGCCTGCGGCTCGGGGGTCACGGCGGGCGCGGGGGTACCGCGGCTGTCCGCAACGTACATGGTCAGGAAGCCCAGATCCCCGTGATGTCCTTGGCGGTGGCCGCGTTCCCGGCGTGGGTGGTCAGGCCGGCCAGGCCCTCCAGGGTGCGCAGCATGTCGTAGTGGTTGTAGGTGGTGCTCGACGTGCTGCCGGGGGTGACGGGCTGGCCGTAGAGGACCGTGGGGATCTTGTTGCCGGCGAGCCGGTTGTCCTCGTCGAAGGTGACGACGAGGAGGCTGTTGTGGGTCTTGGCCCAGTCGGCGTAGGGCTTGATCTTGTTCTTGAGCCAGGTGTCGCCGGTGCCGACGGAGCAGTCGTGCATGTCGTTGCACAGGTCCGGGACGACGAAGGACACCTTGGGCAGGGTGTTGAAGTCCGTCGGGAACTGGGTCATCGTCTTCGCGGTGCTGGTGGGTACGTTGGAGAAGGCGAACCAGGGGTTGTGCTTGCGGGCGTACTTGCCGCTGCTGCACGTGGTCGATCCGGCGCTGGGGAGGCCCTCGTTGTAACTGCCCCAGCTCTTGCCCGCGGCGATCAGCTCGGAGGCCAGGTTCGGCGCGGAGCTGAAGCCGGGCGTGTAGCAGCTGTCGCCGGTGACGCCCTGGTTGGAACCCGAGAAGAGCTGGAGGTAGTTGGGCTGGCTCGGGTGGGTGATGCCGTACGACTGCGTCAGGTTGGCGCCGCCGCTCTTGAGCGAGTTGATGTACGGGGCGCTGGAGCTGCCGATGACCTGGCTGTAGGCGTGGTTCTCGAAGACCACGACGACGACGTGGTCGGGCGCGGGCAGGCCCGCGGCGTGGGCGGGCTGGACGGCGCCGATGCCCGCCCACAGGGCGACGCCCGCGACGCTGAGGCCGAAGGCGGTGGCGAGGGCGGTCCTACGACGGGAGCCTGGCAGGGGCATGCCAAACACGGGGTACCTCCGGGCGGAAATGGGGTTCGGACGGCGGCGCGGACGCACCATACCCAGGGGCATGTGCACTGGCCAGGGATACTCGGCGAACAGAACCCGAACTCCACCGTCCCTTCAGGCGCCGGGTAAGGGCCTGCCCCAGAAAACCCCAAGAGAAGTAAAAATGCGGAACCCGGCCACGTATTCGTTCATCTTCCGAACGGACGGGACCAGCCGCCAGACCACACCGCCCCCTTGGGGGCAGCATCAGCCGGAGAGCCACCGCACATGTCGTACTCACCCGACGGGCAGCAGTTCCAGCCGTACAGGCCGCAGGGGCAGAACCCCCAGCCGCCCTACGGCGACCAGTACGGCGGGCCCTACGGACAGCAGCAGCCCCCCGGCCCGCCGCCGGGCCCGTACGGCCGGCAGCCGAACGGCCCGTACGGGCAGCAGCCGCCCTACGGTCAACAGCCGCAGTACGACCAGCAGTACGGGGACCAGTACGACCACGACGGCTACGACCCCGAGCCGCCGCCGCGCAAGTCGCGGGTGCGTCGCTGGGTGATCGCGGGCGCCTCCGTGCTGGCGCTCGCCGGCATCGCGGCGCTCGTGATGAACCACTTCGAGATACCGCCGTTCACCGACAAGGGTTCCTCGGTGTCCTTCGGGCAGCCCTCGGGCGGTGACGGCAAGCAGAAGGACGCGGCCAAGCCGGCGGCGAACTCCAAGATGCTGATGCCCACGGGCCCGGCCGCCGAGTTCAAGAACTCGATGACCCTGGCCGACGGCACGCACGTGGCCGTCACCACGCTGGACGGCAAGAAGTCCGGCTTCAAGGGCAAGGTCTGGGTCTGGGCCCCCAAGGAGTACAACGACCCGAAGTTCGCCAAGAGCGGCTTCCCGGTCATGATCGCCCTCCCCGGCGGCGCCGGCTACCCGAGCAACTACTGGATGGGCACCGACCTGGGGCTCCAGACGAGCATCAGCAAGTGGTACGCCGAGGGCAAGAGCAAGCCGTTCATCCTCGCCATGCCGGTGCTGAACCCGGGCCCGGACGACAAGGGCATCTACTGGGACGGCTCCGACATCCCCGACCAGCCGAAGATGGGCACCTGGCTGACCGAGGACGTCCCGGACCTGATGAAGGCGAACTTCCGCACCGTCAAGTCCCGTGACGGCTGGGCCTACATGGGCTCCTCCACCGGCGGCTTCGCGAGCCTGAAGGCCGTGCTCAAGCACCCGGAGAAGTTCAAGGCCGCGATCTGCTCCGGCCCGGACATCGTCCCCGACTCCTCGCTGTGGAAGGGCCACGACAAGGAGAAGGCCGAGAACAACCCGGAGCTCCTGGCGAAGGCCATGATCGACAAGAAGGGCGCGCCGGACGTCTACATCGCCTTCCAGGTCGGCGACAACGAGAACAACAAGAAGACCCTGCCGGACGTGCAGAGGTTCATCGCCACCTACGGCAACAAGGGACCGATCCACACCGAGCTGAGGGTCATCCCCGGCGGCCAGCACAACGCCAAGACCTACGTCCCGAACATGGGCTTGGGGCCGATCCAGTTCATCAGCAAGGTCATGGAAGGACCCGTCGAGTAGCCTGCGGCGCCTCGACCCGCTCCTCCTTCGACTCCGGCCCGCCGAACACCCTCGGCGGGCCGCTGCCGTTCCAGGGCGCCCAACCCGGATCCCCGGTCACCGCGAAGCGGACCCACGCCGAGTGCATCTCCTCGGCGAGCGCCTGCGGGGTGTCGGGACCGGCCAGCCACGAGGCCTCCGGCACGCCGAGGGTGTCGAACACGAAGCCCAGTTCCAGGGCGTGGCAGGCGCCGAGTCCCGGTACGCCGGACGGCCACGCGAATTCGTACAGATAGCTCGGCGCGGCCCGCCGTGCCCCGGCCAGCCTGCGCAGCGGGTCGCGCAACAGGCTGTCCGTGAGCAGCTGCCCCGCGAGCTCGGCGGGGCTCGCCCCGGGCAGGGCGGCGCGCAGCGCCCGTACGTCGGCACGGTCCTTGCCGCTGCGGAAACGGGCCAGCCACAGGGTGAGCGGGCCGAGCCGGTCCAGGAGCCGCATCGCGCCGGTGGGGGCGAGCCAGAGCCGGTACTCCTCGGTGGTCCAGCCCAGCAGCAGCGGCACGTCGCTGCGGGCGGCGGCTTCGAGGGGGTCCTCGGGGAGCGTCCTCGGGTCGGCCACCAGGCCGAAGGCGGGGCCGCCGACGAGGGGGCTGGACTTGTGGAGCACCGCCGCCTGGGCGGCGAGCAGGTCGGGCAGCGGGGTGTCGGCGAACGCCTTCGCGGTGGCCTTCGTCTTGAGCAGGGAGGCCATCCGCCGCACCATGGCGCGCACCTTGTCGCGCGGCAGCACCTCGGGAGCCCCGCTCTGCAGCACCGCCTGGGAGAAGAGCCCGGCGGCGCGCGGAGCGGCGAGGAGGGCGCCGATGCTGATGGCTCCGGCGGACTCGCCGAAGACCGTGACCCGGGCGGGGTCGCCGCCGAAGGCCGCGATGTTGTCGCGGACCCATTCCAGGGCGGCGATCTGGTCGAGCAGGCCCCGGTTGGCCGGGGCGTCGGGGAAGAGGCCGTAGCCGAGCACCCCGAGGCGGAAGTTGCAGGAGACCAGCACGACCCCGTCGCGCGCGAAGGCGGCGCCGTCGTAGACGGGCACGGCCGAGGAGCCCCGGGTGTGCGCGCCGCCGTGCAGCCACACCATGACGGGCAGCCCCGCCGCCGGCGTCGGGTCGGGGGTCCACACGTTGACGGTCAGGCAGTCGTCGCCGGGGATCTGCGGATCGGGCAGCAGGGCCGCGAAGGTGTGCTCGTAGGGCACCTTGGGCGCGGTGGGCCCGAAGGCCCCGCAGTCCCGTACGCCTTCCCAGGCGGCCGGCGGCTCGGGCGCCGCGAAGCGCAGGGCGCCGACGGGCGGGGCGGCGTACGGGATGCCCCGGAAGACGGCGCTCCCGTGTGCGTCCCTACGGCCCTGGACCAGGCCGGAACCGGTCCGGACCCGGGGCCGCGGCCGGCCGTCGTCACCGGGTGCGCTCATCTCGTCCTCCTGCTGTCGCCTGTGCTCCGCGCACGGTCGCACAGCCCTCCGACGGGTGACAAGGCGTGACCCTGCCGGGACCCGGCCTGGTTGGACGGGGCATGCGATCCGTACGTATCCACCACATTCTGCCCGCCCTGCTGCTGGCCGCCACCGGGCCGGCCGTCGCCGGTGCCGGTGCCACGACCGCCGCGGCGGCCGAGCCGGACTTCCAGTACGTCGGCCAGGACGACCGGCCCCACGGGCTCGCCGCGCCGAAGGGCTGCGTCGCGGCGGAGGGCGGCGGCGGCCGCGCGGTGTCCAACAGGACCGCGGCCACGGCGGCCTTCCACCGGGACCCCGGCTGCCGGGGGCCGGTGGTCGAGGTCCTGAGGCCGGGCTCCGTCACCCAGGTGCGGCCGTACTTCGCCTCCGTGGCCTTCACCGTCACCGGGTAGGCGCAGGGACCGTGACCCCTCGGCCCTCCCGGCGTTGTATGCCATGTCAAATGCTGCAGATTCTGTGGCTCCCCATATCTCACGAGGAGATCTTTGATGTCGCGTATCGCGAAGGCATTCGCCATCACCGCTGTGGCCGGTAGCGCCGTCACCGCCGGTGCGGGTCTGGCTGTCGCCGATGCCGGAGCGCACGGTGCGGCGGTCGGCTCCCCCGGTGTCCTCTCGGGCAACGTGCTCCAGGTTCCCGTCCACGTCCCCGTCAACGTCTGCGGCAACACGGTCAACGTGATCGCGCTGCTCAACCCGGCGTTCGGCAACACCTGCGTCAACGCGTCGGGCGGCGGCGACCACCACACCGAGGGTGGGGACTACGGCCACTGATCGCCTGATCTCCTGATCGGCTGATCACCGAAAGGGCCCCCGCCGGTCGGCGGGGGCCCTTTCCGTACCGCTCTCTGATCGTTCTCCCGGATCATTCGTAGCGGTAGACGCCCTGGTGGCTCAACACCTCACGGGGGGTGAGGTTCCACGGTGGCATCGGCTCGTCGAGGGCGATGACCCGGCCGCGCTGGAGGTCCCCGTAGGGCAGGGGCCCGGCCGGCAGGTAGCCGGAGTCGGGGTGCTTCTGCTGCCAGCGGTCCCAGATCAGGTCCACGAAGGAGTGGTGCAGCCAGAACGCGGGGTCGTTGGGGGCGGTGCCACCGGTCATGTGGCCGCCGATCCACTGGTGGACCTTGTTGTGGTTGCGCCAGCGCTCGCTCTTGGGCGCGGCCCAGCCCTCCAGCCTGTTGCGGAAGCTGCCGCCGGCGGCCGTGGAGTCCCAGGGCGAGGAGTCGTACGTCGGATCGTCGATCGCCCACTGGAGTTCGGCGCGGGTGGGCAGGGTGATCGGGTTCTGCGGGCGGCCGAGGTTGCGGGTGAGGAAGGCGGACTCCGTGATGCCGACGGTCACCGTCCAGTTGCCCTTGTCGTAGGCGAAGGGCCCGGTCATCACCTTGCGGTCGCTCGCCCGGCCCGTGCCGCCGAGGAAGTCGTCGGCCCAGAGCGAGGAGACCGGGCTGGTGTCGGTCGTCCAGTCCCAGTAGGGGATGGAGACGCCGGGGTCCACGCGCTGCAACTCCCGCTCGAACTGCAGCAGGTAGAGCCTGTGCCAGGGGAAGAAGGACGGCGACATGTGCCCGACGCGGAGCTTGCGGTCGCGGTCGGGCACGAAGTACTTGTCATGGGTGCGCACGAAGGAGTCGTAGGTGCCGTCGCGCTTCAGCTCCAGCACGGCCGCAGTGAACCGCTTCTTCTGGGCGCTGGTCAGGTTCTTCTGGTTCTGCCGGGTGTACAACGCGGGGCTCCTCCCGTTCCCGTACGTGTGTCAGCCGTGGTGCGGGGCCGCGAACGCCAGTTGGGTCGTGCCCAGTTCGTCGACGGCGGCGCGGGCCAGTTCCATGGGCGTCCCGTAGGACTGGAAGTGGTTGATCCCGCTGAGGTAGCTGCCGTCGGCGCGGCGCATGACGTGCAGCGGACGGCCGTCGATGCGCACCCCGGCGAGGTCGACGGCGATGTGCCGGCCCCGGTACGTCTCCTCCTCGGCCAGCGGGGCCGGAGTCAGCGTCTGGCGGGGGCGGCGGGCGCGCAGTACGGGGGCCAGGGCGGCGGCCGTGCCGGCGAGCACCGTCGCGGTGAAGGCCGTACGGAGGACCGCGCGGCGGGTCAGTGGTGCGGCGGCGGTTGCTGCGGACAACATACGGTCTCCCTCGCTCGGTGCCGGCGGCTGGGCCGTCTCTTTCGGATCCTGCCGGTCAAGCCCGCGTCGTCCGGTGCCGTGCATCGGCGCGTTGGCGGGGCGCCCTTGTACTGGACGTACTCGGGTGCTCCGCCGGCGCGGCGAGGTGCGGCACCGGGCGGCAGGGGGTACCTCCCGGCCCCCTGGGGCTGGGGGAGGGTCAGGCAGGATCCGGAAGAGGCGGCCCACGGGTCTAACGCCGCGCGGCGGGCGAGGTCACCCTTGGGGGTGCTTGTAGAAGAAGGTGGTGGGGTGCAGGCGGCCGGCCGGGTCGGTGGCGTAGTCCGGGATGGTGCCGACCTCGGTCCAGCCCGCCCGGAGGTAGACCTTCTCGGCGCCGCTCCCGGTCTCGGTGTCGAGGAACAGCAGGACCACGCCCGCGCGGGCGGCGGCCGCCTCGGCCTCGGCGAGCAGGGCGCGGGCGGCGCCCCGACCGCGGGCCTCGGGATGGACCATCAGTTTGCGCAGTTCGGCGCGGTGGCGGCCGTTGGGCTTGGACTCCCGGTACCAGCTGACGGTGCCGTCGATGCGGCCGTCGCCCCCGGTGCGGGAGACCCACAACGCGAGGGAGCCCTCCTCGACGGCGGGCAGCAGGGAGTCCCACCAGGCGGCGGCGCCCTCGTGGTCGAGGCCGGCGAGGAAGCCGAGCGAGGAGCCGCCCTCCACGACCGCGAGGAGGAGGGCGGCGAGTTCGTCGCGGTGCGCGCGCAGACCGGTGGCGTCGAGGGGGCTGATGCTGGTGATCATGTGGCCAGCGTACGGATCGGGAGGGTGCGCGCCGGGGACGGGGGGCGGCGCGAACGCTCGTGCGCGGGGCGGACGGGAGTTTGACCACAGGCCCTCTAAGGCGCCGGCAGCTCCGCGAAGTCGGCCACCAGGCCGCGGTGGTGGCCGGCCGTGCCCAGGGCCAGGGAGTCGGCCTTGGCGCGCTTGAGGTAGAGGTGGGCCGGGTGTTCCCAGGTCATGCCGATGCCGCCGTGCAGTTGGACGCACTCCTCGGCCGCGCGGACGGCCACGCCCGAGCAGTAGGACTGGGCGACGGCCACCGTGAGCGGGGCGTCGGGCGCCCCGGTGGCCAGGGCGTCGGCCGCGGCTCTGGCCGCCGCGCGGGCCGAGGCCACGTCGAGCCAGAGCCGGGCCAGGCGGTGCTTGAGGGCCTGGAAGGAGCCGACGGACCGGTTGAACTGGTGCCGGGTGCGCAGGTACCCGACGGTTTCGGCCAGGCACCATTCGGCGATCCCGACCTGCTCGGAGGCCAGCAGTCCGGCCCCCGAGAGGAGGGCTCCGGCGACCGCGGCCCGGGCGGCGGCGGGGTCGGCGAGCAGGGTGCCGGTGGCACCGTCGAGGGTGACGGTGGCGAGCGGGCGGGTCAGGTCCAGGGGTACCTGGTCCGTCAGCCGGGCGGAGCCCGCGGGGACGGCGTGCAGCCCGGTGTCGGCGAGGACCAGCAGGACGTCGGCGGCGACCGCGTCCGCGACGGAGGTGACCGCGCCGCTCAGGGTCCCCCCGCCGGAGTCCCGGACGGCGGCCGGCAGGGGGGCGCCGGGGGCCAGGGTCAGCGGTACGGCCGGCACGCAGACCCGGCTGCCCGAGGCCAGCTCCCGCAGGAGGTCGGCCGCTTCCGGGGTGTCGCAGCCGAGCAGGATCTCGGTGGCGAGCACCGAGCTCGTCAGGTACGGGAGGGGAGCGACCGCCCGGCCCAGTTCCTCCAGTACCACGGCCGCCTCGCGGTGGCACGCGCCCTGGCCGCCGCGCTTCTCGGGCACGAGGAGGCCGGCGGCTCCGATGCCGACGGCGAGGGTCTCCCACAGGGCCGGGTCGTGCGGCCTGCCGGTCTCGGCGCGGGCGAGGACCTTCGTACTGTCGCAACGGTCGGCGAGCAGGGACCGTACGGCGGAGCGGAGTTCCTCCTCCGTCTCGGAGTAGAGCAGGTCGCGGGTCATCGGGCCAGGTCCTTCCACGGGAGGTCCTTGTCGTCGCGCGGCTCGGGCGGCAGCCCGAGGACGCGTTCCGCGACGATGTTGAGGAGGATTTCGCTGGTGCCGCCCTCGATGCTGTTGCCCTTGGCGCGCAGGTAGCGGTAGCCGGCCTCGCGGCCGGTGAAGTCGACGCCTTCGGGGCGCCGCATGGTCCAGTCGTCGTACGACAGGCCCTCCTCGGCGAGGAGTTCGACCTCCAGGCCGCTGATCTCTTGGTTGAGGCGGGCGAAGGTGAGCTTCATGCCCGAGCCCTCGGGGCCGGGCCGGCCCGCCGCGAGCTGCTGGCGCAGCCGCTCGCCGGTGAGGCGGGCGACCTCGGCCTCCACCCACAGTTCCAGCAGCCGCTGGTGGAGGGCGTGGGTGCGCAGTTCGGGGCGCTCGCGCCAGGCGGCGGCGACGGGGCCGATCATGCCGCCCTCGCGCGGGAGGCGCATGCCGCCGATGGAGACGCGTTCGTTCATCAAGGTGGTGCGGGCGACGGCCCAGCCCTCGCCGACGGCGCCGAGGCGGCGGCTGTCGGGGATGCGGACGCCGGTCAGGAAGACCTCGTTGAACTCGGCCTCGCCGGTGATCTGGCGCAGCGGCCGGACCTCGACGCCGGGGGCGTGCATGTCGCACAGGAAGTAGGTGATGCCCTGGTGCTTGGGGAGGGCGGGGTCGGTGCGGGCGATCAGGATGCCCCAGCGGGCCGTGTGGGCGCTGGAGGTCCACACCTTCTGGCCGTCGACCACCCACTCCCCCGAGGCCTCGTCGAGGACGGCGCGGGTGGCGAGCGCGGCCAGGTCGGAGCCGGCCCCGGGCTCGCTGAAGAGCTGGCACCAGACCTCCTCGCCCACCCACAGGGGCCGCAGGAAGCGGCGCTTCTGCTCCTCGGTGCCGTGGGCGAGGATCGTCGGGGCGGCCATGCCGAGGCCGATGCCGATCCGGCGCGGGTCGTTGTCGGGGGCTCCCGCCGCTTCCAGTTCGGCGTCGACCGCTGCCTGCAGGGTGCGGGGCGCGCCGAGTCCGCCGAGGCCCTCGGGGTAGTGGACCCAGGCGAGTCCGGCGTCGAAGCGGGCGTGCAGGAAGTCGGCGGGGGCGGTGGTGGCGGGCGGGTGGGCCGCGAGCAGGTCCCGTACGCGGCCGGACAGTTCCTCGGCGGTGACGGCGGGGTCGGTCATCGGGCCGCTCCGTCCTGCGCCTGGGGCCGGCTCTGGGCCCGTGTCCGGCTCTGGGCCTGGGTCCCGGTCTGGGCCGGTACGACGACCAGCCGGCCGGTGGTGGTCCCGTCGGCGAGGCGCTGCACGGCATCCGCGGCCGCGGCCAGCGGGAGTCGTTCGCTGACCAGGGGTTTGACGGTCCCCTCGGCGGCGAGCCGGGTCAGTTCGGTGTGGCAGGCCAGGATGGCCGCGGGGTCCTTGGCGGCGTAGAGCCCCCAGTGCAGGCCGAGGATCGTGTAGTTCTTCACCAGCGCGTGGTTGAGGGCGGGGGTGGGGACGGTGCCGCTCGCGAAGCCGACGACGACGATCCGGCCCTCGAAGGCCACGCATTTGGCGGAGGCGGTGTAGGCGTCCCCGCCCACCGGGTCGTAGACCACGTCGGCGCCGCGGCCGGCGGTGAACTCCTTGACCCGGGCCGCGATCCCGCCGGTGTCCTCGGCCGTGCGGTCGATGACGAGGTCGCAGCCGAGTTCCTCGGCGGTGCGGGCCTTGTCCTTGCCGCCGACGACCCCGATGACGGTGGCTCCGGCGGCCTTGCCGAGCTGGACCGCCGCGCTGCCGACCCCACCCGCGGCGGCGTGCACGAGGAGGGTCTCGCCGCGCTGGAGCCGGGCGCGGCGGTGCAGACCGAACCAGCCGGTCTGGTAGCCGATGTGCAGGGCCGCGGCCTCGGCGTCGTCGAGGCCGTCCGGCGCGGGGAGCAGGGCGCGCGCGGGCGCGGTGACGTACTCGGCGAAACCGCCGTGCGGGAGGCTCGGGTTGGCGATGACGCGGCGGCCGTCCTCGGTCTCGCCGCAGATCTCGACGCCGGGGGTGAAGGGCAGCGGCGGGCGGATCTGGTACTGCCCGCGGACGAGCAGGGCGTCGGGGAAGTTGACGTTGGCGGCGAGCACCCGGAGCCTCACCTCGCCCTCACCGGGCACCGGCTCGGGCACCTCCTCGAGGCGCATGGCCTCGAGGGGTTCGCCGGGGGTGTGTACGCGCCATGCCTGCATCCGGGGCCTCCAGCCGCCGTCGAGAATCACGCTCCGCGCCGCATACTAAGCGGTCGGTTCTCGTTCTGTGAACCCACGGGGACGGTGCGGGCGCGGTGATCGGGACCGTCCGGGCAGGAGGGCTTGCGCGCCACGGGGCCGATCCTGTCCGAGCCATGGTGATCTCAGGGCCCGCACGCTATCGATGGGCGCATGGAGAACCCCCTGCGCGGGCTGCCCGCGCCACCGCCGCTCGGCGCGGCCGCCCTGCCTCCCGGTACCTACGCGGGGCAGGTGGTCCTCGTGACCGGCGGCGGCACCGGACTCGGGAAGGCCATCGCGGCCGAGTTCGCCCGGCTCGGTGCCGATCTGGTGATCGCGGGACGGCGGGTCGAGCAGCTGAAGGCCGCCCAGGACGAGCTGGCGGCCGTGCCCGGCGCGGGCCGGGTGACGGCCGCCGTCTGCGACATCCGGGACCCCGAGCGGGTCGCGGAGGTCTTCGACGCGGCCGGGGCGGCCTTCGGCCTGCCGGACGTGCTGGTCAACAACGCGGCCGCCAACTTCCCCTGCCCGGCCGAGGACTTGTCCCCGAACGCCTGGCGGGCGGTGGTCGACATCACCCTCACCGGCACCTGGTTCATGACCCGCGAGTTCGGCCGCCGCCACCTCGCCTCGGGCAGCCCGGGGTCCATCGTGAACATCGGCGCCTCGTACGCCTGGACGGGCGGCCCGGGGTTCGCGCACAGCGCCGCCGCCAAGGCCGGGGTGAAGAACCTGGTGGAGACGCTCGCCGTCGAGTGGGGCCCGTACGGCATCCAGATCAACGGGCTCGTTCCCGGGCTGTTCCCCCACGCCGACATGACCGCGGACATCCGCGGCGGCCTGGAGCGGGCCGCCCCCGACACCGGGACCGTTGACGACAAGGGGGGCCGGCAGCCCGCGCTGCGGGTGGGCGCGCCGCGCGAGCTGGGCTGGGCCGCCACCTTCCTGGCCTCGCCCTACGCCCGCTTCGTCACCGGCCACACGCTGGTGGTGGACGGGGCGAACTGGCAGCGCCGCGCCGTGGTCAATCCCGAGGTCGTCCCGCTGCGGGAGCAGCTGGGGCGGGGCCCGTTCGCCGGATGAGGGCTCAGCCCCCGGTGAAGTGCGGCGGGCGGCGGGCCGCCTTGGCGCCGTAGCCCTCGCGGACGTCCTCCGAGGTGAGGGTGAGGGCCGCGGTCATCGCCACCCGGTCCAAGGCGGCGGGCAGGGCCGCGTCGGCGTAGGCGTCGATGCCGCGTTTGATGCCCTGGACCGCGAGGGGCGCGTTCGCGGCGATCTCCGCCGCCAGGGCCCGGGCGGTGGGCTCCAGATCGTCTCCGGGGACGGTCAGTTGGACCAGGTTCAGCCGGTGGGCCGTCGCCGCGTCGATGCGGCGGCCGGTCAGGGCCAGGTACTTGGCCCATCCCGCGCCCGCCTCGCGGGCGATGCGCAGGTCGCCGCCCGCGTCCACGGCCACGCCCAGCCCGGCTTCCGGCAACGCGAAGACGGCGTCCTCGGCCGCCACCCGGACATCCGCCATCAGCGCCAGCTCGAAGCCGAAGCCCAGGCAGTACCCCTGGACGGCGGCCACCACCGGCTGCGGGAGGCGGGCGAGGACCGCGAAGCGCTCGTGGACCCAGCGGATGCCCTCGTAGTAGTTGCGGGTGCGTTCGGCGGCCGAGGCCCCGGCGATCGCGCCGCCGGGCGCCGTGACGTCGATCCCCGCACAGAAGGCCCGCCCTTCGGCGCGCAGCAGAACCACCCGCACCGAGGGGTCGAAGCGGATCCGGTCCGCGAGCAGGCCGAGCTGGCGGGTGGACTCCCAGCTCCAGCCGTTCAGCTTGTCCGGGCGGCACAGGGTGAGGACCGCGATCCCGTCCGCCGTTTCCAGCCGGATCCGTTCCTCACCCTCCGCGATCTCCGTGGAGACGGTGTCGATCACCGGGCCGCACCCCCTCATCACCTGACGAACCGTCAGACTAGGGGTGGCGGGTCAGCGGGGGAAGACCTCGAACAGCACCGCCGGACGGCCGCCGAAGCGGGCCCCCGCCTGTTCGGCGACCCCGCCGAGGAAGCCCCGTACGTACTCCTCGGGGTCCTGGTCCGTCAGCACCTCGATGTACGCCTTGTGTTCCATGAGCGACTTCACCGCGCGCTCCATGCCCGGAGCGGCGTCGGCGGCGTGCGTCGGGGTGGTCGTACCGGTCACCGCGACCCACCGCACCCCGTTCCAGGGCTCCAGGCCCTGCTCGGCCAGCAGCTCGGGGAAGATCCACCGGTTGCCGGCGTCGGCCGCCGCGTCCAGGGTGGCCCGCCCCACGGCCTTGTGGTCGGGGGTGTTCCAGAAGCCGCCGCCGTCGGCGCCGCCCCAGGTGTCACGGTGGTTCATCGTGATGACCAGCTCGGGACGGTGGCGGCGGATCGCCGCGGCGATGTCCCGACGCAGGTCCAGGCCGTACTCGATCACGCCGTCGCGGTAGTCGAGGAACTCCACCTCGGACACTCCGACGACGGCCGCGCTCGCGCGCTGCTCCGCCTCGCGCAGCGGCGCGCATTCGGCGGGCGCGACGGTGTCGATGCCCGCCTCGCCGCGCGTGGCGAGGACGTAGACGACCTCGCGGCCGCCGTCCGTCCAGTCCGCGATGGCGGCGGCGGCGCCGTACTCCAGGTCGTCGGGGTGGGCGACCACCGCGAGGGCGCGCTGCCAGTCGGTGGGCATGGGGGGCAACGGGGGCTGCTGGTCCTGCTGTTCGGTCATACGTCGAACAATAGGCGACCGGCGGCCCCCGCCCCGTTCAGGCCTCGTCGCGTACGAGGGCCGGCAGCCGGTCCAGCACCCGCGGGCCGCCCGCGCGGACGCCGTCGTGCCCAGGGGTACGGGGTGCGGAAGACCCGCGCCCCGGCCGGATCGCGGCCGGGGCGCCGGTGTGGTGTTCCGCCCGAGTCCAGGGCCCTTGACCGGGGGCTACGGGAACTCGACCACCGAGCGGAGCACCTCGCCGCGTTCCATACGGGCGAAGGCCTCCTCGACCCCGTCGAGCGGGATGGTCTCGGATACGAAGGCGTCGAGGTCGAGCCGGCCCTGGAGGTAGAGGTCGATCAGGAGCGGGAAGTCCCGCTCGGGCAGGCAGTCCCCGTACCAGGAGGACTTGAGGGCGCCGCCCCGGCCGAAGACGTCGAGGAGCGGGAGTTCGAGCTTCATGTCCGGCGTCGGCACGCCGACCAGGACCACGGTCCCCGCGAGGTCGCGCGCGTAGAAGGCCTGGTTGTAGGTCTCGGGGCGGCCGACGGCCTCGATGACCACGTCCGCGCCGTTGCCTCCGGTCAGTTCCCGGACGGCCTTGACCACGTCCTCCGTACGGCCGTTGACGGTGTGCGTGGCGCCGAGGCCGCGGGCCCACTCCAGCTTCCGGTCGTCGAGGTCCACGGCGATGATCCGCGAGGCGCCCGCCAGCCGGGCCCCGGCCACGGCGGCGTTGCCGACTCCCCCGCAGCCGATGACGGCGACGGAGTCGCCGCGTCCGACGTTGCCGGTGTTCAGGGCCGCGCCGAGGCCGGCCATCACCCCGCAGCCGAGGAGTCCGGCGGCGGCGGGCGAGGCGGCCGGGTCCACCTTGGTGCACTGGCCGGCCGCGACCAGGGTCTTCTCGACGAAGGCGCCGATGCCGAGCGCCGGGGAGAGCGGGGTGCCGTCCTCCAGGGTCATCGGCTGGGTGGCGTTGTGCGTGGCGAAGCAGTACCAGGGCCGTCCTCGCCTACAGGCCCGGCAGGTGCCGCACACGGCACGCCAGTTGAGGACGACGAAGTCGCCGGGGGCCACCGAGGTGACGTCCGGACCCACCGATTCGACGATCCCGGCGGCCTCGTGGCCGAGCAGGAAGGGGAACTCGTCGTTGATGCCGCCCTGCCGGTAGTGCAGGTCGGTGTGGCAGACCCCGCAGGCCTGGACCCGTACGAGCGCCTCGCCCGGGCCGGGATCGGGCACCAGGACCGTCGTCGTCTCCACCGGTGCGCCCTTGCTCCGGGCGATGACCCCTCGTACGCGATGCGTCATGTCTACCCCGCTCTGCTGTCGTCGGCTCCCGTCGGTACGGAACGTACACGGGCGGCGCCCTCCAAGGCAGTTGCGGCGGGGCGGTTGTGTCACGGCACGGCGCGCGGTCCTCCCCCGGCTCCGCCGGGAGGTGCCGCCGCCAGTTCCGGTGGTACGGCCGCGCGCAGGGCCGCGCCGAAGGCGGCCACGGCCGGGTGGGCTGCGGCTCCACTGCGGAACGCGAGCTGGGTACGGCGCCCCATGAGCAGGCGGGTGAGGCGTACGGCCGGATCGGCGGGGGCCGTGATGCCGAGCTGCGGTACCACGGCCACACCCTGGCCGGCCGCGACCAGGGCGAGGACGGTGGCGAACTCGTCGACCCGGTGGCGGACGCGGGGCGTGAACCCCGCGGCCTGGCAGGCCCGCAGGGTCATGGCGTGGCAGAGGGTGCCGGGCGTGGCGGTGATCCAGGGGGCGTCGGCGTGCGCGCGCAGGACGGCGTCCTGGCCGACGTCGGGGCCGGCGTCGGGGTCGGCGTCCTGGCTGGTGTCAGGGTCGGCGTCAGGGTCGGCGGCCCGGTCCGGGGCCTCCGCCACCGGGCCCGGGGCTGTGGCGGCCGGGGCGGCCGGGGCGGCCAGGTACATCGTCTCGCCGTACAAGGGCTCGGTGGTCAGGCCGGGCTCCTGGGTGGCGGGGACGAAGTCGTACTCGTGGACGAGGGCCACGTCCAGGTCACCGGCCCGCAGGGCGTGCGCCACGGCCGCCGGGTCGGTCTCCGAGACCATGGGCTCCAGCCCGGGGTGGCGCCGGGCGAGGGCCGTCAGGGCCGCGGGGACGATGGCCCGGGTGGCGGTGGGGAAGGCCCCGATCCGCAGGGCGCCGGCCAGGCCGCCGCGCGCTTCGGCGAGATCGGCCTCGGCCCGTTCCAGCCGTTCGAGGACGGCCTCGGCGTGCTCGACCAGGTGCTGCCCGGCCGGGGTGAGGCGGACCCGGCGGCCGGTGCGTTCCAGCAGGGGCAGACCGGCTTCCCGTTCGAGGACGCCGAGCTGCTGGGACACCGCCGAAGGGCTGAACGCGAGGGCTTCGGCCACGGCGGCGATGGTGCCGCGGCGGGCCAGTTCGCGCAGCAGGCGCAGGCGTCGTACATCGAGCATCGGCTCAGCTTACGCTTCAGGCAGGAAATGCGAACTGGATCTGTCGGGTCGGGCGGGCCAGGCTCTACGGCATGGCATACGACACCGCGCAGGACGCGGCCCGGACCCGCTCCCTCCCCCTCGCCCTCCGGGGGGTCCACGTACCCCTCGTCACCCCCTTCGACCGGGCCGGGGAGGTGGCCGCCGAAGCCCTGGAAGGCCTGGCCCACGAGGTGCTCGACGCGGGGGCGAGCGGGATCGTGGCCCTCGGCACCACCGCGGAGAGCGCGGCGCTCGACGAGGCGGAGCGCGACCTCGTCACCGACGTGTGCGCCCGGGTCTGCCGGGAGCGGGGCGCGACGCTGACGGTCGGGGCGGGGGCGAACGGCACGCGGGCCGCCGAGGCCTCGCTGGCCCGGCTGACCCGGTGGCCGGAGGCGCGGGCGGCGCTGGTGACCGTCCCGTCGTTCGTACGGCCCTCGGCGGCGGGGGTGCTGGCGCACTTCGGACGACTGGCCGAGGTGAGCCCGGTACCGCTGATCGTCTATCACATCCCGTACCGAACGGGGCAGCCGCTGGACGCGGTCGCGCTGCGGGCGCTCGGGGCGCTGCCCGGGGTGGCGGGGATGAAGTACGCGGGCGGGGGCATCGGCGAGGACACGGTCGCGCTGCTCGGCGATCCGCCGCCCGGATTCGAGGTGCTGGCGGGGGACGACGTGTACGCGTCTCCGCTGCTGGCGATCGGCGCGGCGGGCGCGATCCTCGCCTCGGCGCATCTGGCGACGGACCGGTTCGCGGAGCTCGCCGGGGCCTGGCGGGCGGGGGACGCGGCCCGGGCGCGGCCACTGGGGCACGCCCTGGCGCGACTGTCCGCGGCGGCTTTCGCCGAACCCAATCCGACGGTCGTCAAGGGCGCCCTGTACGCGCTGGGCCGGATCCCGGCGCCCGGTGTGCGGCTCCCGCTCCTGCCGGCGTCCGAGGCGGCGGTGACGGCCACGCTGGAGCGGCTGGCGGAACTCGAACGGTAGGAATTTCACGCCCGAATATGTCCGATTCAGGCGATTTGCAACCTAAGGGCCGGTCGCCCGAATGAGACGCATGGAGACCGGACTTGCCCGGATTGGGCGCGGGACCGCCGGCCCGTGATGTGAGTCACGGCGGTTCCTCCAACATCATTTCTTCCGCACCGCCGATTCCCTTTTCCAGGAAAGGGAATCGGCATTTACGGCGGGACGCCCCCAAGGTCATTTTCCGGACCTAAAGCAGGAAGTCGATCTACCGGCGGAATTCGGGTCTTGTTACCTCCCGACGGACTCACCTACGGTCACCTCACTCCCGGTGGTCCCCAGCCGAATCCGGTCCACCACCAGGGTCTCCCGTCCCCCCACGTGAGGAATTCCGCCATGCCCGCAAAGGGTAAGCACCGTCGGCCGAAGCACCAGAAGATCACCCGCAAGCTGGCCCTCGCCGGCACCGGTGGCGCGGCCCTCACCCTCCCGCTGATCAGCGCGACCACCGCCGGGGCCGTGGAGACCACCACCGCTCCCGCGGCGCGCACCATCGCCCCCGCGGCCCCCGCCGCCACCGACGCGACCTATTCCGTGAAGGCGGGCGACACCCTTTCCGGGATCGCGTCGAAGCATTCCGTGAGCGGCGGCTGGAAGACGCTCTACGCCGCGAACAAGAACGTCATCGGCAACAATCCGTCGATCATCCGGCCCGGCATCAAACTGAAGCTCGGCGCCCAGCCGGAGGCCGCCCGCGCGAGCCGGTCCGCCGCCCGGACCGTGCTCAAGCCCGCCGCCGCGCCGACCTACGCGAACAACCTCGACGGGTGGATCCGCGAGTCCCTCGCCGTCATGGCCAAGCACGGAATTCCCGGCACCTACAACGGAATTCACCGCAACGTGATGCGCGAGTCCTCGGGCAACCCGCTCGCCATCAACAACTGGGACATCAACGCCCAGAACGGCATCCCGTCCAAGGGTCTGCTCCAGGTCATCGACCCGACCTTCCAGGCCTACCACGTGCCGGGCACCTCGCTGAACTCGTACGACCCGGTCGCCAACATCACCGCGGCGTGCAACTACGCGGCCGCCCGCTACGGTTCCATCGACAACGTCAACGGGGCCTACTGAGCCCCCTGCGGGCACGCGCCAGGGTGCGCAGGGGCGCCACCAGCCCGTAGCCGACGTCCCGGCGCAGGGCGGTGACCCCCGCCCGCTCCACCGCGGTCAGCTGGTGCTCCATCAGCTCCCGCATGGTGGCGATCACCGGACGCAGCCCCGGTTCGACCAGTCCGAGGATGCCGTCGGTGGCGTCGAGGGAGGCCCGGGCGCGCCGGGTCTCGGCGGCGAGCAGGGCCCGCACGGCAGGGGTGTCGCGGGCCCGTTCGAGGTCGGATCGGGTGACCGCGTGCTCGGCGAGGCTGCTGCGCGGGATGCACAGACGGCCGTCCGCGAGGTCCCCGCACAGGTCGGCGAGGAAATCGACCCGCTGGGCCGCGTCGACGAACCGCCGCCAGCCCGCGGCCTGTTCGGTGTCGGGGCCGCCCTGGTACTGGAGTCCGGTGAAGACCAGCACCCCGGGCCAGGCGTAGGCGTCGAGGTAGGCCTGGAAGTCCTCTTCGGTGTCGAAGCCGTCGAAGCCCGCTTCGGCGGTGGCGGCGCCGTCGAGGAAGCGGGAGATCCACTGCGGCGGCAGCGCACGGGTGTGGACCGCGTGGGCGTAGGCGCGCAGGACGGGGTCGGGGCTGTCGCCGTCCTTCAGGGCCGCCTCCACCCGCCCGGTCAACGCGGCCAGTCCCTCGGCCCGCTGCCCCGGCGTACCGGTCTCGGCCACGTCGTCGACCAGGTTCATGAAGGCGAGACCGGCGGCGAGGTACGGCACCAGCTCCGGCGCGGCCAGCAGACGCAGCGCCAGGTAGGGGGCGGGTTCCCGGCGGAGCACCCGGCGGGCGGCGTGCGTGTAGTCCTCGCGCAGCCGGGGGCCGGAGATCCCGGCCCCCGTGAGGATGGTGCGCCAGCTGGGCATGTCGGGGTGCTCCTCGGCCTGTGTACTCGTACGTGTGTACGGGTACACGATGTCAGAAGGGCACGACCTTCTTGACCTTGCCGTCGGTTCCGGCGAGGACGTAGCCGCCGCGGCCGTACTCGTCGGTGAGGTAGGGGCGCATACAGGGGACCTGGTCCATCATCCAGGGCTCGACGATGACGTAGCTCATTTTCGGGTTGGGGATCTTCAGGTCCTTCTTGGACTGCTCCAGCAGGCCGGGCAGGGCGTCCCAGTTGACCGCGGCCATGTCGATCAGCGGCTCGCCCTCCTCGACCGTGCCGTCCGGGCCGGTGCGCTTGGCGGCGCCGTCGCGGTACTGCCAGGCGTCGACGGTCTCGGCACCGGGGGCGGTGGGGATGGAGGCGAGGACGTAGCCGTCGTAGACCGTCATGTCCACGAAGGTGGTCGTACCCGTCTGCTGCTTGAAGGCCTCCAGGGCGGTCCGGATGTTCGCCGGGGTGAGCATGTCGCCGCTGGGCGTGCTCGCCTTGGAACCGCCCGCCTTCGGTCCCGGGCTCGCGGTGGCGGGCCGGTCGGCCGCGGAGCTCGCGGAGACGGTGGGGCGGGCGGAGGAGCCGCCCTTGGCGTCGTCGCGGCCGCCGTCGCCGTTCCCGTCGGGCAGTGCCCGGACGATCCCGATGACCGCGGCCGCCACGACCGCCGCGGCCACGACGCCGATCAGCGCCGGGCGCCTGCGCGGGGCGGGCGCCACCGGGAGGGGCGTGGTGTTGGCCGCGTACGGGGACGGGACCGGACCGAACGGCGGCGGGGTGGCCGGCCCGTACTGCCCGTAGGGGGACGGGGGAACGGGAGCGGGTATGGGTGCGGCGCCGAGCGGGGCCGCGGCGCCGGCTGCGGCGCCGGCTGCGAGAGCGGTGCTCGCGTCCCGGAGCAGCTGTTCCAGTTGTGCGCCGTCGGGCCGCGCGGCCGGGTCCCGTACGAGCAGCCGTTCCAGTACGGATCCCAGCGGGCCCGAGCGCACGGGCGTCGGGATCGGCTCGTCCAGTACGGCGACGACGGTGGCCAGACTGGTGGCCCGGCGCAGCGGGTGGACCCCCTCAGCGGCCACGTACAGCATCATGCCCAGCGACCACAGGTCGGAGGCCGCGAGCCCCTCCTCGCCCCGCACGCGCTCGGGCGCGATGTACTCCGGCGAACCGATCAGCACACCGGTCGCGGTGAGCCCCGTCGATTCCTGGAGGGCGGCGATGCCGAAGTCGGTGAGCACCGCCGACCCGTCGGGCCGCAGCAGCACGTTGGCCGGTTTCACGTCACGGTGGAGGATCCCCTCGGCGTGTGCCGCGCGCAGCGCGGACAGCACGTCGAGGCCGGTGCGCAGCACGTCCGCGAGCGGCATCGGACCGGCCGCCAGCTTGTCGTGCAGGGAGCCTCCCCGGACGAGTTCCATGACGATCCACGGATGTCCGTCCGCGCCCTCGGGCGGCTCGACGATGTGGTGGATCGTCACCACGTGGGGGTGGGCGAGACGGGCGAGTGCTCGGGCCTCGCGGACGGCCCGTTCGCGCAGCTGATCGGCGAGACCGGGTTGGGCGGCGGCGGTCGCCGCGTCCGGCGGGCGCACCTCCTTCAGTGCGACCTCGCGGTGCAGGGCGATGTCGCGGGCCCGCCACACCGTACCCATGCCCCCGCTGCCCAGGGGTGCGACGAGTTCGAATCGCCCGTCGATCATTTGTCTGCCGGCCTCACCAGTGCTCATGGCCGGTCATCGTAGGCCCCTGCGCCGTCAGCAGCGTCGGCGGTCCACCGTGAGCGTGCCCTGCACCGTGGTGATCGTACGGTCGTAGCAGCCGCCGGGTGCCCCGGACCCGTGGAGCCGGTGGCGGGCGGAGGTGGTGGCGACCGCGTGGCGCTGGTCGCGCGGGACGTTCGCGGTGTAGGTGGCGTCGCCCGTGTACCGGTCGTCGAGGTGGGACACGTCGACGGTGCGGCCGCCGCGCAGGGTGACGGTGTCGGCGCGGTCGCCGAGCGAGAGGACGGTACGCAGCCGGTCGCCGGCGCCCAGGGTGGTCTCGCCGTCCATCGTGTACGTGCCGGTGGTACGGGTGGTGGTCGGCCCTCGGGTCACGCTCTCCTCGTCGGTCCAGGTCGCGGTCAGCGCGTCCCGGGCCTCGCCCTCGGTCCAGCGGTGCACGGAGGTGCCCCGCACCGCGCGGGTGACGGTGGTGGTGATCCGGCCGTGCGAGGTGTCCAGGTACCCGGAGACGGTCAGCCGGTGGCTTCCCTCGGTGTCCAGGCGGTGTTCGCCGCCGGGGGCGGCGGGCGTCCAGCGGGAGGAGCCCGCCGGTTCGCTCTGCTCCTGCCGGGTCAGGGCCCCGGTGACGATCTCTCGGGCCTCGTCCTGCCACAGCAGCAGGTTCGTCGGGGTGCTCCAGCCGCTCTGCCCGGCCGGCACCCCGGCCACGGACACCTCGATGCGGTGCGGGCGGCCGTCGCCCAGCAGCGCGGCGAAGGGGGTGAGGTCGTAGAGGATCGGCCGGACGTCGAAGGCGCGCGGGCCGGGAGTGACGTACCAGAGGAAGGGGTTGGACCAGCCGCCGGTCCAGACGGTGGGGAACGGGGCGGCGATGCCCGCGAGTTGGCCGTCGACGGAGATCCTCACCTCCCGGTGGGGGCCCTTGTCCGCCTTGCAGGAGTAGGGGGCCGGATCGGGGGTGGTCATGTACCAGTACTCCTCGCAGCCGCCGCCGGAGCCGGTGGCGTACACCTCGGCGAGGAGGCGTTCGGTGTTGCGCGGGGTGGTGACCGTCGGGGTGGTGAGGGGCAGTACGCGGTCGGGGGTGTCGGGGGCGGGCGGGGTGCGGCCCTCGGCGGCGTAGAAGGTCAGGGTGACCTTGACCTCGATGACTCCCGTGTAGGTGTCGTCGACGACGTTGCCGATGAGCATCTCGACGGGCTGCGGGCGGGCGAGGGTGTCGCGGTAGCGGGTGACGTCCTTCTCCACGGACCACGCGATGCCGTCGGGCGAGGGCTGGGGCGTGGAGGTGCGCAGGATCTCGACGCCGCCGAGCGTGAGGTTGCCCAGGCGGTCGTACTGGCGGCCCTTGACCTTGCCGTCGAGGCGCAGCACCACCTTGGCCCAGTCGCCCGGTCCGCAGTCCGCGGGCGGTGCGTAGCCGCCGCGGTAGGGGGTGAAGTCGCGGAACTGCGCCTCCGCGAGGGTCACCTGGCAGGACCGGGTCCCGGGCCGGGTGACGGGCGGGGCGGGGGTGAGCGGGTCGTGCCAGTCGGTGCCGAACTCGGCGGGCGGGTCGGCCTGGGGCGCCGCCGCGGGGTGCGCGGCGGCGAGGTGGCCGGTGGTGGCGTGCGCGGGTCCCGCGGCGGCCAGGGTGCCGGCCGCCAGCGCGATCGCGCCGAGCAGGCCCATGATCCCGTGTCGTCTCATGGGCCCGCAGTGAAACCCGGCCCGCGGGGACGGCGCCAGGGTGGGCACGCCGGATGTGGCGCGATTTCGCCCCCGCGGGAAGGCCCCGGATCAGGCCGGGAGGACCACGACGCCGTCGTCGTCGGCGTGGACGGTGTCCCCGGGCCGGAAGGTGGTGCCGCCGATGGTGACGGGCACGTCCACCTCGCCCGCGCCGGTCTTCCCGCTCTTGCGGGGGACCGTGCCCAGCGCCTTGACGCCGAGGTCGAGCCCGCCGAGGGCCACGCTGTCGCGGACGGCTCCGTTGATGATCAGGCCCGCCCAGCCGTTGCGCTCGGCGGCCCCGGCGATGAGGTCTCCGACGAGGGCGGTACGCAGCGATCCGCCACCGTCCACGACGAGGACCGCTCCCTCGCCCGGCCCGTTCACGAGTTCGCGCAGCAGGGCGTTGTCCTCGTGGCAGGAGAGGGTCCGTACCGGACCTGCGAACAGCCGGCGACCGCCGAGCTGCCGGAACTGCGTGGCACAGATGCCGAGGGCCTCGCCGTGCTCGTCGTACATGTCGGCCGTGGGGACGGGGGTGACGCTCATGTCGCTGAAGGTTCCTCGCTGCTCGTTCGTTCTCGCTCGTACGTCGTGCCGTGCGGCCAGCGTAATGGCCGCACGCGCGCGGGCGCCGGAGCGGGTCAGCGGCGGGAGTTGCCGAAGAGGATCCGGTAGCCGATGAGCAGGACCAGGGAGCCGGCGATGGCCGCGCCCCAGGTGGTGAGGTCGAAGAACTCGGTCTGGATCGGCTTGTCGAGGAACTTCGCCGAGAGCCAGCCGCCGATGAAGGAGCCCGCGACACCGATGAGGGTGGTGACGATCAGGCCGCCGGGATCCCGGCCGGGCAGCAGGAACTTGGCTATGCCTCCGGCCAGCAGTCCCAGGACGATCCAGCTGACGATTCCCATGCCCAGTCACTCCGTTTCGGTGGTTCGGTGTTCTCCGGGGAGGACGCCGCGCGGGCCGGAACGGTTCTCAGACGGCGGCACCGGCCATCGCGGCGGGCGGAGTCCGGGTCAGCAGGAGCACCCCTCGCGTCGCGGCGAGTGCTCCGGCCACCGCCAGCAGCACGCCGAGCGCGCCGCCCTGGAGGCGTTCGCCGAGCAGGAGCATGCCGATGGCGGCCGCCGCGAGGGGGTTGGACAGGTTGACCACGGCCAGCGGGGCGCCGAGGCCGCCCCGGTAGGCCCGTTGCGACAGGAGCATCCCGCCGACCGCGAACACCACGACGAGCAGGGCCACCGCGACGACCCGGACGCTCAGCAGGTCCCCGCCGCGGCCGCCCGCCACGGCCACCGTCTGGGTCAGGGCGGAGGCGGCCGCGGAGGCGAGCCCGGACGCGGTCGCGTGCCGGAGCCCGGAGCGCGGGTCCTTGCGGGCGGTCAGCAGCAGGATCACGGCGGCCGTCGCCCCGGAGACGGCGAGGGCCTCGGCCAGCGAGAGGGTGTCGTCGGGGGCCGGCCCGGAAGCCGGGAGCAGCAGCAGACCGAGCCCGGTGACGGTGGCCAGGGTGCCCCGCCATTCGGTGGCCGCGACCCGGCGCCCCGCTCCGTGTGCGCCGAGCGGTACGGCGGCCACGAGGGTGAGCGCGCCGAGCGGCTGGACCAGGGTGAGCGGCCCGTACCGCAGTGCGGCTGCGTGCAGCAGCGCGGCGGCGGCGTTCAGCCCGGCCGACCACCACCAGGCGCCGTTGCCGAGGAGGGCCCCGACGCTGCGCGCCACGGCGGCCCGGGCGAGCCGCTCCTGGGCGACGGCCGCGGCCGCGTACGTGACGGCGGAGGCGAGGCAGAGCACGACGGCGAGCACGGTGGCGTTCACGGCCGGGCTCCTGCGGAGGTACCTGCGCAGGCCCGGGTGGGGCCGGCCGGAGCGCAGGCCCCGGTGGGGGCGGCCGGAGCGGAGGCCCGGGTGGGGGCGGCCGGAGCGGTGGCCTGGTTCGGAGCCGAGCCCGTGCCGGTTCGCTGGGCCGGCAGTGCGGCGGGTTCCTGGGCCGGGGGGCCGCTCCGCGGCTGTCCCGGCGGGCTCGGGACCACGAGCAGGGCCGCGCCGAGGAGAACGGCGGCGACGACGGAGTCGAGCCAGTAGTGGTTGGCCGTGCCGACCACCACCAGCAGCGTCACCAGCGGGTGCAGCAGCCACAGCGCCCGCCACCGGGAGGCGGTGGCGGCGATCATGCCGAGCGCGAGCATCAGCGCCCAGCCGAAGTGCAGGGAGGGCATCGCCGCGAACTGGTTGGCCATCGCGTCGGAGGCCGGATCGGCTCCGTAGACGGAGGGACCGTACATCCGGCCGGTGTCCACGAGATGGGCCGCTTCGAGCATCCGCGGGGGCGCCAGTGGGAAGGCGAGGTGGAGGACGAGGGCGGCTCCGGTGAGCACGGCCAGGACCCGGCGGGCCCACAGGTAGTGGCCGGGGCGGCGCACGTAGAGCCAGATCAGGAAGAGCGCGGTCGCGGGGAAGTGGACGACCGCGTAGTAGGTGTTGGCCGTGTGCACGAGGGCGTCGCCGTGCAGCAGCAGGCGCTGTACCGCGCCCTCCCCGGGCAGGTGCAGGGCGCGCTCGGCGTCCCAGGTCCACCCCGCGTTGCGGAAGGCCTCGCCGGTGCGGCCGGTCGACAGGGTCCGGCCCGCCTTGTAGACGGCGAAGAGCCCGGCGACGAGCAGCAGCTCGCGTATGAGCCGGCGCCGCGCCGCCCCCGGTGGGCCGGGTTCCTCGGATATCCCGGTGGTCTGGGCGTTCATCCGCCGGTCTCGCTTCCTGTTCGCACACGCATCGGTCCCGCGTCCCCCTGGTTCCGGCCTGCCTCCGGCCGATATCGACACGCCAGTGTATCGATACATTCGCGTATCGATACGACCCTGTACCGATACGCTCGCGTTCCCGTAGACTTTCACCAGACCCCGCCACCGAGGCGCCCCGAGGAGAGCCGCACCCATGACGTCGACGCCGCCGACCACCGCGCGCCGCTCCAAGATCACCCCGGAGCGGGAGCAGGAGTTCTTCGACGCAGTCCTGGAGCAGCTGCGCGAGCACGGCTACGAGGCCCTGACCATGGAGGGCGTCGCCGCCCGCGCCAGCTGCGGCAAGTCCACGCTCTACCGGCAGTGGAAGACCAAACCCCGGCTGGTCGCCGCCGCCCTGCGCGCGAACCGGCAGGGCACGCTGGCCGCGGTGGACACCGGGTCGCTGGCCGGCGATCTGCGCGAGGCCGCGCGGATCGCGGCGTGCACCTCGGGCCGGGACACCCGGCTGGTGCAGGCCCTCGGGCATGCGGTGCTCAGCGACGAGGAGCTCCAGTCCGCGCTGCGCGAGGCGCTGGTCGAACCGGAGCTGGCGGCCTTCGACGCGATGGTGGAGCGGGCCGTGGCGCGGGGTGAGATCACCGCGGACCACCCGGCGGTGGAGTTCCTGCCCGCGCAGCTGATGGGCGTATGCCGGATCCGCCACGTACTGGAGGGCCGGTACGCCGACGCCGACTACCTGGTCCGGTTCGTCGACGCGGTCATGCTCCCCTCCCTGGGCCTGGCGCCGGCCGGAGGCCGGACCCCCTGAACCGGCGGGCCGCCGTCTCGATGACCTGACGGCGACCTGCCCGCGCTGCCTCGTGGGGACGGTGGCAGCGCGCCACCCGGGCCGGGCGACGGTCACTCACTCGTGGAGTGGCCGCCGCCCGGGCCGTGTGGGCCGCCCCGATCACGAACGCCCGATCACGAACGCCCCGATCACAACCGCCTTGATCGCGACCGTCCTTGCGGCCCGGCGGGCGGGACGTCAGCGTACGGAGCCCATCACCCGCACGTACTCCTCCGGATCGGCGTCGAAGCCCCGGACCCGCGCGTCGAGGGTCCAGGCACCCGAGGCGTCCCGGAGGAACTCGGCCACCGTGGCGGCCGTGGCGGTCGACACGTCCCCGAAGTCGCCCTGCGCCAGGTCGGTGTGGCCCTCCCGGACGCGGAAGCCCGTACCGCCGATGTCGGCGAAGGTCTTCGCGTCGCCGCCGGCGCCCGCGAGGGCGTTCTGTATGACCACGCCGACGACGACCCGGCGCGACTCCTCGCCCATCCGGTCGAGTTCGATCGTCATCACCTCGTCGAAGCCGAAGCCCTGGCCGGTGTGGCTGTCCCGGTTCAGCGTGATCGTGCCGTCGGGCGAGCGCCTGCCGAAGTGGACCAGTTGGACGGGTTCCCGGTGGAGGTCCGCCGCCCCGTACACGGCGGCGATGATGTCCAGGTCGTTCGCGGGCGTGCCGGCCGGGCTGGGATCCCACTTCAGGGCGACCTCCACCTTGGCCAGGCCCTTGCGTACACCGGTCACCGAACTCCCCCTCCGTTCAACGGGTATGGCCCGGCCATGATCCCATGCGCGCCGCGACCGGGGCCGAACGACCGTACTATCCCGGCCAGTCGACCCCGCGTCCCGTACGGCTACCAGTCGCCGTCCCGTACGGGCCTGCCCGGCCGAGGGGCGTTCCCCAGCGGCTTGACCTGGCCCGGGGCCGGCTCCGCCCAAGGGTCGTGGTCGTCGCCGAGCCACTCCCCCACCGGCTTGACCCGGCCCAGGGTGTCGGCCGGCGCGAGGTCTGCGGCGGATTCGTCGTAGTGGTCGAACCAGGGCAGGCCGGCCCTGGTGTACGCGGCCCGGTCGATCGGCGAGGGCGGGGCGTCCTCCCCGGTGATGCGCCGCCACGCGGGCGGCGGCACCAGGTGGACGAAAGCCCGCCCGGCCGGCTCCTCGGCCCAGTCGGACAGCGGCCGGTCGTCCCGGTAGACCTCCTGGCGCATGGAACCGCCGACCCCGAGTCCCATCGCGGGAGCCGCGGGCGGAGGGGCGGCTCCCGGGCGGGCGGAGCCCGGAGCGCCGCCGGGCATCATGGGCGCGGGCATCATCGGCGCGGACAGCGGCCCGCCGAAGCCCCCGGGGGCCTGCGGAGCCCCGTACGGAGCCCCGTACCCGGCGCCTCCGCCCGGCCTGCCCGCCCGCGGCGCCGCCTGCGCCCGACGCCACCCCGCGAGCGCCGCCGGCCCCAGCGGGAACGCCTGGAGCTGCACGCCGCCGGTGGTCTCCTCGCCGGTCACCTGGCCCTCGACGGTGGCACCGAGCCCGAGGGGCACGGCCACGAACTGGCGCACCGTGCCGTTCCCGGAATTGATCCCGTCCAGCCACGGCTGCCGGGGCAGCGTGACGTAGTTCTGGGGGTCGCGCGCGAGCCTCCCCGTCCAGCGCTCACCCGAAACGGCGCAGACCTTGCCGACCCCGACCTGGAGCGCCGCGGGTTCACGGGTGCCGCCGAAGCTCAGCCACATCGCCTCGCGCAGGTACACGGGCAGCATCACGCCGCCCTTCGCGAG
This sequence comes from Streptomyces sp. NPDC096339, assembly GCF_044762985.1. Classification (NCBI taxonomy): domain Bacteria; kingdom Bacillati; phylum Actinomycetota; class Actinomycetes; order Kitasatosporales; family Streptomycetaceae; genus Streptomyces; species Streptomyces sp. NPDC096339. The sequence continues at coordinate 17,466 of NZ_JBIWFI010000020.1, read as the reverse complement.
CCACTCGGGCGGCACGGTGTCCGGGTAGTCCTCCACGCGGCGCAGCGGGAACTCCCCCAGCCCCGGCGGCAGCGCGTGCGTACCGGATTCGGGAATCCGCAAGGTCCGAATGAAGTGGATCCGCACCCCTTCTCCGAGTATCAGAGCATTTTTGTGCACCCTCACCGAACCGGTTCCCATTCCACCCCTTTTTTCGCCCGCGCACCGATCGGCGACAGGATCGCCGGTCTGGCCGGATCGTTATCCTCAAGTTTTGCTCAGATGTAGTGACGCTGAGCCCGTCACCTTCCTAGCTTCCTCGTACACGCGTCTTTCTCGTACGCGTGTCTCGACGTCCCCCACGTCTCCGCGGTTCCACGCGACCGGCGATCCCGGCGCACCGCCGCGTCCAAAGAAAGAGTGCAAGATGAAGGTTCCCCAGGCCGGTGCGGTCGCCGCAGTGATCGCCCTCACCCTCACCACCGCAGGGTGCGGTGGCGACGACGAGGCCGAGGGAACCCTGGCGGTCGGCATCAAGTTCGACCAGCCGGGCATCGGGATGAAGGAGCCCGACGGCACCTTCACCGGTTTCGACGTGGACGTCGCCACCTACATCGCCAAGGAGCTCGGGTACAAGCCGGACCGGATCGAGTTCAAAGAGGTGCTCAGCAACGACCGCGAGCTGCTGCTGCAGTACAACGAGGTGGATCTGGTCGCCGCGAGCTACTCGATCAACGACAAGCGCAAGGAGAAGGTCGACTTCGCCGGCCCGTACTTCGTCGCGCACCAGGACCTGCTGATCCGCGCCGACGACACGAGCATCACCAAGGCCGAGGACCTCAACAACCCCGCCAAGCGGCTCTGCTCGGTCACCGGCTCCACCTCGGCCGAGAACCTCAAGAACAGGCTCGCCCCGAAGGCGGGCATCCTCGAGGTCTCCGGGTACTCGGAGTGCCTCGTCGCCCTTCAGGACCGCCTGGTCGACGCGATGACCACGGACAACTCCATCCTGGCCGGTTACGCGGCCCGGAAGGGCAACGAGGGCAAGTTCAAGCTCACGGGCCAGAACCTGAGCGTCGAGAACTACGGCATCGGCGTCAAGAAGGGCAACAAGCAACTCCAGGGCAAGATCAACGCCGCGCTGAAGAAGATGATCGAGGACGGGTCCTGGGACGCGGCGGTGAAGAAGAACTTCGGCGCCGACTACAAGGCCGAAGGGGCCCCGGCGGTCACAGCGGGCAGCTGACGATCGTCGAGGCGGTGGCCGGGTCCGCCCAGTCGGCGTCGAAGCGGGCGTTGACCACGTAGAGCCGGTCGCCGTACACGGCCGCGGTGGTGGGTTCGTCGAAGCGCGGGTCGGTGATCCGCTTGACGAACCGGGCCCTGCGGCCGTCCCCGCTCAGCGTGAACACGTCCACGGCGTAGGCCCAGTTGCGTACGACGTACAGGGTGCGGCCGTGGACCACGAGCCCGTCGCCGTTGCCCACCGAGCCCCCGTCGAGCACGGTCCTCGTCGCGGTGCCGGTGCGCGGGTCGACGCGGAAGAGGGCCTCCGCCGTGTCGTGCACCAGCAGCAGGGCCTGGCCGTCGGGGGTGCGCTCGATGCCGTTGGCGCCCCAGTACTGGCCACCGGGCGGGACCGGGACCCATTCCCCGCCGAGGCGCAGCGGGCGCGGCGCGGCGTCGGCACCCGTGAGCGAGGGGCCGGCGGGCAGGAAGTACACGACGTCGGCGAAGGAGTCGGTGAACCAGGCCCCGCCGCATCCGACGACCACGTCGTTGATGAAGGCCGTGCCCGTGGCGGCCTGGTGCGTGGCCAGCACACGGCCGTCACCGGAGTGGATCACCCGGATCTGCCCGCTGTCGCCACCGGCGACGAGGAGCCTGCCATGGGTGTCGAGCTTGAGGCCGACCGACATCGGCCCCTGGCCCCGGCTGATGATCCGGCCGGTGCCGGTGGCGAGGTCGGCGCGGTAGATCGAGCCGTCGATCAGCGATCCCGTGTAGGCCACGCCCCGTCCCGAGACGGCGATGCCCTCGGGCTGGAAGCCGGCCGGGGTGGCGATGGCGTCGGGGCGGGAGGCGGCGGGCGAGGGCTCGTCGGCCGTCGTACGGGCCTGGGCGAGCGGGGCGAGCGGTCCGGCGAGCGCGACGCCGCCGAGGGCCGCGGCCGCCCCGATGAACCCGCGCCTGCCCAAGGGTCGTCCAGTCACGGTGGTGTCCTTTCAACTGCCTTGAAACCAGCATCGATTGACCCACCCACCTCAACACACCCGCCCTGTCCCGTCAGCGTGCCCGCCCGGACACTTCACAAGGGAATGGGGAGCCTCCCCTTCACCACACCCGCCCCCCGGCCGCCCCGGCGCGCCCGGCTCGGCGCGTCGGGCGTCCGGCCCGCGGACGGACCGCGGGCCGGCTCGGCGAAGGGGCTCGGGGCCGAGAGCTCAGGGCTCAGGGCTCAGGGCTCAGGCCACCGGGGCCTTGCCGCGCAGCACCGTGAGGAACTCCCTCATCCAGCGCGAGTGGTCGGGCCAGGCGCGGGCCGAGACCAGGGTGCCGTCGACCACCGTCTCGGAGTCCTCGAACTCCGCCCCCGCCGCCTTCATGTCCAGCTCCAGCGCCGGGTACGCCGTGACCCGGCGTCCGGACAGGCTCCCGGCCGCGGCCGTGATCAGGGGGCCGTGGCAGATCTGGGCGATCGGCTTGTCGGCGTCGGCGAAGGCCGCCAGGATCCGCCGCACCTCGGGGTCGTTGCGCAGGTACTCCGGCGCGCGGCCACCGGGCACGACCAGGGCCGCGTACTCCTCCGGCACCACGTCCGCGAAGGCCACGTCGGCCGGCCAGGTGTAGCCGGGCTTCTCGGTGTAGGTGTCGAACCCCTCCTCGAAGTCGTGGACCACGAACCGCAGCTTCTTCACCGCCGGCGCGGCGATGTGGACCTCGTACCCCTCCTCGCGAAGCCGCTGGTACGGATACAGGACCTCCAGCGATTCGGCCGCGTCGCCGGTCACGATGAGGATCTTCACTGCCATGGGCTGCTCCCGGTAGGGGTGTTCACGGTACGGAGGTGCACGATCGGCACGGCCACGCCGGGCCACCGCTACCCTGCCCGCGCCGCGGCGGCCGCACACACGAAGGTCCGCGCGCCGGACACATGGCCTTTACCTGCCGGGCACATGACAATGTGAGCCTCGCTCTGCCACCTGACACCCCGCCAACACCCAGGGCGGGGACGGTGTTTGTGGAGAGGAACCCCCACATCATGAGATTGTCCCGCCTGACCCCGTGGGCCTCCGGCCTCGCCGTGGCCGCCCTGATCGCGATACCGGCGGCCGCCTCCGCCGGCCAGGACCGGGCGGCCGCCCCCACGACCGCGACGGCCTCCGTTTCCGTGGACGCGTACTACGCGGCCGCCGAGGGCAAGTCCGGTGCCGCGCTCAAGACCGCTCTGCACAACATCATCAAGGTGCAGTCGAAGGTGAGCTACGACGGCGTGTGGAACGCGCTGAAGGTCACCGACCAGGACCCGGCGAACCCGAACAACGTCATCCTCGTCTACTCCGGCCGCTCCCAGTCGAAGTCCACCAACGGCGGCGGCGTCAACGACTGGAACCGCGAGCACGTGTGGGCCAAGAGCCACGGGGACTTCGGCACCGCCACCGGCCCGGGCACCGACCTGCACCACCTGCGCCCCGAGGACGTCACGGTCAACAGCACCCGCGGCAACAAGGACTTCGACATGGGCGGCAGCCCGGTCAGCGAGGCCCCGGGCAGCTTCACCGACGGCGACTCCTTCGAGCCGCGCAACGCGGTCAAGGGCGACGTCGCGCGGATGCTGCTCTACATGGCCGTGCGCTACGACGGCGGCGACGGTTTCGCCGACCTGGAGATGAACGACAAGGTCAACAACGGCACTGCGCCGCTGTTCGGCCGCCTCAGCGTGTTGAAGCAGTGGAACCGGATGGACCCGCCGGACGCCTTCGAGCAGCGCCGCAACCAGGTCATCTACGACACCTACCAGCACAACCGGAACCCGTTCATCGACCACCCGGAGTGGGTCGACTCCATCTGGCCCTAGTACTGCGACGGTCCTCGCCGGCGGCCCGCAGCTCGATGGTGACGCTGCGGGCCTCGGCGCTGGTACGGCGGGTGACGGAGGGCGTGAGCCGTGTGCCGCCGCCTTGACGGCGGGCCTCAGGCACCGCTCGGCTGGATCATTCTGCGGCCCGCGGTGCTCCCGCCGTCCACGGCGATCGAGGCACCCGTCATGTAGGGGAAGTCGTCGGACGCGAGGCCGAGCACCGCGCGCGCGATCTCCTCGGCGTCGGCCATCCGTTCGAGACCGTCGACGTTGAGCGGACCCCACGCCTGCTTGTACGTCAGCCAGGCCGCGTCCGGGATCCCCGGCGGGCGCACGAAGGGGGTGTCGGTGGTGCCGGGCAACAGGGCGTTGACCCTGATTCCCTTGGGTCCGTACGCGAGTGCCGCGGACTTCACCAAGCCCTGCACCGCCCGCTTGCTCGCGGTGTACGCGGCGCCGTTCGGCCGCGCCTGTTCGGCCGCCGACGAGGAGGTGCAGATGATGACGCCGCGCCGAGCCCGGAGCATGTGCGGAATCTCGTACTTGATCGAGAGGAACACTCCGCGGGCATTGGTGGCCTGGACGTCGTCCCATTCCTCGACGCTCATCTCGTGGGGCAGTTTGCCGCCGCCGATCCCCGCGTTGTTGAAAGCCACGTCGATGCCGCCGTAACGGCTCGCGACCCGGTCCACGAAGGCGCGCACCTGGGCGTCCACCCGTACGTCTGCCTGGATGTACGTCGCTTCGCCCCCCGCGTCCCGGATCTCCCGTTCCACCTGGCGCCCCAGCTCGGCTCGCCGGCCGCAGAACCCGACGTGGGCCCCCTCCGCGGCGAAGGCCTTCGCCGCGGCCCTGCCGATGCCGGATGTGCCGCCCGTGACGAGCACCGACTTCCCCTGGAAGCGGCCGGCCTTGGCGGGGGATCCCGACGGGGCGCCGACCGCGGCGTGGGCGGTGCCGCCGAAGGCCGCGCCGCCCAGGCCGAGAGCGGCCGCACCGCCGAGGAGGGAGCGCCGGCCCAGATCCGCGGACCGCGCGTCGGCGTCAGCGGTCGTGTTCGCGTTCCGGTTCCGGTTCTGGTCCTGGTCCTGGTCCTGGTATGTGTTCGCATCCGTGTTCATGGCGATCACGGTCGCAGCCCGCACCGGTTGCTCGGCTCCTTCCGCGGGGCGGACATCGCGGCCGGTGGGAGGAGGTGGGCTCCTCCCACGGCAGGACCCGGGCGGACCGGCGGACACCTATCGTGAGGGGCGTGAACCGACCATGGATCGAGCTTGCGTTCGACAGAAGATTCGCCACCTTACGGATCCTGGCGTGCGCCGGCGCACTGGTCGGCTACTCCCTGCTGCTTCAACGGCCGTCCGGGGCACGGGACTGGGGTCTGGCCGCAGCCGGCCTCATCCTGTGCCTGGTCGCGGGGAGGTGGGTGTTCGGCGCGATCCTGGCGCAGTCGTGCCTGCTCGTCGTCGTACACGCGCTGGGCTCCGACACCGTCGTCTCGTTGAAGGTCCTGGCCGCCGTCACCCTCTTCGAGTTGGCGGTACAGCAGTCCGGGCGCCGTCTGGTGGCCGGGGCGAGCGTACTGGCGCTCACCGTCGCCGTGAACCGCTTCGAAGAGCTGCCGGGCGCTCTCCTCCCGGTGCTCTACAAGATGTGCATCGTCGCAGGCGCGCCGCTGCTCATGGGGGCGTACGTACGCGTGACCCGCGACGCCGCACTCCGCGCGCGGGAGTACGCGAACCAGCAGGAACTCCGCGCAGAGCAGCGGCTGCTGGCCGCCCGCGCGGCGGAGCGCACCACCATCGCGCGCGAGTTGCACGACCTCGTCGCCCACCACGTCTCCTCCATGGTGCTGCGCGTCGGTGTCGCCCGGCACGTCACCGCCGCGACCGGCCCCACTGCCACCACCGACCCTCGGATCACCGAAGTCCTCGACGACCTGCACGCCAGTGCCGGCGCTGCCCTGACGGACCTGCGGCGCCTGGTGGCCGTACTGCGCGCCCCCGACCAGACGGGACCCGGCACCGGTTCCCTGGTCGCGCCCGGGGCGCTGCCGGCGGCACTGGAGGCGGTGGTGGAACACAGCCGCCAGACCGGCCTGGCCGTGACCGCCACCGTCGATCCCCGTGTCGCGCGGCTCGACGCGGTACGCGGCCTCGCCGTCCTCCGCCTGGCCCAGGAGGGCCTGGCCAACGCGGCCAAGCACGGCGGGCCCGGAGCGCAGGCCGAGCTGGCCGTCCGTGTGGTTGGCGGCGCCGTCCATGTGACGATCCACGACGACGGGGCCGGAAGGGCCCGGAAACCGGCCCCGGCCCCGGCCCCGGCTCTCGGCCCTTCCGGACACGGCTTGATCGGCATGCGTGAACGCGTGGACCTGCTCGGCGGCCGGCTGGACGCGGGCCCCGCAGCCCGGGGTTGGCGGCTCGTGGCCGAACTGCCCGCCCTTGGAACCGACTTGGAGCCCCAGCCGTGATCCGTATTCTCGTCGTCGACGACCAGCAGCTCGTCCGCATGGGACTGCGCATGCTCTTCGAGCCCGCGCCGGACATCGAGATACTGGGCGAAGCGGACAACGGCGCGGAGGCCGTACGGCTGGCCGAGCGCTTCGCTCCCGACGTCGTCCTCATGGACCTGCGGATGCCGGGCATGGACGGCATCACGGCGACCCGCCGCATCCTGACCGCGCGCCCCTCCACCCGGATCGTCGCCCTCACCACGTTCGACGACGACGACCACCTGTACCCGGCGCTCGCGGCCGGTGCCTGCGGGTTCCTCGTCAAGGACACCCCACCGGGAGAACTCCTGGAGGCCGTACGCCGGGCCGCTGACGGACAGGCCCCCTTCAGCCGGGACGTACTCGACCGCCTCGTGGTCCAGGCCCTGCACACCCGCTCCTCCCCGGACACTCCGACGGGCATCCCGACGGACGTCCCGGGACCGGCCATCACCCCGCGCGAACGGGAGGTGCTCGGACTGCTCGGCGTGGGCCTGTCCAACAAGGAGATCGCCGACCGGCTGCACCTCGGGGTCACCACGGTCAAGACGCACGTGGCCAGCCTCATGGCGAAGACGGGCCGGGACAACCGCATCCGGCTCGCGGTGCTCGCGGTCCTCGCCGGCATCACTCCGGACTGACCGCTCCCTCATACGACTTCCTCGCCTGCCGGCCTTCGACCCGGCTGGGCCCCGGCAGGGCTACGGCAGATAGACCTCGTCGAGGGTGACGATCGACCCGTCGGGGCCCAGGTGGTACTGGAAGGGGCGGCCCGAGTCGGGGTGGGCGGTCACCCAGTCGATGAGCTGCTGGAGCGTGATCTTCTCGGGTGCCGAGCCCTCGACGATCGGGGCGGTGGCGGTGATCTTGGCAGTCTCCGCGATCGGGAGGAAGGTCTCCTTGCCCACCGCGTCGAAGTACGCGCCGTCACCCGGGGTGCCGCAGCTCCAGTTGCCGTACCGGACGATCAGGTTGTGCGCGCCGCCCTCCGGGGTGTAGCGGTTCACCGCGATCAGGTCGGGCGCGATCGGCATCTTGTGGTCGCAGGTCGCGCCCGGCGCCGGGGAGGCCGGCTTCTTCGTCGCCGTGGGCTTCGCGGACGGCTTGGACGCCGAGGGCGTCGGGGTCTTCGCGGTGGTGGAGGGGGTCGCGGGGGCCGGGGAGCCGGCCGGTGCGGCGGCGCTCGGCGAGGCCGCGGCGGGCCCGGCCGTTCCGGCGGCCGGACCGCAGGCCGTCAGGGTGAGCGTCGCGCTCACCGCCACGGCGGCGAGTGCCGCACGCCCCGGGGTCCTGCGCGGGCCGCGTACCGCTCGCATGGTCGTCTCCCTCTGCCTGGTCGAAGTGTCGGGTCAACCTAGCGCGCGGGTTTCGGCCATGGCGATGGCCGGATCACGATCGTCACCGGTCCGGCATCCGGCCGTTGCGGTTCGGGGACCCGGCCGGCTTCAGAGGCGGTCGGCGAGGGCCTTGAAACCGGTCCAGGGCAGGACCGGCGTGCGCGCGTCCCACACCTTCTGGGAGAGCGCGGCCAGCGGCAGCCGGATGCCCGCCGCGACCTGGGCCGGGGTCTGGGCGCCCGACAGATCGCACCAGACCGCGAGGCGCGCGCCCAGGATCTGCGGCGCGTACGAGGCCGGGACGGCGGTGGTGCCGCGCAGCACGAGCGGGGTCCACTGCTCGTAGATGCGGCGTCCGGTGGGATACGTGAACTGGTTCGGCTCGCCCAGCACGTAGTAGAGGTACTCGTCGTTGAGGTTCACGACCTTGCGGCCCTCGCGCAGGTACGACAGCGGTGGGCGGGCGCCGATCTCCTTGCCCGTCCAGTACTCGGCCTGGATGTCCTTGGCCGCGGTGGTCACCCCTCCGGTGAAGAAGCCGTCGTTCCACGCCTTCAGCGCCTTGCCCGAGGGCCTCACCACGGCCGCCCGGTCGTTCAGCCAGCCCGTCGCCAGGTCCTGTACGCGGGCGTTCGCCCCGTACCGCTGCCGGGCTGCGGCGGCCAGCTGGGGGAAGGAGGCCTGCGGGTCGCGGTAGACGAGCGCCTGGTACTCGTCGGCGCCCAGGTGCCAGGCCCCGCCGGGGAAAAGCGGCAGGTACTCGCGGAGCAGCTCGTCGACGAGCTTGGCCGCGGCCGGGTCGGATATGTCCACCGCGCCCTTGACCGCCCGGCCCTGCACGTCGCGCAGTTGCAGACCGGGGTGGGCGCGTATCACCGCGCCGAGGTGTCCGGGCGAGTCGATCTCCGGTACGACGGTGATGTGCAGCCGGGCGGCGAGCGCGTTGATGTCGCGCACCTGGGCCTTGGTGAGGTGCGGCGTGGACACTATCTCGGGGTGGCTGGTGGATTCGATCCGGAAGGCCTGGTCGTCGGAGAAGTGCAGGCCGAGCTGGTTGAGCTTGAGGTCGGCCATCTGGCGCAGCCGGTCCTTGATCCAGTCGGGGGTGAAGTACTTGCGCGCGATGTCGAGGTTGAGGCCGCGCTGCGGCTTGGCGGGCGCGTCGCGCACGGTGCCCTCGGGGGCCGAACCGGCGGCCTTGACCGCCTGCTTGAGGGTGCGCGTGCCGTAGAACACCCCGGCCTCGTCGGGGCCGGTGACGTGGACCCGGCCGTCCTTGACGGTGAGGGTGTACGACTCGGGCGACCCCGACTTCGCGTCGCCGAGGGAGAGTTCCACGTCGCCGGAGCGCGGGGTCGTGGACTCGGCGTATCCGATGCCGAGTTCACCGGCGAGCAGTCTGCCCTCGTCGGAGAGGGCGGCCTTGTCCTCCTGTGGGACGACCACCCGTGAGCCGGGGGCGGGCTTCCAGCCGGGGCCCCGGGCGGGCACGTGCTCCCGTACGGCCGGAATGGTCTGCGGGGCCGTGGAGAGGGGGTAGGTGCGGGTCGGCGTCGGCGAGGGGGTGGGGGCGGCCTCGGGGGCGGGCTCGGTGCCGCCGTCGGCCGGTGTGCCGGTGCGGGTCCCCTGGGTGGGGGCGGCGGGGGCGGCCGGGGCGCGGGCGTTGTCGGAGGCGGCCGTACAGCCCGGCACGGCGAGCGTGACCAGCGCGGCGGCGGTCGCCGTCGCGATGGCGTGGACCCTCTTGTGTCGTCTCGGATTCCTCATCATCCACCTGTGTTCCCCGTACCAACGTGGCACGGGGGACACGGGCGCGCGACCGGGGGCCTCAGCGGCGCGCCGCGACGCGGACGGGTTCGGGGCTTCGGCCCGCGACGATGCGGCCGGGCCGGGCCGCCGTACGGCGCTCCAGGGCTCCGGAGACCAGGGCGAGCACGAGCGCGGAGGCGGCGAGGGCGGCGCCGACCCAGTTCGGCGCGGTCCAGCCGAGCCCGGCGGCGATGACCAGGCCGCCGAGCCAGGCGGCGAGGGCGTTGCCGAGGTTGAAGGCGCCGATGTTGACGGCGGAGGCCAGGGTGGGGGCCCCGGCGGCCTGGTCGAGGACCCGCTTCTGGAGCGGCGGGACGGTCGCGAAGCCGAGGGCGCCGATGAGGACGACGGTGACGGCCGCGCCCGCCTTGCTGTGCGCGGTGAGGGTGAACAGGGCCAGTACGAGGGCCAGCGCGCCCAGGGTCGCGTACAGCATCGGCATGAGCGCGCGGTCGGCGAACCGGCCGCCCACGAGGTTCCCGGCGACCATGCCGAGTCCGAAGAGGACGAGCAGCCAGGTGACGGAGGTGTCGGCGAAACCGGCGACCTCGGTCATCATCGGGGTGATGTAGGTGATCGCCGCGAAGACCCCGCCGAAGCCGAGGACGGTCATGGCCATCGCGAGGAGCACCTGGACGTTGCGGAAGGCGGCCAGTTCGTGGCGGATCCGCACGCCCTGCGGCCGGGGCGGCTCGGGCACGAGGCGGGCGATGCCGAGCAGGCCGAGGACGCCGAGGGCGGCGACGATCAGGAAGGTGAGGCGCCAGCCGGCGGTCTGTCCGACGAGGGTGCCGAGCGGGACCCCGACGACGTTGGCCACGGTCAGGCCGGTGAACATCATCGCGATGGCTCCGGCCTTCTTCTCCGGGGCGACGAGCTCCGCGGCGACGACCGCGCCGATGCCGAAGAAGGCTCCGTGCGCGAGGGAGGCGACGACCCGGCCGGCGAGCATGACGCCGAAGGCGGGGGCGAGCGCGGAGAGGACGTTGCCCGCGATGAACAGGCCCATGAGCAGCATCAGCATGCGCTTGCGGGGGACGCGGGTGCCGAGGACGGTCATCAGCGGGGCGCCGAGGACCACGCCGAGGGCGTAGCCGGTGACCAGGAAGCCCGCGGTGGGGATGGAGACCCCGTAGTCGGCGGCGACCTCGGGCAGCAGACCCATGATCACGAATTCGGTGGTGCCGATCCCGAAGGCCCCGACGGCGAGGGCGAGGAGGGCGAGTGGCATGAGGGTGCCCCTTCAGGGGGGAGGTTGCTTTCGCGGCTTACGTGCGTCCACATTAATTGCAGACGCGGGATATTTCAAGCGCGGGCTATTGCGGTGCTCGCCTATCCTGGGGGCATGACGGCCACGGACAGCGCACCGACCACCCTCGCCCAGGGCTGGTGCGCCCTCTCCCTCCTGCACGGACGCATCGAGTCGCACGTCGAGCGGGCACTCCAGGCGGGACACGGGCTCAGCGTGCGCGAGTACTCCCTGCTGGACGTGCTGAGCCGGCAGCATTCCGGCCCGGGCGGACACCTGCAGATGAAGCAGGTCGCCGACGCGGTGGTGCTCAGCCAGAGCGCGACGACCCGGCTGGTGACCCGGCTGGAGGACCGCGGACTGCTGGCCCGCTACATCTGCGACACCGACCGCCGGGGCATCTACACCGACGTCAGCGAGTCGGGCCTGGCGCTGCTGGCCGAGGCGCGGCCCACGAACGACAGGGCCCTGCGCGAGGCCCTGGACCAGGCCGCCCTCAATCCGGAGCTGGCCCCGCTGGTGGCCGCGGTACGGGGCACGGGAACCGCTTAGCGCCTTCCCGGTGGCTCGGCGCCCACCGGGGGCTTGGCGCCTTCCGGGGGCTTGGCGCCCTCCGGGGGCTCAGCGCCTCCCGGGGGCTCAGCGCCTCCCGGGGGCCACCCTCCACAGGCCGAACGAGCAGCTGCCGAGGATCAGACCGTTGAGGACGACCGGCCACAAAGCCCATGCGTTCAGGAAGCGGTCCCCTACGGCGAACAGCAGGACGTTCACGCCCACGAACGCCGGCCACGCCCAGCGGGCCGGCGGCCGCGGCCGCACCGCCGCGTTCACCAATGCCGCCATCAGGGCCACCACGAGGATGGACAGTCCCCGCGCGGGGGTGAACCAGTGCGCGGCGCGGCTCCACGGCAGCAGGAAGGCCCCCGCCCAGACGACCGCGAAGCAGACTCCCCCGCGCAGCACGAGGGCCCGGCCCGTCCGCGTCCAGGGGACGGGCCGACCGTCCGGCCCGGCCGTCGTCGACGCGGCGCGGGCGCGCGGCGCCGGCACCCGCGGAGCCGCCGGCCCGGGCGCCTCGACGCGGGTCGCCGCGACGCGCGGCGCGGCCGCGTCTCCGCGCGCGACGGGTTCCAGCGCGGCCAGGGCCTGTTCGGCGGTGGCCCGCAGCTCCGGGTCCTTCGTCAGCAGCGCCGCCAGTACGTCCGCCAGCGGCCCGGCCCGCTCCGCCGTGCGCGGTTCCTGCGTCACGATGGCGATGCACAGCGCCGTGAACGTCTCCGCGGAGAACGGCGCGGCACCCTCGACCGCGTTGTACAGGGTGGCGCCCAGCGACCACAGGTCCGTGGCGGGCGCGGGCGGCTTGCCCTCCAGCTGCTCGGGGGCCATGTAGGCGGGCGTGCCGATGATCGCTCCGCTGTGGGTGAGGGCCGTGGTCGCGTCCGAGACGTGCGCGATGCCGAAGTCCGTGATGATCACGCGGTCGTCCATGAGCAGCACGTTGTCGGGCTTGAGGTCGCGGTGCACGATGCCGACGGCGTGGGCCCGCCCGAGCGCCTTGAGCAGCTGGACGCCGATCTCCGCGACCCGCCGGACCGGCAGCGGGCCGTCCTGCGCCACGGCGGCGGCGAGGGAGGTGCCCGCCACGTACTCCATGACGATGACGGGCGCGCCCTCGTGCACGACCACGTCGTGCACGGTGATGATCCCCGGGTGGTTGAGCCGGGCGGCGGACCTGGCCTCGCGCATGACGCGCTGGAGCAGGATCTCCCGCTGAGCCTCGTCCACCCCCTGAGGAAGCGTCACCTCCTTGACGGCGACCTCCCGGCCGAGCGTCTCGTCGCGCCCCCGCCACACCCGGCCCATGCCGCCCTGGCCCACCAGTTCCAGGAGTTGGTACCGACCCCCGACCAACGCCCCGCTCGTCTCTGCCACGTGGGACACCTTAGGCGGTGTCCCGGCCGTCAGGACGGGCTCGGCGAGTGAGGCACCGACGGCGAGGCCGACTTCGCGCCCGGGCTCGGGATGCCCGAGGGCGTCAAGGTCCGGCTCGTGGAGGCCACCGGGGTGGGCCTGGAACTCGACGACGGGGACTGCGAGTTCGGCACTCGCGTCGGCCCCGGCGACGGCGTCGCCGACCCGGGGGACGAGAGCGAGGGCGATGGCGCGGGCGTCGGCGTGGGCGAGCCGAGCTCGGGCGGCGCGGCCGGCGGCACCGGGCGTACCGGCGCCTCGTCCGGGGCGAGGACCAGGTACCCGGCCAGGGCCGCGGCCGCCACCCCCAGCCCGGCTAGGGCGAAGGTCAGGCGCCGCAGCCGTGGGCCGGCCGCGTGCGGACCGGGCGGATCTGCGGGCCGCAGCGTGCGTACCGTGACCTCGGCCGCACGTGCGTCGAGGGCCTGCCGCAGCCGCCGCTCGACGGGGCGTTCGCCGTCGTGCGTCGTGGGCGTCATATCCGTCCCTCCAGAATCCGCTCCAGCGCGTCCAGGCCGCGACTCGCGTTCGACTTCACCGCTCCCCGGCTGATCCCGAGGGTGGTGGCGATCTCCGCCTCGCTGAGGTCGGCCCAGTAGCGCAGCACCAGGACCTGGCGCCGGCGCGGGCTCAACCGGCCCAGCGCGGCCAGCACTTCCCGGTGTGCTTCGTCGATGACGACGGACGCCTCGGCCGACGGTACGTCGGCCGAGGCGGGCGGGGTCCAGGCCCGGGCGGTTCGCCTGCGGCGCAGCACGGAGCGCGAGGTGTTGACCACGGCGGTGCGCAGGTAGCCGAGGGCGTTGTCGACCTCGGCTATGTGCTCGCCGTGGCGGCGGTAGAGGGCGGTGAAGGCGTCCTGGACCACGTCCTCGGCGGTGGCCAGGTCGTCCACGAGCAGGACGGCCAGCCGCACCATCCGCAGCCGGTGCGCGTGGTAGAGCGCGGACACGGTGGGTGGCTGCCCGAAGTCCCCGTGGCCGGTGAAGTCGTAGGTGTACGACCCGTACGCCGGCGCGGTGGCCGGCGGGGCGGAGCGTTCGCGGCGCAGCAACGCCCACAGGCCCCGCCACGCCCGGTCGAGGACGGGCATGGCGGGGCCGGCGGTCGGTACGAGGTGAAGCACGGGTTTCCTCAGCCGTTGGTGCGGCGCCGGACGGCGTACAGGGTTCCGGCTCCGGCGGCGAGGAGGACGGCGGCCCCGGCCCCCAGGGCGGTGGTGGTCGCGGAGGAGCCAGTATGCGCGAGCTCGGCGTCGACGGGCGTGGCGGGTGAGGGGGAGACGGTCGAGGCCGGGCTGGGGACGGCGCTCGGGACGGAGGACACGGACGCCGAGGGCGCGGCGCTCGGCGAGGCGCTGCCCGGGACGCTGACCGAGGGGGTCGGCTTCGCCGAGCCGGAGGGGGCCTTCGGCCGGGCGCTCGGCGAGGCGCTGGAGGCGGGCGCGGGCGACGGCGAGGCGGAGGCCCCCGTGGCGAAGGCCGGTCCGGCGAGGGCGACGACCGCCCCGGCGGCGGCAGCGGTGACGGCGGCCCGGCGGACGGTGCGGGGGACGCGCTTCAGGTTGTTCACGGTGGTTCTCCACGGTCGGGTCGAGGGCGCGGGACCGCACCCTTCACCCCCGCACGACGCGCGACCCCCCTGGAGGTTGCTTCTTTTCCCGAAGAAGTTTCCGACCGGTCCGCGGAAGCTCCTCCAGCGCTCTGCCCAACGTGGCGACGCCCTCCTCGATCTCGCCCACGGAACCGGCCGCGTAGCCGAGGATCAGGCCCGGCGCACCCGGTCGCATACGGTGCCAGGACAGCGGATGCGCCTTGACTCCGAGGGCCAGGGCGGCCGATGCCAGGTCGGTGTCCTCGAAACGGGCGCCGTCGAAGGTGACCATGAGGTGCAGGCCGGCCGCCGCTCCGTGCACCCGCGCGCCGGGCAGCCGCTCGGCGAGGGCCCGGAGCATCGCGTCCCGGCGGCGGCGGTGGCGGCGCCGGACGAAGCGCAGGTGCCGTTCCAGCTCGCCCGATTCCATCAGGCGGGCCAGGACGAGCTGGGCGAGGACCGGATTGCCGAGGTCGGCGTACCGTTTGGCCTCGATCACGCGGTCGCGCAGTCGCGGCGGGACCAGCAGCCAGCCGAGGCGCAGTGCGGGTGCGAGGAGTTTGGAGACGCTCCCGGCGTAGCAGACGCCCTCGGGCAGCAGGGCGCGCAGCGCGGGGACGGGGGACCGGTCGTAGCGGTGCTCGGCGTCGTAGTCGTCCTCGATGACCAGTCCCCCGGCGGCCGCCCAGTCGAGCAGCTCCCGGCGGCGTTCGCCGTCGAGGACGACCCCCGTCGGGAACTGGTGCGCCGGGGTCAGCAGCACGACACCGGCCCCGCTCGCGCGGAGGGCGGCCACGTCCAGCCCGGCCCCGTCCACGGGCACCGGTACGGTCTCCAGCCGCCCGTACTCCAGCTGCTGCCGCGCCCCGAGGGAGCCGGGGTCCTCCACCGCGACGCGCCGAACGCCGTCCTCGCGCAGGACCTGCGCGAGGAGCCCGAGGGCCTGCGCCACCCCGCCGACGATCACCACCTCCTCCGGATCGGCCCGGATGCCCCGGTTGAGCGACAGCCAGCCCGCGACGGCCTCCCGCAGCGCGGGCGCGCCCTGCGGGTTCCCGTAGCCGAAGTCCGCCGGGGTGAGTGCGGCGAGCACCCTGCGCTCGGCCTGCAGCCAGGCGGTGCGGGGGAAGGCGGTGAGGTCGGGTACCCCGGGTGAGAGGTCGATCCGGCAGGGCACGGCGCGCAGGGCGTCCACGAGCCCGCCGCGTTCCGGGGCGGCGGTGGGGGCGGCCACCGGAGGCGGGGCGGCGACCACCACGGTGCCGCCGCGCCCGCGGCCGTCCACCTGGCCGGTCTCCGCCAGCCGCTGGTACGCCTCGGTGACCAGCCCCCGCGAGACCCTGAGTTCGGCGGCGAGCACCCGGCTGGCGGGGAGCCGACTGCCCACCGGGAGGGTGCCGTCGGCGATGGCGGCGCGGAGCCGGCCGGCGAGCCAGTCGGTACGCCCGCCGGCCGGGGCCTCGCCGATGTCGAGCTGGAGGAAGTCCGACCCGGCCGATGCACCGGGTCCGGGCGGGCCGGGCGGGCCGGGCGCGGCGGACCGGGCAGGACCGGTCTCGGATGCGCGCGCCGACGTTTTGGACCTCTGAGACGCGCCCTCTTTGGACCTGCTCATGGGTCCATTGTGCTCGCAGGCTGGTCCGTATGAACACGAACTCCAGCCTCCGGGACCTGGCGCCCGGTATCGCCGGGATGGCGCTGGTCGGCAGCAGCGTCACCGTCTCCCACTCCCTCGTCGACGCCCCGCTGTTCACCGTCCAGGCCGCCCGGTACGCGGGCGCGGCACTGCTCCTGCTCGCACTGGCCAGGGCGGCGCGGGTCCCGGTCCTGCGACCGCGCGGCCGGGAGTGGCTGTGGCTGGCCGGGATAGCGCTCACCGGACTCGTGCTCTTCAACGTGGCGGTGGTGCGCGGGGTCGCGCATGCCGAACCGGCCGTCATCGCCGTCGCGGTGGCCTCCGTGCCGATCCTGCTGGGGCTGCTCGGCCCGTTCCTGGAGGGGCGGCGGCCCAGCCGACAGGTGCTGCTCGCGGCTCCCGTGGTCGTGGCGGGGGCCGTGCTGGTCGAGGGGACGGGCCGGACCGACGCCGCCGGGGTCGTCTGGGCGGCGCTCGCACTGGGCTGCGAGGCCGGGTTCACGCTGCTCGCCGTGCCGGTGCTGCGGCGGCACGGCCCGTGGGGGGTCTCCGTGCACGCGGTGTGGATGGGCGCGCTGATGTTCGCGGGGCTCGCGGTGGCCTTCGAGGACCCCGCGGACCTGACATCGGTGACCGCGACGCAGTGGGCGGCCTCGGGATACCTGGCGCTCATGGTCACGGCGGTGGCCTTCGTCCTCTGGTACCGGACGGTGGCCGCGGTGGGCCCGGGCCGGGCCGGGCTGCTGACCGGCATCGCCCCGGTCGCGGCGGCCGGGGCGGGTGTCTGCGCGGGCGCCGGGGTCCCGGACCCGGAGGTATGGCTGGGCCTGGCCGTGGTGATCGCCGGCCTGACGGCGGGCTTGCGACCCGCACCGCACCGGCCGGTGGCCCCGGCGAAGGCGCCCGTCCGCCACGAGGCCCGGCAGGCCCCGTGAGCCGCACGGGTCGCCCCGCAGCCCCGCACTCCCGCGCCGCCGGGGTCGGGTGTGCGGCGGGGCGCCCCCGCAGGGCGTCGAACACGGGTGCGCGGCGGGGCCGTGACACCCCCGCGCCGTCGGGGTCGGGTGTGCGGTGGGGCGCCCCCGCAGGGCGTCGAACGCGGGCGCGCGGCGGGGCCGTGACACCCCCGCGCCGTCGGGGTCGGGTGCGCGGCGGGGCGCCCCCGCAGGGCGTCGAACACGGGTGCGCGGCGGGGCCGTGACACCCCCGCGCCGTCGGGGTCGGGTGCGCGGCGGGGCGCCCCCGCAGGGCGTCGAACACGACCACGCCGCGCATGTCCGCCGCCTCCCCACCGGAAGAGCCGCGTGGGCGGCACGG
>NZ_JBIWFI010000019.1:127449-143021 GCF_044762985.1 Streptomyces sp. NPDC096339 | reverse complement strand
GGCGTTTGAGGCGCGGGGTCCGGGGCGGAGCCCCGGGGAACGGTGGAAGGGCGGGTAGGGGACGGCTCCGCGCAGCGGCACCCCGCCCCGAGGCCGCGCCTACGGGCCGCCGGGGCCGGGCGCGGGAGCACGGGGCTGCGGGGACACCCCCGCGGGACGGGGGTGTGACGGGGCACGCCCCGGCTAGTCGCCGCCCGCGTTCAGCTGGTTCAGGAGGCGGGCCAGTTCCGCCACCTCACCCCGGTCCCAGTCGGCCAGCTTCCGCATGTACTGCTCCCGCCTCGCGTCCCGGACACGGAGGAAGCGCGACCGGCCCTCTTCGGTGAGGCCCACCAGGAAGGCGCGGCCATCGGCGGGGTCCGGCTCGCGGGCGACCAGGCCGAGGACTTCCAGGGCCCGCAGCTGCCGGCTCATCGTGGCCTTGCCGACGCCGAAGTACGCCGCCAGTTCGGTGGCCCGCTGCCGCCCGGCGGCCTCCAGGCGTACGAGGAGCCCGTACGCGGCCGGCTCCAGTTCGGGGTGCAGCTCGCGGGCCATCTCGCCGGAGGAGGCGCGGGCCCGTCGGAGGAAGACGGACAGTTCCCGCTCCAGGGCAAGGAACTCCTGGTCTTCGCTCCCGTGCACGTACGGCTCCTTCGGTGGTGTGTGAAGGAGCCAGTATTTCGCAGGGGGTACGACAAGGGCCCGGGACCCCGCCGGAGACGGGGACCCGGGCCGGACCGGGTGTCAGGCGGCCGCCGGGAGGGAGACTTCCGCTTCCGCGAGGGCCAGGGCCAGCACCTGGCGGACGTCCGTCACCGGGTGTACCTCCAGCCCCTCCAGCACCTCGGCCGGGACGTCGTCCAGGTCGGCCTCGTTGCGCTTCGGGATGATGACGGTGGTCAGCCCGGCCCGGTGCGCGGCCAGCAGCTTCTGCTTGACCCCGCCGATCGGCAGGACCCGCCCGGTGAGGGAGACCTCGCCGGTCATGGCCACGTCGGTGCGGACCTGGCGGCCGGAGAGCAGCGAGGCGAGGGCGGTCGTCATGGTGATGCCCGCGCTGGGGCCGTCCTTGGGGACCGCGCCGGCCGGGAAGTGGATGTGGACGCCGCGGTCCTTGAGGTCGGCGACCGGGAGTTCCAGTTCCGCTCCGTGCGAGCGCAGGAAGCTGAGGGCGATCTGCGCCGATTCCTTCATGACGTCACCCAGCTGGCCGGTGAGGGTCAGTCCGGCGGCGCCCGTCTCGGGGTCGGCGAGGGAGGCCTCGACGAAGAGGACGTCGCCGCCCGCGCCGGTGACCGCGAGGCCGGTGGCCACGCCGGGGACGGCGGTGCGCCGCTCGGCCGGGTCCTGGGCGGATTCCGGTACGTGGTGCGGACGCCCGATGAGGGCGCGCAGGTCGTCGGCGCCGATCCGGAAGGGCAGTTCGCGCTCCCCCAGCTCGTGCTGCGAGGCCACCTTGCGGAGCAGTCGGGCGATGGACCGCTCCAGGGTGCGCACGCCCGCTTCGCGGGTGTACTCGCCGGCCAGCTTGCGCAGGGCGTCCTCCTCCAGGACCACCTCGTCGGCGCCGAGGCCGGCGCGGTCCAGCTGGCGGGGCAGCAGGTGGTCGCGGGCGATGACGACCTTCTCGTCCTCGGTGTAGCCGTCGAGGCGGACCAGCTCCATGCGGTCTGCAAGGGCCTCGGGGATGGCTTCCAGGACGTTGGCGGTGGCGAGGAAGACCACGTCGCTGAGGTCGAGTTCGACCTCCAGGTAGTGGTCGCGGAAGGTGTGGTTCTGGGCGGGGTCCAGCACTTCCAGCAGGGCGGCGGCCGGGTCGCCCCGGTAGTCGGAGCCCACCTTGTCGATCTCGTCGAGGAGGACGACCGGGTTCATGGACCCGGCTTCCTTGATGGCCCGTACGATCCGGCCCGGCAGCGCGCCGACGTAGGTGCGGCGGTGGCCGCGGATCTCGGCCTCGTCGCGGACGCCACCGAGGGCGACGCGGACGAACTTGCGGCCCATGGCGTGCGCGACGGACTCGCCGAGGGAGGTCTTGCCGACGCCGGGCGGTCCGACGAGGGCGAGGACGGCTCCGCCCCGGCGGCCGCCGATGACGCCCAGGCCGCGCTCGCCGCGCCGCTTGCGGACGGCGAGGTACTCGGTGATGCGGTCCTTCACATCGCTCAGCCCGGCGTGCTCGGCGTCGAGGATGGCCCGCGCGCCCTGGATGTCGTACTGGTCCTCGGTGCGCTCGTTCCAGGGGAGTTCGAGGACGGTGTCGAGCCAGGTCCGGATCCAGGAGCCCTCGGGGCTCTGGTCGCTGGACCGCTCCAGCTTGTCGACCTCCTTGAGGGCGGCTTCGCGCACCTTCTCGGGCAGGTCGGCGGCTTCGACGCGGGCCCGGTAGTCGTCGGACTCCTCGCCGTCCTGCTCGCCGTTCAGCTCGCGCAGTTCCTTGCGTACGGCTTCCAGCTGGCGGCGCAGCAGGAACTCGCGCTGCTGCTTGTCGACGCCGTCCTGGACGTCCTTGGCGATGGACTCGGCGACGTCCTGTTCGGCGAGGTGGTCGCTGAGGGCCTTGATGGCGAGGCGGAGGCGGGCGACCGGGTCGGCGGTCTCCAGCAGTTCGACCTTCTGGGCCACGGTCAGGAAGGGCGAGTAACCGGAGTTGTCGGCGAGCGCCGAGACCCCTTCGATCTGCTGGACCCGGTCCACGACCTGCCAGGCCCCGCGCTTCTTGAGCCAGCTGGTGGCGAGCGCCTTGTACTCCTTGACGAGTTCGCTCACCGCGCCGGGCAGCGGATCGGGGACGGCCTCCTCCACGGTCTCGCCCTCGACCCAGAGCGCGGCCCCGGGCCCGGTGGTCCCGGCCCCGATCCGGACCCGCCCGCGGCCGCGGATGAGCGCCCCCGGGTCCCCGTCGGAGAGCCGGCCGACCTGTTCGACGGTCCCGAGCACACCGGTGCCGGCGTACGTCCCGTCGATGCGCGGCACGAGCAGCACCTTGGGCTTCCCGCTGCCGGCCGCCGCCTGGGCCGCCTCCACGGCGGCCCGTACCTCGGTGTCGGACAGGTCCAGCGGAACGACCATTCCGGGCAGCACGACCTCGTCGTCGAGCGGCAGCACGGGCAGAGTGAGCGTTACGGACGTCGAAGCCATGATCTTCCCTCCGGCAGTGAAGTTGAGCTATGCCGACTCAATGCATGTGCGCGGCCCGATGTTCCCCAACGCCCGTTCGCCGGGGGCGAACACCTCTCACACGGTGGAGATGCGCACGTCGCCCGAGGTCGTCTTCGCGGAGATGCGGGAGGCGGCGGCCGGGTCCGAGGGGAGCGAGACCTCCCGGGTGCCGGACGTGGTGGCCACCGCAAGCTGGTAGGGGGCCTGGGGGACCTTCAGGGTGACGTTGCCCGAGGAGGTCTCGGCGCGCACGGAGGAGGGGGCCTTCGCGAAGTCCAGGCGGGTGTCGCCCGAATCCGAGTGGACGTCCGCGTCCGGTCCGGAGAGGCCGGTGGCGCTGATCGTGCCCGAGGACGTACGGATCTTCAGCGGGCCGGCGATCCGCTCGGCGGTCACCCTGCCGGAGTCGGCCTTGACCTCGGCCGCCGCCACGCCCGTCACCGAGATCCGGCCGCTGCTGCTCTCCAGCTTGACCGTGACGGCGGCCGGCACCTCCAGGCGGTAGTCGACGTAGCAGGTGGAGGAGCAGCCGTCGGTGAAGGTCAGCACCCCGCCGGTGACCTTCTGGCCGGGCACGGGCGCGCTGCCCTCGCGGTAGTGGACGGTACGGCGGACCGTCACGCCGGGCCCGGTTCCCGGTGTGACCTCGATCGAGCCGGCCCGGGTGTCGCCCAGTTCCACGGCGGTGACGGCATCGGTGACCGTGGCGTCGGCGGTCGCCGTCTTCTTCGGGCCGTCGGCGAAGGAGCAGCCGGCCAGGAGGAGTCCGGCTCCGAGGACGGCGGCTGCGGTGCGGGCTGACGCGGTGTGAGAAGTCATGCCTGGATGCTCCCGCGCCGCACGCGTCGCGGCCGATGGTGCCGGTACCCGAACCCCGGGTGGGGTTAACCCCCGACGCTTGACCTGAACCGAGGTCGAGGTTCTACGTTGGGAACATGATCACGAACGAGCACCTCAGCGACGCCGAACTCGCCTCGCAGCCGGCCGCGTACTGGACCGGACTGGCCTACGAGGCGCTGATCGCCTTCACCCGGGCCCGGCAGGCCGAGCTCGGCCACACCCAGCCCGGGTTCTGGCTGCTGCGCAACCTGTCGCGCGACGACATCTCCCCCGACGGCGAAGGCATGACGGTCCCCCAGCTCCGGCAGGCCATGAGCACCTACCTGCGGCCCGAGGACGACCTGGCCGCGGAGGCGGAGGTGCTGCTGGAGCGCGGCTGGCTCACCCGCGACGGCGACGGACGGCTGTGGATCACCGAGGCGGGCGAGGAGGCCCGCCTCGATCTCAAGCGGCACGCCCCCGCCATCATCGGCCGGATCCACGAGGGCATAGCCGAAGCCGACTACGTCACCACGCTGAAGGTGCTCCGGCAGATGATCCTGAACACGGGCGGCACCCTTCCGGCCTAGGCCGGCTCCTCCGCCATCGAGGCGGCGATGACCGAGAACACGGCGCCCTGCGGGTCGGCCAGTACGGCCATCCGCCCGGCCACCATGTCGAACGGGGGCGCCAGGACGGTGGCGCCCGCCCGCACCGCGGCGGCGGTCACGCCGTCGACGTCGTCCACGCTGAAGTACGCCATCCAGTGCGGCGGGGTCCCGGGCGGGGCCTTCTCCAGGGTCATCATGCCGCCGACGGCCCGGCCGCCGACCTGCCACTCCACGTACCCCTCGGCGCCGTCCATCTCGGACGCCTTCGGCGTCATCGGCAGTGCGGCCGCGTAGAACCGGCCCGCGGCATCGGTGTCCGTGGTGCTGAGCTCGTTCCAGATCAGCGCGCCCGGCTCGTTGACGATCCCGGCACCGGCGAACGACTTCGCCTCCCACAGCCCGAACACCGCCCCCTGCGGGTCGGACACGACCGCCATCCGGCCGAGCTCCATGACGTCCATGCCCGGCATGACCACCTTGCCGCCGGCGTCGCCGATCTGCTTGAGGGTCGCGTCGACGGCGTCCGTGGCCAGGTACGTCGTCCACACGGACGGGGGCATCGGGTCGGGCGTGGTGCCGTCCGGGTTCATCGCGGCCATGATCCCGGCGACCGGCTTGCCCTTGAGCGAGCAGACCGCGTAGCCGCCGGTCTCCGGTGGCCCGATCTCGCCCTGCCAGCCGAAGAGGTCCTTGTAGAAGTCGATCGCTCTCTGCTGGTCCGGGACCATCAGATCGATCCAGCAGGGCGTACCTGCCTTGTAGGGGTCGTTCTTCTCCGGCACGGGGTTCTCCATGGGGCGGGCGGGTGGGGACGGCCGTTCCGTACCCCCACGACGCCCCGGAAATCGGCCCGTTCGGGTGATCTCAGGTCACTACTGGACGCTGGGCGGACTCCTGCCCCCACTCGCTCCAGGAACCGTCGTACACCGCGAGCCGCCCGTACCCGGCGAGATCCGCACCGAGGGCCAGGACGCACGCGGTCACCCCGGATCCGCAGCTGAAGTAGAGCCGCTCCCGGTCCCCCGCCAGCGCCTCGAAGGCCTCCCGGAGCTCCTCGGCGGGCCGCATCCGGCCGTCCGGCCCCTGGAGTTCCCCGAACGGCAGGTTCAGCGCACCCGGCATGTGCCCGCCGCGCAGCCCCGGTCGGGGCTCCGGGGCGGTACCGGCGAAGCGCCCACGCGTACGGGCGTCGAGAACGGCGGCGGCCGGGTCGGCCAGGGCCGCGGCGACGGCCTCGGCGTCGACCACCAGCCCGGGGCGGGGCCGCGCGGTGAAGGAGCCGCGGGGACCGTCGTACGCGGCGGGCTCGCTCTCTACGGGCAGCCCGGCGGCGGCCCACGCGGGCAGTCCGCCGTCCAGTACGGCGACCCGGTCGAAGCCCATGGCGCGCAGCATCCACCAGGCGCGGGCGCTGGAGTAGACGCCGGCGGCGTCGTAGACGACCACCGTCGAGTCGTCTCCCATGCCGAGATCGCGCATCTCCTCGGTGAACGCCGCCGCGGTGGGCATGGTGTGGGGGGCGGGGGCGGTGTGGTCGGACAGGGCGCCGTCGAGGTCGAACGGGCGGGCGCCGGGTATCCGTTGCGCGGCCTTCCTGTGTGCCCCGACGGAGGCGTCGAACACCACGACCCCCTCCGCGAGACGGTCTGCGAGCCAGTCGGCGTCGACGAGGGGGCCGGGTATCTCGTGTGCGGGCATGCGGGGCCTCCGGGGTGCGGGTGGGCTGGCCGCCTCATCCTCGCTCACCGGGTCGGCGCGGCGGGGCCCGGGCGGCCGCTGCGCGGGGCCGGGTCCCCTACCCGCCCTTCCCCCGTTCCCCGGGGCTCCGCCCCGGACCCCGCGCCTCAAACGCCGGCGAGGCTGACTTCGGCCGGGGTGGGGCCGCCCCGCACCCCCGCCCCCTCAACCACACCCGCCCGGCCTGGCGTACACCGCCACCCGTGCTCCCCGCACCCCCGTCACCGAGCACCGCTCGAACTCGGCCGCCAGGACCTCCCGCTTCGCCGCCTCCGCCGGGTACGGGTCCAGCGGCTGCCCCTCCGGGTCCAGCAGGGCGATCACCCGAGGGGAGGCCCGCAGCGCAGCCCGCACGGCCTCCGGGGGCAGCTCCGTGCCCTGGAGGCTGTGCGAGGCCGCCGGGGAGCGGTCCAGGGCCACGTCCCGCAGCCCCCCGTACACCCCCGGTGAGGACAGCAGCCACTCGCGCCGCCGCGAGGGCATGAACACCACCGCGTCCCCCGGCCGTGCCCGTTCCCGGACCACCGCCGCCACCGCGAGGGCGTCGTCCTTGCGGCTGTCGGGCGTACGGAGCCACACCGACCACCATCCGAACGGCACCAGCAGCGCCCCGACCAGCAGCCATGGCCACCACTCCCGCACCGCCGCCAGCCGCGCCCCCGCCAGCAGCGCGAATCCGGCCAGGGCGTAGAGGACGTACCGGTCGACGTACCAGGGGTGCACCAGCGAGACCGTCATCAGCAGCCCCGGCGGCAGCAGCGCGAGCGGCAGCGCGACCCGTACCAGCCCCCGCTCCGCCCCCCGCGCGAGCAGCAGGCTCCCGGCCGCGATCACCCCGTACGCCGTCCAGTCCTGCCAGCTCGGCCGCCCGAGCCAGCCGAGCTGCTGCTGCGCCTGCCGTGCGCTCACCACCGCCAGCGGGACGAGCAGCACCAGGACCGACCCCGCCGCCACCCGCCACCCCCGCGAGCGCCACGCGGCGAACGCGTGGGCGAGCAGCGCCAGTGCCGCGAACTCGTGCAGCCAGCAGGCCGACAGCAGCACCACCGCGTAGGAGGTCCAGCGCTCGCGCAGCATCAGGTACGTCGCCCACACCACCGCCGCCGCGACGAGCGCGTACGAACGGCCCTCCTGCGCGTACATCTGCACGGGCGGGAGGACCGCGTACCCGAGGCCGGCGAACAGCGCCGCCCGCTCCCCCGCGAGCCGGTGGGCGACGGCGGCGACCCCGGCGGCGGCCAGCGCGGTGGCGGCGACGGAGGGCAGCCGCAGTGCCCACGGGCCGCCGTCCCAGGCGGCGAACACCCCGTGCATCAGCAGGTAGTACAGGCCGTGGACGGCGTCGACCTCGCCGAGCAGCCGCCAGATCCCGCCGAGCGGCCGGTGGGCCACCTGCCAGGTGACGGACTCGTCGCGCCACAAGCTGCCGCCGCGCTCCAGACCCCAGAGGCCGAGGAGGACGGCGAGCAGCGGGGGCAGCACGCGCCAGGGGGCGATGCGGGGGATGTCGGCCTCCGGGTGCTGTCGCAACGGGTGTGGGGCCTCCATACTCGTGGTTCGGTCCGAGTACCTGCGGAGGTGGGTGTGCGCACGTTCCGAACGGTTGCCGCGGTGCGGTCGACTGGCGTGGCTGCGGCGGTACTGCTGGGCGTGGCGGTCCTGGTGGGCTGCGGGTCGGCCGGTTCGTCGGACACCTCGATGTCCCGCGCCCCGTCCGGCCTGCCGTCCGGCTCCCCGACCGCCACCGGGGACGCGCCACCGCCACCGTCCCCGAGTCAGAGCCCGAGTCAGAGCCCGATTCCGAGCAAGAGCCCGAGCAAGAGCCCGAGCCCGAGCCGGGACGACGCCACCGAGACCCTCGTACGGGTCACCCGCTCCGGCGGCATCGCCGGCCGCACCCACACCCTGATCGTCAAGGGCGACGGCTCCTGGACCCGCCTCGACGTCAAGGCGCAGCCCACGGGTACCGGCAAGCTGTCGCCGCAGGAGCTCGACGCCCTGCGCGCGGCCCTCGCGAAGGCGGACTTCGCGCACCTGCCGAGGGTCTCCACGGGCGGCCCGGTGATCTACGACGGGTACACGTACGCGTTCGTCCACGGCGGCTTCGAGGTGGCCTCCGACCAGGGGTCGATGCCCCCCGCGCTGGACGCCGTACTGGACGCCCTCCCACCGTTCACGGGGTAGGTCGGCGGCCTGTCCGCAGCCCTCCCATACCGTCCCCCATCAGGACTTTCGATCCAAAACGGCCTATCCGAACCCTGCATAGCCGCACGCCGGAGCCTCCTCTACGCTGCACCCCTGACACACGAGATCAGCGGATCAGACGGACCAGACGGATCACACGGATCAGGTCGGGCGGATCGGCTCACACTGACCGGCACGGGTCGGCACCGGGACGGGACATGGAACAGACGCACACCACCCACAACGGAGCCTCGGCGACCCCTGGCGCCCAGCGGCGCGTACTCGTCGTCGAGGACGACCACACCATCGCCGAGGCCATCGCGGTCCGGCTGCGCGCCGAGGGCTTCCAGGTGCAGACGGCCGGGGACGGCCCGGCGGCCGTCGCCGCGGCCGAGAGCTGGCTGCCCGAGCTGCTCGTCCTGGACGTCATGCTGCCCGGCTTCGACGGGCTGGAGGTCTGCCGCCGCGTCCAGGCGCAGCGCCCGGTCCCCGTGCTGATGCTCACCGCGCGGGACGACGAGACGGACCTGCTGGTCGGGCTCGGGGTCGGCGCGGACGACTACATGACGAAGCCGTTCTCGATGCGCGAGCTCGCCGCCCGGGTCCACGTCCTGCTGCGGCGCGTGGAGCGGGCCACCCTCGCCGCGCACACCCCGCGCGGGGCCACCCTGCGGCTGGGCGACCTGGAGATCGACCACGCGCAGCGCCGGGTCCGGGTGCAGGCCGAGGACGTGCACCTGACGCCGACCGAGTTCGACCTGCTGGTGTGCCTGGCCGGGACGCCGCGCGCGGTGCTCTCCCGGGAGCAGCTGCTGGCGGAGGTCTGGGACTGGGCCGACGCGTCCGGGACCCGTACGGTCGACAGCCACATCAAGGCGCTGCGGCGGAAGATCGGCGCGGAGCGGATCCGTACGGTCCACGGCGTCGGGTACGCCCTGGAGACCCCGGCGCAGGCGTGAGCGGCCGTCGGCCGCCGGGGGAAGGGCTGCGGCCCTTCTCGCCCTTCTCGATCAAGACCAAGCTGGGCACGCTCGTCGTGGTCTCGGTCTTCATCACGACGGGCCTGCTGCTGGTGGCCCTGCGCACCGCCACCGAGCTGCGCTTCATCACGGTCTTCTCGGTGATCGCCTCGATGCTGATCACCCAGTTCGTGGCGCACAGCCTGACGGCGCCGCTGGACGACATGTCCACGGTGGCCCGCGCGATCTCGAGGGGCGACTACACCCGGCGGGTGCGCGGGGCGGGGCGCCGTGACGAGCTGGGCGACCTGGCCTCCACGATCAATCTGATGGCGGACGACCTGGAGGCGGTGGACCGGCACCGCAAGGAGCTCGTCGCCAATGTGTCGCACGAGCTGCGCACGCCCATCGCCGCGCTGAGGGCGGTGCTGGAGAACGTGGTCGACGGGGTCTCGGCCGCCGATCCCGAGACCATGCGCACGATGCTGAAGCAGACCGAGCGCCTGGGCCGGCTCGTGGAGACCCTGCTGGATCTGTCCAGGGTGGACAACGGGGTGGTACCGCTGAAGGCGCGGCGTTTCGAGGTGTGGCCGTACCTGTCGGGCGTGCTGAAGGAGTCGGGGCTGGCGGCCGCGGGCCGACCGGGGCTGCTCTCCGGTTCGGGCGGGCACACGCGCAACGACGTACACCTGCACCTGGACGTCTTCCCGCCCGAGCTGACGGCGTACGCGGACGCCGAGCGGCTGCACCAGGTGGTGGCGAACCTGATCGACAACGCGGTCAAGCACAGCCCTCCGCACGGCCGGGTCACGGTCCGCGCCCGGGCCGGCGACGCGCCCGGAAGTCTGGCGCTGGAAGTACGGGACGAGGGCCCCGGAATCCCGGAGGCCGAGCGCGCCCGGGTGTTCGAGCGGTTCAACCGGGGCAGTGCGCGCGGCGGCGACGGCGGCACCGGGCTGGGTCTGGCGATCGCCCGCTGGGCGGTGGAGCTGCACGGGGGCCGGATCGGAGTGGCCGAATCGTCACGCGGCTGCTGCATCCTCGTCACGCTTCCGGGCAGCTCATAGGCGCCGTGTTGACGTAGGGTTCGAGTGGGAAGGAAATGATCTCGGCCACACGTGCCCGGGGTCCGTCAGGGGTGCGAAGCCGTGGGGGTCGCAACCTCGGTGCCCCCTACCCGAACCACGCTTGTTTCCCGCCATTCCAGACGGTGAAACCCGCCGTTCGATGTGACCTACGCGACGGATCTCCCGTCCGGTCTGCATCTCGCGGTTGAGGAGGCGTAGCCTTTATTCCCGCTGTCCATACCTTGTGAAGCGGAAGAGGGCGGTTGCCGCCGTGTCGCCACAGTCCCCCAGTAACCCGAGCACCACGACCGAAGCAGCAGAAGGCGGGAAGAACCCCGCCTCGGGCTTCGGCGCGAACGAGTGGCTCGTCGACGAGATCTATCAGCAGTACCTCCAGGACCCGAACTCGGTCGACCGGGCCTGGTGGGACTTCTTCGCCGACTACAAGCCGGGGGGCGCTGCCGCTCCGGTCAAGGCCGAAGAGCCCGTGAAGACCCCGACGACGGACGGCGCCTCCGCACAGGCCGCCACCACCGTCGCCGGAACTCCTCAGGTCGTCGACGCCGCCGCCACGGGGGCGGCGGGCGCCACCGCCGCACCCCTGGTGCCGCCCACGCCTGTGTCAGCTCCTGCCCCTGCTCCTGCCACCCCCTCTGGTGCCCCTGCTGTGACTGTCACCTCCCAGGCCCCGGCCGCCGCACCGGCCGCGCCCGCCACCCCCTCCGTAGCCCCGCAGAAGGCCGCGCCCGCCACCGAGGCCCCCAGCGGCCCCGAGCTGGTGACGCTCCGCGGCCCGGCGGCTGCCGTAGCCAAGAACATGAACGCCTCCCTCGACGTCCCGACGGCCACGTCCGTCCGCGCCGTCCCGGTGAAGCTGCTGTTCGACAACCGCATCGTCATCAACAACCACCTCAAGCGCGCCCGGGGCGGGAAGATCTCCTTCACGCACCTGATCGGCTACGCGATGGTGCAGGCGATCAAGGCCATGCCGTCGATGAACCACTCCTTCGCGGAGAAGGACGGCAAGCCGACCCTGGTCAAGCCCGACCACGTGAACTTCGGCCTCGCCATCGACCTGGTGAAGGCCAACGGCGACCGCCAGCTCGTCGTCGCCGGCATCAAGAAGGCCGAGACCCTCAACTTCTTCGAGTTCTGGCAGGCCTACGAGGACATCGTCCGCCGCGCCCGCGTCGGCAAGCTGACGATGGACGACTTCACCGGCGTGACGGTCTCCCTCACCAACCCCGGCGGCCTGGGCACCGTTCACTCCGTGCCCCGCCTGATGCCCGGTCAGTCCGTCATCATGGGCGTCGGCTCCATGGACTACCCCGCCGAGTTCCAGGGCACTTCGCAGGACACCCTGAACAAGCTGGGCATCTCCAAGGTCATGACCCTGACCTCGACCTACGACCACCGGGTCATCCAGGGCGCGGCCTCCGGCGAGTTCCTGCGCATCGTCGCGAACCTGCTGCTCGGCGAGAACGGCTTCTACGACGACGTCTTCGAGGCGCTGCGCATCCCGTACGAGCCCGTCCGCTGGCTCCGGGACATCGACGCCTCGCACGACGACGACGTCACGAAGGCCGCCCGCGTCTTCGAGCTGATCCACTCCTACCGGGTCCGCGGCCACGTCATGGCCGACACCGACCCGCTGGAGTACAAGCAGCGCAAGCACCCCGACCTCGACATCACCGAGCACGGCCTCACCCTGTGGGACCTGGAGCGCGAGTTCGCGGTCGGCGGCTTCTCCGGCAAGTCGATGATGAAGCTCCGCGACATCCTCGGCGTGCTGCGCGACTCGTACTGCCGCACCACCGGCGTCGAGTTCATGCACATCCAGGACCCGAAGCAGCGCCGCTGGATCCAGGACCGCATCGAGCGCCCGCACACCAAGCCGGAGCGCGAGGAGCAGCTGCGCATCCTGCGCCGCCTGAACGCGGCCGAGGCCTTCGAGACCTTCCTGCAGACGAAGTACGTCGGCCAGAAGCGGTTCTCCCTGGAGGGCGGCGAGTCCGTCATCCCGCTGCTCGACGCCGTCATCGACTCGGCCGCCGAGGCCCGCCTCGAAGAGGTCGTCATCGGCATGGCCCACCGCGGCCGTCTGAACGTCCTCGCGAACATCGTCGGCAAGTCGTACGCGCAGATCTTCCGCGAGTTCGAGGGCAACCTCGACCCGAAGTCGATGCACGGCTCCGGCGACGTGAAGTACCACCTGGGCGCCGAGGGCACGTTCACGGGCCTGGACGGCGAGCAGATCAAGGTCTCGCTCGTCGCCAACCCCTCGCACCTGGAGGCCGTCGACCCGGTCCTGGAGGGTGTCGCCCGCGCCAAGCAGGACGTCATCAACAAGGGCGGCACGGACTTCACGGTCCTCCCGCTGGCCCTGCACGGTGACGCGGCCTTCGCCGGCCAGGGCGTGGTCGCCGAGACGCTGAACATGTCCCAGCTGCGCGGCTACCGCACCGGCGGCACGGTGCACGTGGTCATCAACAACCAGGTCGGCTTCACCGCCGCCCCGGAGTCCTCGCGTTCCTCGATGTACGCGACCGACGTGGCCCGCATGATCGAGGCGCCGATCTTCCACGTGAACGGCGACGACCCGGAAGCGGTCGTGCGCGTTGCCCGTCTGGCCTTCGAGTTCCGCCAGGCGTTCAACAAGGACGTGGTCATCGACCTCATCTGCTACCGCCGCCGCGGTCACAACGAGTCGGACAACCCGGCGTTCACGCAGCCGCTGATGTACGACCTGATCGACAAGAAGCGCTCGGTGCGCAAGCTGTACACCGAGTCCCTCATCGGTCGCGGCGACATCACCCTCGAAGAGGCCGAGCAGGCGCTGCAGGACTTCCAGGGCCAGCTGGAGAAGGTCTTCGCGGAGGTCCGCGAGGCCGCCACGCAGCCCGCGATCGCCCCGCCGGTCTCCCCGGCCGCGCAGGCCGAGTTCCCGGTGACCGTGAACACGGCGATCTCGCAGGACGTCGTCAAGCGCATCGCGGAGTCCCAGGTCAACATCCCCGAGGGCGTCACCGTCCATCCGCGTCTGCTGCCCCAGCTGCAGCGCCGCGCGGCGATGATCGACGACGGCACCATCGACTGGGGCTTCGGCGAGACCCTGGCCTTCGGTTCGCTGCTGATGGAGGGCACCCCGGTCCGGCTGTCCGGCCAGGACTCCCGCCGCGGCACCTTCGGCCAGCGCCACGCGGTCCTCATCGACCGGGAGACGGGCGAGGACTACACCCCGCTCCTGTACCTGTCGGACGACCAGGCCCGCTACAACGTCTACGACTCGCTGCTCTCCGAGTACGCGGCCATGGGCTTCGAGTACGGCTACTCGCTGGCCCGTCCGGACGCGCTGGTCCTCTGGGAAGCCCAGTTCGGTGACTTCGTCAACGGCGCGCAGACCGTCGTCGACGAGTTCATCTCCTCGGCGGAGCAGAAGTGGGGCCAGACCAGCGGCGTCACGCTCCTCCTCCCCCACGGCTACGAGGGCCAGGGCCCGGACCACTCGTCCGCCCGCCCGGAGCGCTTCCTCCAGCTGTGCGCGCAGAACAACATGACGGTGGCCATGCCCACGCTGCCGTCGAACTACTTCCACCTGCTGCGCTGGCAGGTCCACAACCCGCACCACAAGCCGCTGGTCGTCTTCACCCCGAAGTCGATGCTGCGTCTGAAGGCCGCGGCGTCGAAGGCGGAGGAGTTCACGACCGGTTCGTTCCGTCCGGTCATCGGCGACACGACGGTGGACGCGAACGCGGTCCGCAAGGTCGTCTTCTGCGCGGGCAAGGTCTACTACGACCTGGAGGCCGAGCGGGAGAAGCGCGGTATCACCGACACCGCCATCATCCGCATCGAGCGCCTGTACCCGCTGCCGGGTGCGGAGCTCCAGGCGGAGATCGCCAAGTTCCCGAACGCCGCGAAGTACATCTGGGCGCAGGAGGAGCCGGCGAACCAGGGTGCGTGGCCGTTCATCGCGCTGAACCTGATCGACCACCTCGACCTGGCGGTCGGCGCGGACGTCCCGGCGGGCGAGCGCCTGCGGCGCATCTCGCGCCCGCACGGCTCGTCGCCGGCGGTGGGCTCCGCGAAGCGCCACCAGGCGGAGCAGCAGCAGCTGCTGAACGAGGTCTTCGAGGCCTGACACCCGCTGCACTGACCGAAGGCCCGGCCCCCGCAACCGCGAGGGCCGGGCCTTCGGGCTGTTCGCGGGCGGCGCGGCGCACCGAAAGGGAACGAACGGGTGACGGAGCAACGACGCGAGCCTTCAAGCCGGTGGGAACCCGCCCCTCTCTGTACTTTTGGTGATCGAGTCCGTGCACTCCGTGACCGAGTGCGCGCGGAAGCAGAGCCACGGAGGGTACATGCGCAAGCTTCAGCAGGTCGTGATCGCCACGGTGACGGCGGGGGCCCTGGCCGCCCTGGGGGCGGGAGCCGCCCACGCGGCTGCGGGTGACGGCCCCGACGGCGGCCGGACCCGGTCGACGGCCCAGCCGCGACTGCTCCAGCTACCGCAGCTACCGCCACTCCCGGAGCTCCCCCGCCTCCCGCGACTCCCCCGCCTTCCCTACACGGCCCAGGCGTCGCAGACCACCCACCTCACGCAGGCGGCTCCCGCGACTACGGGCATGCCGATGTCACTACAGGGCGCATACGGCCCGTACACCCTGTACGCGCCCTATGCGCAGTACACGCCATATGCACCGTACGCCCCGTACGCGTCCAGCACGTCGGGCACCCCGAACACGCCCAACACCCCCAACACCCCGAATACGCCCAACACCCCGAACACGCCGAATACCCCGAATACGCCCAACACCCCGAACACCCCCAATACACCCAACACGCCCAACACGCCCAACACCCCGAACACCCCCAACACGTAGTCGTCCTGCAAGGCACCCTCAATCAAGGGGCTCCAGAACCACAGACCACATGCCGGCGCCGCGCAGTGGCTTCACTGCGCGGCGCCGGCGTTGTGCTTACGACTCACCCCGGAGTGTTGGGGGTGTTGGGCGTGTTCGGAGTGTTGGGAGTGTTGTTACCGCCACCCGGAG